>CAJGCZ010000012.1 GCA_904501975.1 uncultured Akkermansia sp.
CTTTCTGTCGGCCCTCGTTGCCGTCGCGTTCGCTCCGGCGCCTCGGGGCTCCGATTTTCTTTTCCCCATACCGGGGGCTTGCGCCCCCGGCTATGTGTCTGTCGTCCTCCGGACTCTTGAATTCCGTTCGCTGCGCTCACATCAATGAAGCCCACAAATTGCTATTTGTGGGGCTATCAACTAAAAACTTTAACAGAGCTAAACAAAAAAGTCACTCCCCCTTGGTATCAGGAGAGTGACCTTTGGTAATCTGTGTATGTATCAGTTACACCGTTGTATCAGGATATTTGGTAGAAGTGCCGTATTCGTTCGTTCCCTTTTGGCTATCTTTGAAGAGCAGAATACAACCATAAATCAGGAGGGGAATGAGGGTGATTAAAGGAAGCATCATGAATATAAATGAAAGCGTTGATAGTATAAGAGTAATCAGGTAAGCGAGTGATAATGTAACGATAACGGTTCCTTTATGACCAATGTCGTGAGCTCTTTTTATGACTACAGGCAAGAAGAATAAAAGCTGGGCAGCGATTGCAAAAAATACTGGCATTAGCCACGGTATTGCGCCATTGGCAACCAGCAAGATAAGCAAATAACTCAGAATGCGATAAACTATAATTCCTACAAGTAAGTGTAGGAAATACTGCATTCGTGTAAATCGTCCACCATAAAGGAAAGGTTTAAATATGGTTGTTTTGGTTGCTTCCGGATTTTGAGGGGGATTAGGTAAATCGTTTGACATGGCTAGGAATGAGTTTGGGGTGTTTTACATTACTTTAACCTGACTGCATTAGAATACAGCATTTGCAATGCTGGATGCATACCTTATCCCTGATAATCAAACTATCAAGCCAATTACGGCCTAGCAAAAAATGGCAGGGTGTGAGTTCCCTATATAGCCAAAAACATAAAAAATATAATCGTTTACACTGTCTAGGCTTGTTCCAGCATTGCAAATGCTGAAGATAGGAAACAAGATTATTGCTATGTTTACCAATAGAGAGTTACTAAAGAATGAAATGTACGAACAGCAAAAGTCCGTAATGATTACCCGTGGTGATAAGATTGTAATGTTCGGCAAAGATGCGAGTGATTCGCTTAAACGAAAAGCGCTGAAGTTTATTAACGAATGAGCCTTTCTAGGTTCGTTCGTTTGACAAAAAATAAGTTTATCACCAATCAATAGAGAAGCCGCCACCGAGACAGGCTGCATCAATCCTCCTTTGCTTCGCTTTATTTTCTCTCTCTTCCGCTTCCAATCTCTTCTGACGTCCGTATTTCATAGTCAAATAGCGCCACTTTAATACTTTTTCAAAATCGGCTGCAGAGAGTTCACATTTTGGGAGCTGAAGCTTCACCCACCATAGATGTTTCTTTCTCTTTTCATCCAATTCTTTGCGCTCTCCATTGAGCAATTGAAGCTCTATCAAATCCATAGCAATTTTTCTTTGCCTTTCATTAAGGCTGAAGGACGCATTATCATCATAAGTAGAAACAACGTGTTGAATGAGAGAATCGTTTCCGCCGTCATCATCCGTTTCAAGATAATATTCGCAACGACCTGAACATACATATTTGTTTCTTAGCTTGATAAGCTCCTTAAATAGAGCTTCCTCGTCGGCATTCAATTCCTCTTTTTTGCTCCACATATGATAAAACTCGTCTTTTCCGAAATCGACGAAATTAAAATACTCCAACGCCTCCGACCTTTCCGGCTCCGGCAAGGGGAGATTCAATCGAGCAAGAACAAGATTAAGGAAATGACGAGTCTCTGCCATGTGTTTATAATATCACACAATCACCATGAAAGGGAATCAGAAAAACGATGAGTATCTGCGTTTTGACAATCGCAAGGTCGACACAAAAAATCAATTTTCTCCTTCGGTTCTTTTCAATTTATCATCAAATAATGGGTATGCCGGCAGTTGAGGCTTTTGCGTGATGGTAGATTGAAGTTTCTCCAGAGCCTGTTTGGCAGTAGTGCCACTGCTGGCTTTCATAACATCTTCGCGCCTTTCGGAGCGCAGGACTTCAGTCCTGCCATTTACCACCAAGGCGTTAATTTAAGGTGGGACTGAAGTTCCACGCTCCGAAATAATCCTATACTTATTTATTTTTTTGTAAGGAGAGGAGAGATGAAGATAAAAAACACCGCCCTCGGTTGTTAAACCTCGGGCGGTCGCGCGTTGTAGGGCTTGGTTACCCTACTCGAACTTGTTGTTGTTCCTTATTTGCGGCGGCGGCGTGCAGCCAAGCCTGCCAATGCCAGCAAGGAAAGCGTTGCGGTGGTCGGCTCGGGGATAGCTTGAGCACTCATCTGGAAGTCCTTCATCAATGCACCGGTATTGCTACCATTGACTGCATCAGAGTATGCGACAAATGCAAAAGTTTGGTCTTCTCCCGTAGCTTTCATAGCATCTACCTGGTCAGCAGTAAACGTAAGGTTTACAGTGTAAAAAGGAGACTGAGTTGTTGCACTTTCTACAAGTAAATTGTTGCCCTCTTTGCTGTTGTAGGTCTCAGATGTGAGCGTTACATCATTCGTGAGAAGATAGAAGGTAAATTGATGGTTTTTATTATCATTTCCATAGTGGTGAGCCAAGTCAAAAGAGAACGTAAGCGGACCGTCTATCTTAGCCAAATCAGTTGAAGAAAGACTGAATTTGATACCGCCAATAGTTGAACGACCAGACCCGCCTGGGCCACCGGCAACAAGCACAGCGCCAAGATTGCTATCACGGACATCGCCTGTGCCAACATTACTATTGTAACCGTTACTGGCATACCACTTACCATTTTCTGCCAATAAACTGCTGAGTGTGGTAAAATTGGTTGTATTATCAAAGGTATCGGATGTTACAAGTGCATTGTTATCAGTGCCACCAATAAGGGTACCAGGAGAATTAAGCCCCGCAAGCTCAAATGTCAGCGTTTCTGTCGCAGCAGCCACACCGGCCAGAGCGAAGAGTGTGATGAGTGTTTTCTTCATTGTTAAGTGTGAGTATGTGATTTGAGTTTGGTTTAGCCTGAGCCGTCGCTTCAATCTCTCGCGCATTGAGAAGTGAACCGACTGGCTACAAGCCAACTGCAATAGAATACATCATTCGCAATGCTGGAGCAAGCCTAAATAGTGTAAAAGATTATATTTTTATGCTTTTAGCCCTGAAGGGTACCCCTGACTTGCCTTTTTTTCGAGGCAGGAATTGCCATGATGGTTTGATTATCAGAGATAAGTTCTGCTCCAGCATTGCGAATGCTGATGCTATACACCCAGATACGCGTTCTCTCGGATAAGATAGATTTTTACTCTAAATTTAGACCTAAAAAAATGGCCATTTTCGGGCAATTATCTCCCTAAAAGTAGTAAAACACAAAGTGGAAAAAATGGGCATAATAGGTCCATTCTCAATCATAAAGAAAGCCCCGTCATCCGACGGGGCTTTCTCCAACTTACTACCTATGAAACTCAGTTCCTCACATTCATCACTGGCCGATGGCGCTCTCTCCTTCACCCCCGACCGAGGAACTGATGTAGTATATACACCAAGGTGGTAGGTTTTGTTCAAAGAAAACTTTGATTTTTTTATTTTTTTTCCTCAACGACGGGAATTGGGGTTTCGTCTTTTTTATGCAAGTTGTTGTCTGTAAGGTAATAGTCAGTTTCTTTGCGGACGATGCGATACAGAGCGATAACGCAAATAAGATTGGGGATGGCCATGAGGCCGTTGGCGATATCGGAGAAATTCCACACAACGTCGCTCTTGTGAATCACGCAACCGATGTAGACGGCAACAACCCACAGCAAGCGGTAGGGGATGATGAGCCTGCGGCCGCCGAGGTATTCCAGAGATTTTTCGCCGTAGTAGGACCAGCCCAAGAGGGTGGAGATGGCGAAAGCCGATAAGCTGATGGTGAGCAGGATGGAGCCCAGGGAACCGATGGAGCTGAAGGCGGAGAGCATGTTGAATTGCGTGGCATCTGTATGCCCGGCAGCCAAAAAGGAAGTGGTGAGTGTTACACCGGTGAGGGTGCAGATGATGACGGTCCAGAAGGGGGCAGTGTAGGCCACCAAGGCTTGCTGCACGGGGTTATCTGTCTTAACTGCGGCAGAGACGATGGGGGCGGAGCCCAAGCCTGCCTCTGTGGCAAACAGGCTGCGACTGGCACCTTCTCTCATGGCAATGATGATGGAGGCGCCTACAGCACCGCCGGAGGCAGCAGAGAAGGAGAATGCTTGCTCGACGATGAGGCATGCGGCCTCGCCAATGAAGGAGAAATTGATAACCAACAAAATACCGCAACCAAGCAGGTAAATAAGAGCCATGGCGGGTACCAGCGCCGAGCAGGCACGGGAAATGCCCTTGAGCCCGCATATCAATACGCCGGCTACCAGTAAGGCCAGAACAATACCGGTGGTTTGCGGGGAAAACGGCACGGTTTGTGCAATGGTGTTGGCTTGTGCCAAGTTGCCGATACCGATGGCGGCAATGGCGGTGAATACAGCAAAGAGTACCGCCAACCACTTGCATTTCATGCCGCGCTCCAAGGCGTACATGGGGCCGCCGCTGAGGTTGCCTTCTTTGTCTTGCACGCGGTAGCGAATGGCCAGCAGGCTTTCTGCATAGCGAGTGGACATGCCCAGTATACCGGTAACGATGAGCCAGAAGATGGCACCCGGGCCGCCCATGGCCACGGCCACGGCTACACCGGTAATGTTACCCACGCCCACATTGGAGGCAAGGGACACCATTAGGGCTGAAAATTGAGAGATTTGCCCGTCGGATTTATCCTTTCCGGGGAAATAGCACTTGGCTGCTTTCAATAGGTGGCGTTGCGGCACGCGCAAGGCAAAGGTAAGGTACAGGTGTGTACCCAGCAGCAGGAACACGAGGATGTAGTTCCACAAAAAGTCACGAATACTTTGCAGGAGGTCTGAAATGGTTTCTATCATGGTTTACGCGTAGAGCATACACTCTTAGCAACGCATTGTCAATCATTATCTGTAAAGGGGGTGCCGGTTTACGGGCAGAGGATGCGCAGCATGTCGCTGATTTGCGTGCAGCGGCGCAGGGCGTATTCCTGCTCCGGGGTGAAGTCCGGGTAGCAATAGGCCAAGTATTTTTTCATGCGGTTGCAGTGGCCGGCGGGGGTGCGTTTGGTGTGCAGAATGCGGTCTGTCTCTTCTGCCAAAATGGCATAGTACTGTTGCATTTCTTCGGCCGTGGGGGCGGGGCCGCCTCTGATTTGGCGGAAGATATACGGATTGCGCACGGCGCCACGGCCAATCATGATGCCGGCGGGGGATACATGGGTGAGCCAGTGCTGCGCTTGCTGCAGGGTGCAGATATCGCCATTACCCAGCACGGGGCAGGAGAGGGTGCGGACGGTTTGCTGCACGGCTGCTTCACTGACGGTGTGAGGTTTATAGAGGTCTTTGCGGGTGCGGCCATGCACCATGGCGCAGTCGGGGGAGGCGTCTCGGATAATCTCCAGCAGGGTGGGCAGCTCGTCCGCGGATTCCCACCCGGTGCGGAATTTGACGCTGAATTGCCCGGCGGGAACCGTTGCGCGCAGTTGTTGCAGCGAGTCGCGGAAGGCGGGTAGGTTGCGCAGTAATCCGGCGCCGGCGCCATGGCGGTTGACCAGCGGGGCGGGGCAGCCGGCATTCAGGTTGATGCCGGCAATGGGAAGCTGCATGAGGCGCTCGGCATCGCGCACCAGCGGTGCTGCTTCACTGCCGGCTAATTGCGCCAAAATGGGCACACCGGTTTCGTTTTCTTCGATGCAGCGCAAATTGGCCTCAGCAATGGCGCAGGTGGTGGGGGTGCTGCGAAAATAGGCCGTTACAAACACATCCGGCAAGGACCCGATGCGCGACAGCACCCGCATGAAGGCGAGGTCTGTTACGTCTTGCATGGGTGCCAAGGCTAACTGTGGATGCGTGCTTTGCAAGGGGATGGGGGGAGGCAATTTACCATGCACAAACAGGGGGTAGCAGCACCCGCCTGTTGTGCATGGTATGCGTTTTGGTAATCGTTAATTAGTCTTTTTTACCGGCTGTGCCCATGGTGTAACCGTTATACTCCTTCATGTTGTATAAGGGTTGACCCTCGGGAACGGCGTAACCGATGTTCTTGCGAATCTCCAAGAAGTCGGCAATGCCTGCCTCGTCTACCTGGTTCAGGCCGCCGCCGTGCATGTCGGCAAACAGTACCATCTTGCAGTAGGCATCGGCGTTCTCCATAAACCACTCAGCCTCTTCAATGTGGCGAGCACCGGTGATAACACCGTGGTTCTCCATGAACACGACGGTGCTCTGGTGGCTGGCCTTGGCTACGGCCTCGGCAGTTTCGGGGGAGCCGGGGGTGCCGTAGGGTGCCAGCGGAATGTGGCCAAGGAAGATGTCGGCCTCGGGGTTGATGCCGTTCGGCGGTACCTTGCCGGCAAACAAGAAGGCGTTGCAGCACGGGGGATGTGCGTGGATGCAGGCGTTGACTCCTACCTCTTTCATCATGGCGATGTGGGTCTTAACCTCGCTGGTGGCGGGGCGGTAACCGCACAGCTGGCCGGCATTCATGTCTACCATGCAAATGTCGTCCACCGTCATGAAGCCCTTAGAGCAAAGGGTGGGGGAGCAGAGCACCAAGTCCTTAGCGACACGCACGGACAAGTTGCCGCCGTTGCCGTCTACGTACTCGCGAGCCCACAGGCGGCGACCCATGTCTACCATGCGCTCTTTGATAACGAGCACCTCGGGGCTGTTGAAAAATGCGTCGATTTCTTCGCGTGTCTGCGGGTCATAGTTCTCCCACGGAAAAATACGATCAGGCAGTGCCGGTTTGATGTAAAGATCAGGATTAGCCATAAGTTACCTTCTTTGTATCAAATAATGGCAGGCAAGTCAAGCCAAAGCGGGTAGAGCGGCGGCGGTTTTTCTATTTCGCGCGCTTAAATGCTTCGGTGATAACGGTACGAATTCGGATGTACAATTTATAAGGCCTAAGGAGATGTACAATTTACAAGGTACAATGTACAATTTGTTAGGCTAGGCGGCTCCGCCGCAGGGGGATGGCAAAGCCTAGCCACGCTTACCGCCGGCAGGTGGCTCTAATTTACCGTTTTGGGCTATGAAATTACCTTTCATCCCATATTAAATGGCTCTGTTAAACTTTACTGTTGATAAATGGGAAGTTTGTCGTCTCCACCCCGCGAGCGCAGCGAGCCGAATTCTGAGCCCCCGCATGGGGGCGGTAGCGTAGTAGCCCGGTGCGTCAGCGCCGGGTGGCCTGATGGTGAACGATTGGAGCCCCGGCGAGGGGCGGCAGAAAGCTGTTGTTTGGTGTATGGGCTTTATTGAAAAACAAAGTTTTATGTATACTCTTATTCGGTAGCAAAAGACAATACCGTTCACTCGTTCTCTGCCGCCCCTTACCGGGGCTCCAATACTGTTTTTACCCAAAACCCGACGCTAACGCGTCGGGCTACTGAGCTATCGCCCCTCGCCCGGGGCTCTCGAATTCCGTTCGCTGCGCTCACATCTACAATCCCCACAAATTGCAATTTGTGGGGTAAGCGACCAAATGTTGAAACATCGGTTTATATTTTTGCTAAAGGTCAATTTAGAGCCACCCACCGTGCCACCCGTTTCACGGGTTCGGATAATGTTATCCATAGGTTACGAGTGGTTTCGCCGCTACGCGGCTCCACGCACTCGCTATTGATATGACGCCCGTTGGCACGGGCTTCCGTCTTCGGCTACGCCTGCGCCGTGACAGGCAGAGTTCCGCTCGCCTGTGGCTCGCAGGGGAAGCGAAGTTTATCAATGGGCTTGTGTTCCGCGCTCAAGGCGCGGGCGGTAAGCGAGGCTAGGCTTTGCCCCTCGTGCGGCGTAGCCGCCAAGCTTAACAAATTGTACCTTGTACATTGTAAATCGTAAAATTAAATATCGGTGTTATCTGCCTCCGGGGCGGCTTCTTCTTTGTTGCGGCGCATGAAGAGGGCAATCCATCCCCCGACAACAACAAAGACCCCACCCACGGCTATGGCAATGAAGTTGGAGGTTGGGTCCGCAAGCCCTACAATTTCCATGCAATCCGGTTCGTTCGGCATGTACAATACTTGCACGCTGCGGCCTTTTTGGTAGCGCGTGCGAGACGATACCCCGCTATTGCTCTCTACGGTGTGCGTGTTGCCCGCTTGGTCTGTATATTGCACTGTGGGATAATAGGTGACGGAGCGGTGTCCCTTGCGAGAGTGTCGTTCACTTCTGCGAACATCCGTTACAACGGCTTCCGTCTGCACCCCGTGCTGTTGCAGTTCTTTGCTGTCCTTGTAGTTGTTGTATGAGATGGTGACCGCTATTAACCCCATTATGATGAAGAAAAGGCCAAGCCAGCGCGGTACTTTGCCGGATGATGTTTTGCGCACGGTGGAAATGATGGAGCCGTTGTTGCCGAGTCGAAATCGAATCATGTGTTGAGTTGTTGTTGGTTAATTCCCGTGAATCGGGAGCCGCATTCCCGATTCGCGGGAATTGATATATTAAAGAGCTTGGATGGGGAAGCCGAATGCGCCGAAAGGCATGGGAACGGGGTGGTCTGCAGTGCAGAAAACAATGCCCGGTTGCAGAGCGTATTGACCGCCCGTGGGGATTTTGCTTGCCCATTTTAAGTCCGTAGTCGAAGGGCTGCTGCTGCGCTTTACCTCCATAGGATAGAGGCAATTATTTTTGAGTAGAACAAAGTCTACCTCAGCGCCATCGCGGTCGCGGTAATAGTAGAGGGCAGGCGTTTTACCGGCGTTGGCAAAGCTGCGAATTAATTGGCCATAGACCCAGGTTTCTAAAATAGCCCCTGCAAACATGCCGTTTTTAAGTTGCTCCGCGTTTTCCCAACCGGCGAGCCAACAGCATAGGCCGGTATCCAGGAAATAGAGCTTCGGGGTTTTGGAAAGGCGTTTGGTGGTATTGACGTGGTATGGCTCCAGCAGGGCAACAATGCCCGAGGCCTGTAAGATAGAAACCCAAGCGGCAGCCGTTTTGGGGCTCACCTCTGCATCTCTTGCCAAATCGCTGTACACCAGTTGTTGCCCGGTGCGCAGGGCTGCAGAGCGCATGAGGCGCACAAAAGAGGCTTGATTGCCAACTTGAGTGAGGGCCTGCACATCTCGCTCAACATAGGTTTGCACGTAGGAGCGGAAGTAATCATCCACCCCCATATTGGCGCGCATAACCGGCATGGGGTACCCGCCTAACCAAATGCGCTCGTAAAGCTCTGAGAGGCTGCACAAGTTGGCGTGCTGCACCATCTCGCGAGCCCGCTCCGGCTCAAAAGGGGTGTGGCAAAGCTTGCCCCCGCATACCTCTCGCTGTGATAAGCTATGCAAATCTACGATGGCGATGCGCCCGGCCAAGCTTTCGCTCACGCCTTTCATCATGTGGAATCGTTGCGAGCCGGTGAGCCAAAACATTCCCGGCCTCTGCTCGGCGTTATCCACCTTGATTTTGATGGCGCGTAATAATTCCGGCGCATACTGTATCTCGTCAATGCAGAGCGGACTTCCCATGTCGTCTAAAAAGCCCATGGGGTCGCGTTTGGCATAGTCGGCCATTTGGTAGTCGTCCAGGGTGACATAGCGCATGCCCTCCGGCATGATGTGCTTGAGCATGGTGGACTTTCCTACCTGGCGAGCGCCTGTGACGAGTACACAGGAAAAACAACTGCTGAGCTCCATCACCTTGTTGGCCATGGCGCGTTCTAAATAAGTTGTCTGCATGTTGTTTCTCATGCCTGCATTGTCTCACAAGTCAGGCCTTGCGTCAAGATAAATTCCCGCGAATCGGGAGTCGTATTCCCGATTCGCGGGAATTTGGGGGCATTATTGTTGCTTTTTATCGCCCCCGAAGATGAGGATACAGAGGCCGATGATGCCGCATAATGAGCCGCCGAATATGAGGGCGTAGCCAAAGAAGGGGTCGCCGCAGGTGCCGATGCGCACGGATTCCGGGTCGTTCGGCAGGTAAATAACCCGCACGTTGCTACCTTGTTTCAGGTCTTTGTAAGAGGAGCTGCCGTGGGAGGAGGTAACACACTGCTCCTTGCCCTCTGTATCGGTAAATCTCAGGAGCGGCATGGGAGCTTCATCCGATTGATCGATACGCACCACGGTGGCGGTTGTTTTTACGCCACGGGCATCCAGTTCTGCCTCTTCTTGCACCGTAATGAAGCCAACCAATCCTAAAATAATGGCCTGCGGCAAGAAACAAATGGCCGCCCAGCGGGGAATACGCTTGCGGGGTTGCTGCTTAGCCGGTTGTGCGGGGGACGGTGCCGCGAAGGCAGGGGCACTGGAGGGGATGGAGTCGGCTACCGGCAACGGAGTGGTGCCGCTATGAGCTTTAATTTGCTCATGGATGGCGGAGAGAACGCGGCGAACCTCCGGCACCGAGATGAAGCCATCCGGCACGGGTTGGTCATTCACTTGGTAATCTTTGAACCCCATCACAATATCACCGGAGCCATCCTCGTATTCTTTGGTGCCTTTAACCGTGGCGGGAGATAAGGGCCAGGAAAGCGTGTGCGCGCTACTCATGAAGAGATTGGGGCGCAGCACGATGGCTCGCTGGTTGGTCAGCACATAGGTGGTGCGGTTCATGCGCTTGCGGTTCAACAGTACACCGAAGGGAATACCGAGACCCACCAGCCAGAAGGGAATCATGAACAGGATGGGGAACAGCTCGCCGTCTTCGAGCACCACCGATGTAAAAAAGGTGATGAAGCCAAGCCATATCACATCAAAAAAGAGCAATCCGCGTACGTTGGATGACCGCCAGCGCCATGTGGGGTAGGCGATGAGTACGGTTTCTTCTCCGTCTAACAGGTAGTCGTCGATGTTGGTGCGCCCGTCGGCTGCTAAGGTATTATTCTGATTCATGTGATGAGGCGGTTGATTCTTTTTTTGCGGTACGATAACGCAAGATGCAGTTTATGCTGCTGATGCACAGCCAGATGAAGCCGAAAGCTGTGAGCAAGAGGTGCTTTTTGTGGGGGGCTCCTTGTGAGGGGAAATAAAACTCCGCAGGGTTGTGCGGCAGATAGCGTATGGGCAGCGTGAACCCTTCTTCTATATCGCAGGTGTGCTGCTTACTTGTTACGGTGTGGGAGCGCCCTTGTTCGTCTGTAAATTGAACGATGGGGTACTCGCGCTGCTTTCTTTTTACCTTGCGGTATTCCATGTCTACCACGGTGGCATCGGTATCCACCCCATGCTGCATGAGCTGATAACTCTCGTAGGACTTGAATGCCCCGGTGAGGAAAATCCCTAATCCGATGATAACGAACACCAGCATCATTTTCCACGAGGCTTGGGGCTCCGGCGGATTGACGGCGGGGGCAATAGCCCATTCGCTGCCTATCTGTTGCGGAGAGTTGCCGGTTTCTATCTGTTGTTTGAGAATGCTGTACACGCGGTCTACCTCGGGCACGGAAATGAAGCCCACGGGCACATCTTTGTAGCCGTGTTTGGTATGCACGCGTTTGTACTCAAAGACGATATTGCCGCTGCCGTCTAGGTTGGCCGTCACTTCTTTCACCAACTGGTTATCCAGCCACCACGTCAGGGTCTCCGGCCGCAGCAAAAGGGCGGAGGGTTGCAGAACGATAGCGCGTTTTTGGGTAACCACATACACCGTGTGCAAAACGCGGTACCGCTTCCAGAGCGGTGAGAGCAGGGTGCCTCCTCCAATGAGCCAAAAGGGCAGCAAAAACAACAGGACTCCCCATTGCCCCTCGCGCCACGCCGGGGCAAAAGCATCTGCACTTATTTTGTAGATAATGAAGGTCCAGAACGCGCCCACTACGACAGGCAGTATGGTTTCTGCATTCAGCCACTTCCACATAGGGTGCACAAGCAGTACGGCATCTTCATGGGGGTGCAGCACTGTTCTAAGGCGTTGTTGTAAGGCTGTGTTCATCTTGTTTCCTGCAAGCGAGGCCCCTATTCTAAAAGGCTTTCGCTTGCGTGTCAAGACTCTATCTTACAGCAAATAGCAAAGCGCCGCCGCCGGTATGCGGAACAAGGGTGCGGATTCCCCCGTTTGCCGAATCCCGAAATCGTTCGGATTCTTGGTGGCCAGTATATGGAAGGCTTGTTGCTCTGTACGGCATGAGTTGATGATGGCATCTTGGGCGGATAATTCGGAATCGTTGCGGTATTTGACCTCACACAGCAGGCGCTTGCCGTTGCGTAGTTCTACCGCAATGTCGATTTCATTCTTTCCCTTGGTGCCGGAGCGCATGAACCCTACCTCCCCGAAGCGAGAGAACGCTGCGTGGAAGTGTTTGAATACCGTGGTCTCTGCCATAATGCCGAGCTCTGTTTCGCTGCTCATGGGTGCAAAGCGCATGAGGCTGGCATTGCTCAGGGCGGCGTCTGCTACATAAATTTTCGGTTGGGCGCTCAATCCTTTTTTGCCGGTAGCGCAAAGGTTGCGCGAGATGTAGATAAGATTGGCATCCTGCAGGTAACTGATGTAGCGCGAAAGCGTGGGTTTGGAGGTACCCAGGGCGCTGCTCATGGTGTCCAAGTTAAAGACGCTTCCCCCATGCAGGCAGAGGTAGAGGAATATTTTCTCCAGCTGGATGGGGTTGCGTACATCAAACAAGGCCGGAACATCGCGCTTGAGCACTTTGTCCACAACGTCCTCTTGCAGAATATTCAGTACGGTTTCTTCATCCTGTAGCTTCAGTAATTCCGGGAAACCGCCTTGTTTCAGGTAATGGAACCAATGCGGGGTGAGCACGCTCAGCTGTGTCATGAGCCTGTTGAACTCGCTGGCCGGCATGCTTTCCAAATCCTGCACGGCGGGCAGGGTGTTTTCGTCGGTCGAAATGCTTTGTAAGACGCAGTACTCTCTGAATAGCATGGTGGGCATGCGGAATACGCGCCAGCGACCCACTCCGCTGTCTGCCGCGCCGCGCTCCAAGGCCGGACTGGCAGAGCCGGTTGCTACCAAACGCAGCTCAGGCTCGTGGTCGTAGAGTGTTTTTACCCACAGCGACCAGTCTTCGGCATATTGTATTTCATCCAAAAAATAATAGCAGGGGCCGCCGCGGTAGAGGGTGTTGCGGTATACCTCTAAAACGGTATGCAAGCCACTGAGCTTGAAAATCGGATTGTCAAAAGAGATGTAGAGAATGTTGCTTGCAGGCACGCCTTCCTCCAGCAGGTGTGCAATGAGCTGCCTCATGACGGTGGTTTTACCCACACGGCGCGCGCCGCTGAGTACGGCAAATCGGCGCAATTGGGTGTCTTGCAGCGTTTTCAGCGCGTCGTAGAAGGCTTGGCGCTTTAAGCCGGGCAAATTGCTGCCGGCGCTGTTGCTCTTCCACCACGGATTAACCTGCTGCATTAATCCGAAAAGGGCGGTTTCATTGAAAATTGTTTTGGTGGATTCCATCTCGCGGCTTAATATACATGATTTTAGAGAAAATTGCAAGCATAATGAAAACATAATTTAATGAAAATGTGTGTTTTCATTAAATTACGTTTTCATTATAGTGTATTTTTGTCTGTGTCGGGATGCAGTGTGCACGTTGAAATATTATTATAATAAGTGCTTTATGTGAAATATGGGCTATAATGAAAATATACTTTCATGAAATAGCCTATTTTCATGTAATTATGTTTTCATTATGGGGGAGTTTTGGCAGTAAAAAGGTCGTTTTCGCCTTCTTGTGGCTTATAAAAAGAGTGGGTGATGTGTTATAATAGGGTTATTATCAACTTATTATGTAATAAAATCAATATAATGAAAACATACTTTCATGAAAATGCACGTTTTCATGAAAGTATGTTTTCATTATATGAGCAAGGGAAACAAAATCGGCGGCCGAAGCCGCCGATAACGCTATCCTGAGAGGGGGAGAGGATTAATGGTGCAGTTTGAGCTCAGCCACGCTGCTGCCGGAGCCGTCGAGAGCGGCTGTGGAGAAGAAGCGCACGTAGCGAGCCTTCTGCGGGGGGAAGGAAACATGCTGCTCCACCGGGTTGGCACGGAGGTTGCCGAACTCGCCCTCGGCTACCGTCTTCCAATTCTTGCAGTCGGAGCTAAGCTCTACACGGTAGCGGGTGGTCATGCCCTGTGTTTTGCCGTCCTGGCGGGGCAGGTAGGAGAAGCCGGTGAGGCGGTGCTCCTTGGTCATGTCCACAACGAAGTGGGAGGGCGTTTTGGCGTGTTGCCACATGGTATCCTTGTTGCCGTCGAAGGCCAAGGGAGCAAGGTTAGAAGCGAAACCGCTGAATTTCCAGCCCTTGCTGCTCAGCACGGTGGGGTCGGAGACGGGCTCAACCGGTGCTGTAGTCTCTGCGGAAGGCATGCGCAGCAGAGAGAACTCAGAGATGCAGGGGCAGGCTTTGGCAGAGGTAATGCTCAGGCGCACGCGGTCGGTTGTTACGGGGGCGGGGAGCCAGCGCAACACTTGGTTGCCAATGGTGTGGCCTTTGCCACCGCGAATGCCGTCGAATCGGGTTTCGCGTTCTCCGGGCTTACCGGGCTCAACAATCGTCTTCCAAGCGCCGTCTACCCAAGCCTCCACCTTGAAGGAGCTGACGCGCTGGCCGAGGCGAATCTGCTCGCGCAGGCGAACAACATCAAAGGTGGCGGGGGCGGCGAGTTTGATTTCTGCGGTGGGCGTGGTGGTGCCATCCTTCGGGCACCAGTAGCTTTCAATGTCGCCGTCCGTCAGCTGAGAGCCGTTGAACTTCTCGCCACGGGATTCAGAGGCTGTTACCGTGGCCTTAAGCGCATAGTCCGTAGCCAAAAGCTTGGTACGCATGTCGCCAAAGGCTTGCAGCGAGGCAACATCGGCGGGGTCAAGACGCCCGTCGCGGTTGGGGGCAACATTGAGAATGAGGTTGGCACCACGGCCTACGCTGGCCAAGTACACCTCCATCAGGTGCTGTGGCGTTTTAACAGCCGAACCTTGCCCCGGATGCCAGAACCAACCACGGCGATTAATGGGTGTGTCTGCCTCCCAAGAGAGCCATTTCTGGCCACGGATATTCCAGAGCGGGTAATCCTTGGCAAAGCCTTTTTCTGAGCCGGCCCAAGTCACATCGCCGCGCTCTGCCGCACCCCAAATAATGCAATCGGGCTGCAGCTTGCGGATGTTTTTCACCACTTGGGTGTAGTTGTAATAGTTGTCAGCCTTGCCGATATTGCGGTTCTCGCGGGCTCCGCCGTAGAAACCATCGCCACCCATGGCGCCATCAAACCAAATCTCAAAAATGGGGCCGTAGTTGGTAAGCAGTTCTTCAATTTGCTTGTAGTAAACATCCAGATACCCGGCACGCCCGTATTCGGCGCAGTTGCGATCCCACGGGGAAAGATAGGTGCCAAAGGGGAAATTGTGGCGTTGGCAGGCGGTAGCAAACTCCTTTACCACGTCGCCCTTACCGTTCTTCCACGGAGAGAGGGTGATGTTGTGCGTGGTGGATTTCGTGGGCCAGGTGCAGAAACCGTCGTGGTGTTTGGCGGTATAAATCATGCCCTGCATGCCGGCCTTTTTGAAGGTAGTTACAATGGCTTCGGCATCAAAATCTCCGGGATTGAACATGCCGGGGGATTCATCGCCATAGCCCCATTCTTTGTTGGTATAAGTATTAAGCCCAAAGTGCACAAAGGCATACCACTCCATGCGCAGCCATTTTACCTGCTGTTCGGTGGGAGTCGGGCCAAACGGAGCCGGAGCCTCGGCCCCCGCTGCGTTGCCAACCATACCACAAAGCCCTAAACAAGCCGTCTGAAACCATTGTTTGATGCTCATGCTCTTAATCTACATAAAAATTATCGGAATATCAATACAAAAATTACGTGGCGCTGTTATTATTGTTTAGACCCCCAGCTTCGGGATTCGTGTTAAGTGCTTATAAATAGGAAATTCTGCTGTCGATAGCCGCTTCTGTGCGGCGAATGTCCGGCACATCCATAAAGCCGAAGGGCGTTACAACATGGGGCTCATCCGGGTCAGAATCCCAGCCGAATACCAAATCTCCGCTCCCATCGGGGCGCACGCGTGTGCTGCGCACCAAATTGCGGTGCAGAGATATGGCTCGAGGCTCGCTGCCAAAAAACTTACAGAAGGGGCGCTCCTCTATAATAACACGCTGATTGGTGAGCACATAGGTGGTGCGCTGCGGAAAGGTTAAAGAATAGAGTATGGAGCCGATGATTACAATGCCAACCAACTGAAAGGGTATCATAAACAAGCATCCGACTACATGCCCATCTCTGTAGACAAAGTAAGTGCCGAGAAGGACCATTGTGTTCCATAACAAGCAGGCAAAGAGCAACAGCAGCGTGTTGTCGGCCAGCCATCGAAACTTGGGCTTGGTGACCAAGACCGGGAATTCTCCCTCTTGCATAGGGGTGCGGATTTTTTGAAAAAGTTGGTTTTCAAAAATGCTGAGGTCTACCAAGTGTTTCATGAGTACACGGGCATGATAGCATGGGGCGGGCGCCATGTAAAGCGGAATCGCCCGGGGGGCATGCTGTGGAAAATGCTTGCAAGACGGCGGGGCTCCATGTATAGTACGTGGTATGGATTTATCTGCGTTTCGAGAAGAATACCTGAAGGATACCTTGCACCGAAAGGATTTGGCAGCCACGCCGTTTGAGCAGTTCGACCGCTGGTTTAAGCAAGCCATGGAAAGCGGCATTCCCGAGCCGAATGCCATGAGCATTGCCACCGCTACGGCAGAGGGGCGCCCCTCCTTGCGAACCGTGTTGCTGAAGTATTATGATGCAAGCGGTTATGTCTTCTTTACTAATTACACCAGCCGCAAAGCGCGTGAGTTGGAGGAGAACCCGGAGATTTGCATGATGCTGCCTTGGGTAACACTGGAGCGCCAGATTATTGTTTATGGCAGGGCGGAGAAAATCTCGCGCATGGAAACGCTTAAATACTTCTTAACGCGCCCGCGCGAAAGCCAGCTGGGTGCGTGGGTGTCGCACCAAAGCCAAGTGATATCCACCCGCAAGCTGCTGATGATGAAATTGCAGGATTTGAAGGCCAAGTTTGCCTCCGGCAAAGTGCCGCTGCCGGATTTCTGGGGTGGGTATCGCATTGTTCCCCATCATGTTGAGTTTTGGCAGGGTGGCCCCGGCCGCGTGCACGACCGCTTTATGTACTCCCTGCAAGAAGACGGCACATGGTCCATTGAGCGCTTGCAACCCTAAGGGTGGCAGCGCTTCCGCTCCCGGGCACCAAATTCCCCCGCAGCATAGCCTCATGCCGCGGGGGAAATTGTTGATGCGCAGTGAGTTGAAAATAAAGTCTTAATTTATTGTCCGGCAGAAGCGCCAATCAACTGCAATACCTTCATAGCAACAAGGTTGCGCACAACATTGCGCGGTTGGTTGGGCAGGTAGAGCGTTTCTGTGTGCACGGGGCGGGGGGCACCACGGCGAGCCAACGCAAGGCAAACAGTGCCCACGGGCGGCTCACCCTCTGCGGCTGTGGGGCCGGCATTGCCGGAGACCGCCACAGCTACATCCGCCCCGGCTTGGCGCATAGCACCCCGGGCCATGGCCGCCACCACCTCTTCGCTCACCACACCATGTTCTTCAATAAGGGAGGGCAGCACCCCCAGCTCGCGCTCCTTAGCCTCATTGCAGTAAGTAACCCAGCCATATCGAAACACGGCAGAGGCCCCCGGAACCCCGGTAATAGCCGCGGCAATAAGGCCGCCTGTGCAACTCTCTGCCGTGGCAAGGGTAAGCCCGGCAGCTTCCAAGTTTTTCACCGCCGCAAAAGCGGCTAATTCCAGATTAGTATCCATAGCGTTTATTCCGGTAATTGAATAGCAACAGTGGCAAAGGCGGCCATGCCCTCGCGGCGTCCCAGAGCGCCCAGCTTTTCATTGGTGGTAGCTTTTACCCCCACGCGCTTGGGCGATACACCAAGAATGGCGGCCAAGGTCTCTTTCATCTGTGGCACAAAGGGCATAATTTTAGGTGCTTCGGCAATCAGGGCACAGTCTGCATTCACCATCTTGCCCCCCTGTTCATGCAACAACTCCACCGCTTTTTCCACAATGCGCAGAGAGCAAATGTTCTTGCAGCTATCATCACCCGGGGGAAACCAATAGCCAATATCCGGCTCACCCAAGGCGCCCAAAATCGCATCTGCCAGTGCATGGCAGAGCACATCGGCATCGCTATGGCCGGCTAATCCTTTTGTTTCATGTACCTTAACACCGCCGAGCCACAGTGCACGCGGCTCTTCTGAAAAGCGATGAATATCATAACCTAAACCTACTAAAGTTTGCATGTTGAATATTGAATGTTGAATATTGAAAGTTGAAAGTGTTACTTGGTTTTGAGTTTTGCATAGGCGGTGCGAGTGGCTGCGGTGAAAATGGCAACCAGCTCTTTTGCTTCCGCCATGAGTAATTCCAGCCTAGAGGGTTTGATGATACCTGATTTGTACAGGATTTCAAGCCAATAGAGAGTTTCGTCTGCCTCGCTCTCGCATATTTTCAGTTTACTGGCAAAGTCTGAGCTCGATTTAGCGTGAGAGGCTTCACGGTAATTGGCTCCTACCGAAGTTGCACTTTTCGCTAATTGTTTAGCAATAACCTCCTCTCCGAAACCACGCGGCAAAGCCCGCACCAAGGCCAAAACGCGAAGCGCAAAGTCCATGGTGCGATTTTGAAGGTCAAACTTAGTAAGCCGCGGCTCCATAAAAAAGGATGTTGAATGTTAAATATTGAAAGTTGAAAGTGTTACTTGGTTTTGAGTTTTGCATAGGCAGTACGAGTGGCTGCGGTGAAAATGGCAACCAGCTCTTTGGCCTCCGCCATGAGTAATTCCAGCCTAGAGGGTTTGATGATACCTGATTTGTAGAGGATTTCAAGCCAATAGAGAGTTTCGTCTGCCTCACTCTCGCATATTTTCAGTTTACTGGCAAAGTCTGAGCTCGATTTAGCGTGAGAGGCTTCACGGTAATTGGCTCCTACCGAAGTTGCACTTTTCGCTAATTGTTTAGCAATAACCTCTTCTCCGAAACCACGCGGCAAAGCCCGTACCAAGGCCAAAACGCGAAGCGCAAATTCCATGGTGCGATTTTGAAGGTCAAGCTTAGTAAACCGTGGCTCCATAAAAAAGGATGGTTAAATCAAACTTTCAACTTCCAATATTCAACATCCAACATTAGTGGGCTTCCAGCCAATTGTCGCCGTGATTGGCTTCCACCTCCAGAGGAACGCCGTGGGGGAGGGGCAGGGCTTGGCGCATGGTTTCGATGATGTCGGGAATGAGGAAGTGCTCGGACTCATGGAGGTCGATAAGCAATTCGTCATGAATCTGCATGATGAGGCGACTGCGGCGGCCTTGCAGCAGTTGGTGTACGCGCACCATGGCAATCTTAATCATATCTGCCGCCGTACCCTGAATGGGGGTATTGATGGCAGTGCGCTCTGCTGCGGCGCGCAGATTAAAGTTGCGGCCATTGAGATCCGGCAGGTAGCGGCGACGCCCGCAAAGAGTTTCGGCATACCCGCTGCTGCGAGCTTGGTCCACCAAGTTATCCATGCAGGTTTTTACACCGGGGAACTGCGCAAAGTAGCTCTCAATGAGGGCAGAGGCCTCCGCTCGCGAACAGTCCAAGCGCTGCGACAAACCAAAGGATGAAATGCCGTAGATAATACCGAAGTTCACCGTTTTGGCGGCGCGGCGCATGTCGGCGGTAACGGCCTCGCGCTCAACTCCGTAAATCTTGGCGGCTGTTTCGGCATGAATATCGCGCCCTTCCACAAAGGCGGCAATCATGGACGGATCGCCGGAGAGGGCGGCCATGAGTCGCAACTCCACCTGCGAGTAGTCGGCAGAGAGAATGGAGAACTCCGGCCCGCGGGCAATAAAGGCACGGCGAATGAGCTTACCTGCCTCGGAGCGCACGGGGATATTTTGCAAGTTCGGGTTTTGCGAGGCGAGACGCCCCGTGGCCGTCACCATTTGTTGTAGCGTGGAGTGAATGCGCCCGTCTACCGGAGAAATATAGCGGGGAAGGGCATCCAAATAGGTGCCTTTCAACTTGGTAAGCTCGCGGTACTCCAAAATATCTTGCACCAAGGGACAGCCGGGTGCCAGTTTGCGCAGGGTCTCTTCATCCGTTACATACTGGCCGGATTTCGTCTTTTTGGGCTTGTCCAGTAGCTTCATTTCGCCAAAGAGGAGGTCGCCCAACTGCTTGGGTGAATTGAGGTTAATGGGGCGACCCACAATCGCATCGATGCGGGTGCGGATGGTTTCTATCTGCTCGCCCAGCTCAGCCGAGGCGGTGGATAAAAGCTCCGGATCCACACGCATACCCTCCGCTTCAATATCTGCTAATACGGGCATGAGGGGGAACTCAATTTCCTGCATCAGGGTGGATTGGCCTGCTTGTTCCAGTCGAGGCTGTAGCACATTGGCCAGTTGCAGGGTAATGTCAGCATCTTCGGCGGCATAGTCGGCCATTTGCTCCACGGGTACGGCGGCGGTGTTGCAGTCTTTACCGGCAATATCTGCCAAGCGCACGGTTTTGTAGCAAAGCAGGGACTCCGCCATGTCGTCCATATTGTGCCTCAGTTCGGGAGAAACGGCGGCATGTGCCAACATCACATCAAAGAACGGCCCGGCCACTGTTACCCCGGCGGTGCGCAGTACCTGCACATCAAATTTGGCGTTCAGCCCCACTTTTTCTGCGGCACAGGTAAATACGGGTACAAACTCTTGCGGTACGCGGCCATCTTCTACCGGTACATAATAAGCCTCGTGCTCCTTAAGGCAGAAAGACATGCCCAGCAAGCGGTCTTGCAGCGGGTCCAGCCCGGTTGTTTCGGTATCAAAGGCCCAACGCGGAGCCGCCAGCAGGGCTGCGGCTAATTCTGCGCGTGCCTCTGCCGTGTTCACCAGCACGTAGTGATGCTCTGTGCTGTGAATATCCTTGAGCTGCGGCATGCTGAACAAATCTAACTGGGCGGGAGCTGCCTCACCGGCCGTTGCGGTGGCAGCTGCAGCCGCAAAGAGGTCATCTTCCGGGGCAGCCCCGATGCGCTTTTCTAAGCCCTTGAACTCCAGTTTTGCAAAAATCTCACGCAGAGCGGCTACATCAAAGCCTACGCGGGCACAATCGGTCAGTGTGATGGGCAGGGGAACATCGCGGCGAATGGTAGCCAGTTCGTATGAGAGACGGGCGTTATCGGCATTGGCCTCCACCTTCTCGCGCATTTTGCCTTTAATTTGCTCGGTATGGGCGAGCATGTTTTCTACGCTGCCAAACTGGGCAATTAGCTTGCGAGCCGTTACCGCGCCCACACCGGGCACACCGGGAATATTGTCGCTGGCATCGCCCATCAGCGCCAAAATATCGATAATCTGCTTTGGCTCACTAATGCCCCATTCCTCCAAGAAGGCGGCTTCCGATACTACCTCAAAATCACTGCCTTTTTTGCCGGGTTTGTGGAACGAGCAGTGGGGAGATAGCAGCTGGCCCAAGTCCTTATCCAAGGAAACCATATAGGCGTGCATGCCCTCGCGCTCGCCTGCTAAGCGGGTAAAGGTGCCAATCAGGTCGTCTGCCTCATAGCCGTCGATACGCACCACAGGAATGCGCATGGCTTTCAAAATCTCGATAATCCAGGGGATGGAATCCTTGAGCTCCTGCGGAGTGGCCTGGCGGTTGGCTTTGTATTCCGGAAATTGCTCATGTCGGAAGGTGGGGCCGGCAGGGTCCAAGCAGGCCACAATATGCGTGGGCGATTCCTTTTCTATCAAGGATAAAACCGTGTTGGTAAAGCCGAACATGGCCGAGGTGTTGAGCCCGCCGGATGTGCGCATCGGCGCGTTGATGAATGCGTAAAAGGCGCGGTACATCAGCGCCATGCCATCCAGAATGTAAAGAGTTTCCATCAGCATTAATACTACCACATGGGCTCCCCCGTTGTCAATGCTGAGGCGTGACACGCCGCCCTGCCGGCGCCCCCTGTTTTTCTGTCGGTTGAGGCTATGACTCGCCTTCCGTTCAGCAATTCGGCGTTTGGGTCAATTCGCTGTAGCGTTCAAACAGGAAGGCAACGCGCTCCACATCATCGGCAAAGGTGTGGCCGTAGGCATGTTCTACTGCTGCATCCAAGTGGTGGTGGGCAGCCACCAGCTCGGGCGGCATGGTCAGCGGGTCATACAAATCAGCCAATGAACAATCAGGATACAGAGCGCGGGCGTTCAACACTGCCTGAGCTTGTTCCGCTATGGTGTTTTGCTGCTCCTGTGTAGCATTCGGCCAGGGGAAGTTATTGTACACCAGCTTGTTGGAGTAGCGGTAATCGCTCTTTAATCTGCCGCACACCGTACGAGTCCACGCCATGTGCATGGTTGAGGTGAGGATGCCGAAGTGGTAGAGTGTGGCATTCGGTATTATTTGCGCCGAATTGGTGCAAATTACCTCGGAGGTGAGAAAATCCATGGGGATAAAAGCGCGCCTCTCCGACGAGGTTTCCGGGATGATAACGTAGGTGTCCGGGTTTTTCGTCTCACGGAACAAGGTGGGGCGCTCCGCCAATTTGCGGCGGCCTGCATCTACGGCATTCAGTCGGTCTTGGCGGCATTTCTCCACACGCTCCATCACTTTGGGTAAGGCTCTTAACTCTGCCGGAGAAGCTCCCACAAGCCACAAACACCAGCGTTTCTTGTTATTAATGAACTCCATAGAGCCCATCAGGCGCTTAATGTAGGGCAAGGCGGCAGGCTCTTCCGCCACAAAAGCATCATAATCCTCGGCCTCAATAATCAAATGGCCACCGTCTGCGGGGCGGTTGCCGGTGGTCATTTCCGGCACGGCGCAAAGCGGTTTGGAGCGCACCGGAATAAAGGCATCCGGGGCTGCTGTGAGGTACGAATTAATGTGCCCCACTTTTTGACAAACGCCTTTTTCGTTGAACAACAGTTTTTCCTCGGTGGCAGCATAAGCAAAGCCGACAATGACGCAATGTACGGCGGCTTGGTTGCGTGCCTCGTTGCTCCATTTGAAGGTGCGGTAGGCAAAATTAATGGAAAGCCCGTCTTGCAGCAGGGGCTGCCAGAGGGTAGAGGCCTGCTCTCCTTGGCAAATGGAATTAGTGGAAACAAAGGCACAGCGAATGGGGGTGCCCTTGATGTAGTCGCAGGCTTTGCCATACCACCCGGCCACAAAATCCAATTTTCCGGCACGTTTTTCGCCGTTGAAAATCTGCATCAGCATCGCTTTCTGCTCAGCCGTTTGGTTGGAATAGCCCATGAAGGGAGGATTGCCCAGAATGTAGCTCAGTTTGCCTTGCGGTACAACGGATGCCCAATCAAGCGTCAGGGCATTGCCGCACACAATGGTGGCTGAGGCTGTGAGAGGAATGCGGGCATAGGCCTCGCCAAAGTAGTTTCCGGCCTCAATATTCATTTGGTGGTCCATGAGCCACATGGCCACCTGCGCAATTTGCGCCGGAAAATCCTCAATCTCGATACCGTAAAATTGGCTTACATTCACCAAGCAAACATCATTGGCAGAGAGCATCCACTTGGTGCCGGAGCTTTCCAGCTCCAGCTTTTCGCGTTCAGCTATCACGGCAAGTTCTAAGCGCCGCAATTCGCGGTAGGCCACAACCAAGAAGTTGCCGCACCCGCAGGCCGGGTCCAACATGGTAAGCTCAGTGAGCTTTCTGTGGAAGTCCTGCAAGCGCTTCTCTTTGCGGTTAGATTTATCGTGCTGTATTGTTTCAAACTCAGCACGCAGCGCATCCATGAACAAGGGGTTGATGAGCTTGAGAATGTTGCGCTCGCTCGTGTAGTGGGCTCCCAGTGCGCGGCGTTCCTCTGCATTCATGACGCATTGGAACATGGAACCGAAAATAGCCGGAGAGATTCTGCTCCAATCCAGCGCGCAGCAGTCAAGCAAGCGTTGGCGCATGTCGGTATCAAACGCCGGCATGGGCAAAAACTCCGCAAAGAGCCCGCCGTTGATGTAGGGGAATTCGGTAACGGCGGCATCTTGGGTAACTAAACGCTGTTTTTCCGGTGTATTCAGCACTTGGAAGAGCTCTGCCAGGCGGGCGGCTAAATCGTGCCCGTCCTCATAGGTGCAATTCTCAATGAAGGAGCGGAAGGCATTTTTGCGGAAAATACCGGTGTCTTCGGCAAAAAGGCAGAAAAGCAGGCGTACCAAGTAAACCTCCAGCGGGTGCCCTAAGTAGCCAATCTCTTTCAGGCGGTCATACAATTTCCCCAGCAATTCCACCGCCTGCACATTCACGGGGTCTTCCTCTTGGTACTCGCGCTGCTCGTAGCCTGCCAGGTAATGAAAGAGGTGGATGTATTGCGGCAGCTCTGCTAGGGTGAAGGTGGTGCATTGGGCATCCTTGCTGAGGTCGTAGAAATGCCAGTTCTCAAAATCGCACACCAAAATGGCTTTCGGGAACTCATGGTGCGCCAGAGAATCTGCGTAGCGTTTGGCCTGCTCGTAGGCCAAGGCTAAATCTTTGCCCCGGGATTTCATCTCGATGAGGATGTGACCTTTCCAGAATAAATCAATATAGCCGCTGCTGCCGTCCGCGCATGTTACCTTATGCTCAAAAATGGCTACACGCTTGCGGCTGATGCCGAGTACGTGAAAGAACTCCATCAGGAAGGATTGCGCTTCCGCTTTCTCTCGCGCTGTGTCTTTCCAATCGCCTGCAAATTTGGCGGCTCGGGCGCTGATTTCGTTTTGACTGAGAGTGATAGCCATTGTCAGAGTGAGAGAAGCGTAGCACAAAACAGCACAAAAGTCAATGAGATAGCAGGGGTAGGCCTCTAAAAGCCGCAGCCCGCGCTCCTTGCTTGGGGCGCGGGCTGCCGGTGTGGCTGCGCGAGCTGCGGTTTTATCGCGATGCTGCGTGCCGCATGGGGAACTTACATTTTGCTCAAAATCTGGCGCAGCTCAAAGACAAAGGCTTGCTGCTCCTCCGGGGTCATGGTGCCGGAGAGCTGGTTGCATGCCAGCTGGCCCATTTGGTCGATTTGCCAAGAAACCTTGGTGCCGCTGGGGAACTCGCACTTGCCGCTCAGGATGGTTCCGGGAATTTGGATGTCGTCCAAACTCATGGTGGGGCGCACGGCGGCTGCTCCTGTCATGGGGTCGGCTGCTGCAGGGGCCGGCTCCGGAGCGGACGGGGCTTCCGGCTGAGGCTCGGGGGCAGGGGCGGCTACAGGTTCGGGCTGCGGTTGGGCAATTTCAATGCCGTGGTCCAGCAGCAGGAAGCGCACATCCATGTAGGTGAGATGCACCCCGCATTCGTTGACCAAATTTTTCTGTATACCATTCAAATCAATTCCTTGGCTGGCCCATTGGCGCACCATTTCCAATTGCTCGGCATTTACTTGTGAACTCATGCACCCCATCTTACTCTCCCACTCCGGTATATGCAAGTAAAAAGAAGTTCATGCACGACTTCACGGGGCTGCAATCAAACATCAAAAAAAGCTGCCCGGTGTGGAGCCGGACAGCCGAGTTATGATGAAACAGAGTAACTGCTTTTTACTTACGGAAATAGCGCTGAAGGAGACCATCAAAGCCCTTGCCGTGGCGGGCCTCGTCCTTGCACATCTCGTGCACTGTGTCGTGGATGGCGTCGTAACCCAGCTGCTTAGCGCGCTTGGCGATGGCAAGCTTGCTGTTGCAGGCGCCGAACTCTGCTTCGGCACGCATGGCTACGTTCTTCTCGGTGCTGGAGGTAAGAACCTCACCCAAAAGCTCTGCAAACTTGGCGGCGTGCTCAGCTTCCTCGAAGGCGTAGCGGCGGAAGGCCTCTGCTACCTCGGGATAACCCTCGCGCTCTGCCTGGCGGCTCATGGCAAGGTACATGCCTACCTCGCAGCATTCGCCGGTAAAGTGGTCGCGAAGTCCCTTGACTACTTCTTCATCAAGACCCTGGGCTACGCCTACGCGGTGTTCGTCGGCATAGATTTTCTCTACACCCTCTTCGATTTCCTCGAAGGTGTCTACGCCGCATACGGGGCATACTTCAGGTGTGGTCTCGCTCTCGATGACTTCGCCACAGATGGTGCAACGGTACTTTTTCATAATCGTGTATGTAGGTTGTGTGTTAAAAGTGTGTGTGTATGTGCTGTGTGTTGTCCCTAGCAGGTAGGTGACAGCGATAGTTTAGTAGAATAATAGGAATTAGTCAAGCGAAAATTAGAACAATTCTAAAAACAAAGTGATTTTTTTATCAAAAACCTATCAAAAAAAGCGATTTTCGGGAGCAATAAACGAATTTCCCACCCTAATTAGTGTATTTTGTGCAAAAACTTGTTTAAGTTTTTAGTCGGTAGCCCAACAAATAGCAATTTGTGGGGCGCATTAATGTGAGCGCAGCGAACGGAATTTGAGAGCCCCGGTCAGGGGCGATATATGGTAGCCCGGGGTGGAGCTGCGCAGCAGCGTAACCCCGGGAAAGATGCAAAATATATTGGAACCCCGTTCAGGGGTGGCATAATGCGTGGCTTCAATATTTACTCATGTTTTCCTTGCAATACCATAGATAATAAACGAACTACAACATGTCGCAACCCTTTATGCCACCCCTCCGGGGTTCCAATTGATGGGTGGATAACCCGGGGTTCCGCCGCTGACGCGGCTCCACCACCGGGCTATTTTATAGCGCCCCAAAGGGGCTCAGAATTCGGCTCGCTGCGCTCGCGGTATTGGGGAGGAGGAACGGCTGAAGCCGTGGTGAAGAATGCCCGTTGGGCATGGTGAAGAATCTGCCTGCGGCAGATGGTGAAGAACAGCTTGCGCTGTAGTGAAGAACGCACCTGCGGTGCGTCGTACGGTTTACCGCCCATCCACTTTCAACTTTCAATATTCAACTTTCAATATTCAATACAGTTTCCGCCCCCCGGAGACACACGTTCACCGGGGGGCGGGGAGAAAAGGGAGATGAGAAACGCGGGGCGCTTATCTTTTCTTTTTCTTCGTAGAGCGAACGGCTACCTTCTTTTTGTTTTTGGAGCTCTTTTTGGTGCTCTTTTTGCTCTTGGAGGCAACGGCGCGACCACGAGAGTTTTTGGCTTTGCTCTTGCTGCGGCGGGCAGCGAGGGCGCGGCGGCTGGTCTTCTTTTTGGTGGGTTTGAAATTGATATCGTCCTTGGGCAGCGTGGCCACAATGCTCTCGGGGATGGAGATACGCTTAACGCCGGCCTGCTGCTCGGTCTTGAGGTACATTTCCTGCGAGCATGACTCAATCACCACGGGCATGCCGCGCTTAACACGGGAGTAGAGGTCCAGCACGTCGTTGCTGCGCATGCGGATGCAACCATAGGAGGCGGGGCGCCCGATTTTACGCTCCTCCGGGGTGCCGTGAATATAGATGCGGCGGCTGTGGGAGTTCTTGTTAAAGTTCTCGAGCCCGGCAATTTGAATAACGCGGGTGACGATGGGGTCTCGCCCGGCGGCATCTACAGGAATCACCTCGCCGGTGGGGCGGCACCCCTTAAACACCATGCCCTTGGGCTGGCCATCGCCCACCTTTTTGGTGACGGCATGAATACCGAGGGGGGTGCGGTAGCTGCCGTTGCGGCCACCGATACCGAACTTGGAGGAGCTGATATCGTAGTCCTTCACCTTACGACCATTTTGAATCAGGGTGAGCTTTTGGTCTTTAAGGGTGATGGCCACGCCGTCGTTAATGACGGCGCGCGGCGGGGTATCCGGCCCCGGGGTATAGCCCTGGTGAGAGCAGGACACCTGCAACAGCGTGCCCAGCGCTACCGGAAACAAAAGGGTAAAGATTTTTTTGAACATGCGGTGACGTAGAGAGGAGAAAAGCGCTTTGTGTTAGCCTTGAGCCACGGCCTGAGCGGCGCGTCTGCGCTGGCGCACGCCATCTATAAGGCGGGCGAAGGAGCAGAAGCTGGTGTAGAAGAAGCCAAGGAAGGGGCTCATGAGCAGGAAATTGACGATGGAGTAGAGGTCTCCGGTGAAGAAGAGGAAGAGGTTGCGGGCCTCCAGCGCGCCGAAGAAGAGACCGAAGACGAGCTCCAACACGGGCACGAGTACGGACTTGAGCGCCTTGTAGCCGGAGGAGCGTTTTTCTACAGACTTGTTAGCCTCCAAAGATTCGCCGAACTTGGGAGTGCGCACGAACTCGCCGCTGCTCTTACCCTTGGCAAAGATTGCCTCGAGCACAGCCTTAGAGTTGTTCACGGCCATACCTACAGCCAGAGCCAGCAGGGGCAGCATGTAGATGAAGACGCGCCACCAACGGTGCGGACGCACAATGGCCTGTGCTGTGATGTAGAAGATGCACACGGTGACAGAGGCAAAGAAGAAGAGAATGAAGATGAGCCAGGGCATGATGTTGCCATCCCATGCCATGATGCCGGTGGGGGCAATGGAACCGATGCTGATGGGCATGACCAAGAAGCACAGGAAGATGAGTGCCAGGTAGGAGTAGTTGCAGGTAAGGTGCGTGGTGGCCTCCAGCTTGGCTTTCAGGGGGATGTTGGCACGCCAGATGGTGAGCAGCATCTTTTGGCAAACTTGGATGGAGCCCTTAGTCCAGCGGTGCTGCTGGGTCTTAAAGCCGTCCATATCCTCCGGCAGCTCGGCGGGGGTTACGTAGTCATTAAGGTAAACGAAGTTCCAGCCCTTCATCTGCACGCGGTAAGAGAGGTCCATATCCTCGGTAATGGTGTCGTGCTCCCAGCCGCCGCCATCGGTAATGGCCTGCTTGCGCCACACACCGGCCGTGCCGTTGAAGGTGAAGAAGCGGCCGGAGCGGTTGCGCACTGTCTGTTCGAGGGCAAAGTGACCATCAAGGAAGATACCCTGCAACTTGGTGAGCATGTTCTTCTCGCGGTTGATGTGGCCCCAGCGGGTCTGCACCAAGGCTACCTTGGGATCCGTAAAGTAGGGCATGGTAACTTTGAGGATATCGGGGTTGGGGCGGAAGTCGGCATCCAAAATCAGCAGGAAGTCGCCCTTGGCAACGGCATCGGCAGCCTCCAGAGCTCCTGCCTTAAAGCCGGTGCGGTCTACACGGTGCAGGCACACAATATCAAAACCTTGGGCTTTATAAAGCTCCACCTGTTGCTTGCAGAGCTCCCAGGTGTCGTCTGTGGAGTCGTCAAGAATCTGGATTTCCAGCTTATCCTTGGGGTAATCAATAGCGGTGACACTGCGCAGCAAGCCCTCCACCACGTATTTTTCATTGAACATGGGGAGCTGAATTGTCACCAACGGCCATTCCTCCCACTGCCCGGCGGGCTTCGGTACATCCTTACGGTGAATAAGGTAGAGAATAACCTTCATGAAGCGGTCAAAACCATAACCGGCCATGCCGAACAATACCAGGAAGTATGCCAGCAGCCAGAAGAAGTTAAACCAATATTCACCGGTTGTCATTGTTGCGATAGGAGTCATAGCAAGTTTTAGTTGATTACGCGCGCGCTATGTTTTGGGGCTGTTTTTTATGTCAGCACACAAGAATAACTTGACGCACAGCGATAGTAATGTATATTCAAAGAGGTGTCAAGCCTAAAAGCGCTTTGGCAATCAAACAGAAAACCTCCGATTTATGAAAACGAATTTCCGCTATCTGTTCCCCCCGTTGGCCATGTTTTGCAGCTGCATTTTGGGTGCAGCCGAGCCTGCCGTTGAAGAGGAGGTGACGGAGGGGATTCCTGACTATTTGGGTAGCTTGGTAGAGGAGGAGGAAGGCCCTGAGGTGCCCGCCTTGTTCCGCGATGATGCCCTGCTGGACGAGTCGCACTCCAACCGCGAGCTGGGCGTGAATGTGTACACCTCGCCCTCTATCTCAAAGATTTTTTCTCAGTTGGAGGAGCTGCCGGCCATACCGGAGGAGTATGTGCTGCGCAACCGCCCTGCCCGCTTGTCCACCAGCTCCGGCAAGGTGGCCTTGGAGATGGGCTTTTTGCTGGCAGACGGCTTTATTGCCGTGTGCAGCAGCCACATGAATGATGTGAAACCCATTGCCTTAGAGCTCTCTCGCTATGGCCGCGCCTTGGGCGTGGGTGAGCGCATGGAGGTGCACTCTGCCGCCCTGCTGGAGCAGGCTGAGAAAGGCAACCGCCGTGAGTTTAAGCGCATTATCAACGATACGCAGAGCGATGTGAACGCCGAGCTGACAGCCCTGGGCGACCCGGATTTATCGCACCTGATTGCCTTGGGCGGCTGGGTGCGCGCCTACGAGGCCTCTGCCGCCGCACTGTGCGACGAGTTTGATGCAGAGAAGGCTGCCATTATTTTTTACCCGGATGCCCCGGACTACTTCAGCAGCATTGTGCGCGGGGTGGACCCCTCCAATGCCCGCAATTTGGAGATTGAGCGCATGTGTGCCCTGCTGGATGAGCTGGCCACGCAAATGGCACTGGAGGAAGGCGAAGTGCCGACACCGGAGAAAGTAGCCACGCTGCGCCAAACAGCCGGCAAACTTGCCGCCCTGATTGTGGGCGAAGATTATGCACACTAACGGCGGAACACACCACCTGCGAGAGTACGAGGCCGTGCGCATGCAAATTGCCTTGGCCGGTATTGATACGGAGCGCGAGCCTACCCCGCAGTACCGCGTCTTTTACCGCATCAATATTCTCAACCACCGGCAGCGCAGTGTGCGCTTGCTGGGCAGAAAATGGGTGCTTACCGACACCACCGGCGATACGCGCATTATTGAAGCGGCGCGCCTCTTCAATGAGGAGCCGGTTCTGGCCCCGGGAGAGGTGTTCAGTTGGTCCGGCAGCCAGGTGTTTCGCCGCTACCCGGTGCGCATGGAGCTACGCTTATTTGGCACCGACCACGCCGGCCACGCCTTCATTACCCCCGCCCTCAACGTGCCCCTGTGAAGGTTGAATGTTGAATATTGAATGTTGTATGTTGAAAGTGGAGGGAGGTGCCAAAGGTAATTTGCAGAAGTACGAGGGTAGAATTGGATTTACGATTTACAATGTACAAGGTACAATTTGTTAAGCTTGGCGGCTACGCCGCACGAGGGGAAAAGCCTAGCCACGCTTACCGCCCGCGCCTTAAGCGCGGAATCCAAGCCGCTTGATAAGCTTCGCTCCCCCTGCGAGCCGCAGGCGAGCGGAACTCACAAATTCGCATGTCGGAATTCGTCCCTCGTACTTCTGCAAACTCCCATTTACCCCCCATCCACTTTCAACATTCAACATCCAACTTTCAACATTCACCGAATCGTGGTTCCGGGGTAGGTTTGGGTACCTTCGGGGAGGACGCGACCGGGGAGAATAACACATTTGCAGCCGATGCGAGAATGGGCCCCGATGTGGCACCCGAGCTTATTTCTGCCCGTGGGCATGAGGGTACCCTTGTGGGGCATGCGAATCTCGCCGGCATCGTGGCGGAAGTTGCTAAAGATGCACCCGCCACCCACGTTGATGTCGTCCTCAAGCACAGAGTCGCCAATATAAGTGAGGTGCGAAACAAACACGCTGTTGCCCAAGATGCTGCTCTTAATTTCCACAGCATTGCCAATGATGCAGCCATCGCCAATGCTCACCTCGCCACGGATGTAGGCATTGGGGCCAATGGTGCAATTTTTGCCGATGCGCACATGCCCCTCTATCACGGTGCCGGGTTTGATAACGGAGCCTTCGCCCAGCTCTAACACACCGGTTACAACGGCCAAGGGATGAATTGTGCCATGATTAACCGGCTGCAACTCTTGCAGCTCGGCAGCCATTTGCTCTAACCTATGCCAAGGAGTCATGGATATGCGGGTGAGGAATGAAGTGCGGATACGGGGCATCAACGGTTGCCCACATTGAGGCGCTTGCAGGCTTGCAGCATAAGCGCGTGTGCGGAGGTATTGGCGGCGTTGTCCGTGCCGGTAAAGAGGGAATCCGGGCGGGCATGCTGGTAGCGGCGGTCTTTATCATCGCGCTCCTGCCCGCTGAAGCAGAGGTTCACATCTGCCTGCTCGCATTCCTTCCATTGCCCACCTACCATGGCAACTAAATCCTTGGGGTGACGATAGGGCGAGCAGTACACATTAATCCAGTAATCCACCCCCTTGGCACGCTCGCCCGGGTAGGAGCGCTCGCGGCAGCTCACGGCATCCAGCGTAACGGCCACCACCTTACCGGGCTCTGCCTTCAGGTGGCGCAGCACATCCATCACCGCAGCGCCGCCATAGCTATGCCCCACCAGCACCAAATCCGCCCCGGGATTCAGGGTAAGAAATTTCTCGATATCCTTGCGAATCAAACTTGTGCTGTGAGCCAGCAAACAGCCGCGCCCGCCATCCCAAGCATAGCAGGCACGCACCTGCTTGCCCTTGATGGGGAGCACGGGCGTGCTCTCGTACACAGCGCGAAAGCGGCTGAGCACTTGCTCGGCAAATCCGCCGATGAAGATGAAGGCAACGTCTGCCTTTTCTTGCGGCAGGCGCACCTGCAAGCGGCGGCTAATGAAATCTGTTTCCGGCTCGGGGTAAATACCCGGCGCCACAATTTGCTGTTGTTGTTGAGAGCAACCGGAGCTGAGCACAGCACCCAGCAAAACAGCGGGAGCCAAAGCCTTGCGGCACCAATGCGGATAATTTATGTTCATGGCATTACTATTTTTCTTTATTACCGATACCGTGGGTGCGGCATGCCTCAAATAATAACTCCATGGCCGATTTTTCGGCCTGCGGTGCTACCTCTGTAAACAGGGGAAGCGGCCGCGAATGGCGATAGCGCTTGCCCTCGGCGTCTTTCTCCTCGCCACTGAAATGCAGGTTGGCATCTGCCTGCGCGCACTCTCGCCACGGGCCACCAATGCGGGCGGCAGCATCCATAATCGAGCGGTAGGGAGCACAGTAGACGTTGACCCAATAGGTGACCCCCTCGGCGCGCTCGCGCGGATGCGAGCGGTGGCGGCAGCTCACGGCATCCAGCGTGGCTACCATAATGCGGCCATGGGTGGCGGGGTCCAATTGGCGCACCACATCCATCACCGCAGAGCCACCGTAACTATGCCCCACAAACACCACATCTGCCCCGGGATTGCATTGCAGAAAGGCACGCACATCATCGCGGATGAGGTCGGTATCGTGGCTGAGCAGGTGCCCCTCAGCGCCATCCCACGCGTAGTAGGCGCGCAGTTGTTTACCGGCCTCCGGCAGCAGAGGCATGCCTTCGTACACGGCTCGAAAATTGGCGGTAAACACATCGCCGAAACCACCGATGAATACGATGGCAACATCGGCCTGCTCGGCGGGCAAACGCATTTGTGTGCGGCGGCCGATAAAGCTGGTATCGGGCTGCGGATAAATACCGGGGCTTACGTGCGGGCTGCGGTAGCTGATATTCCACAAGCTTGCGCCCAGCCCCACTGCGGCTATTGCAAAGACGAGCCAACGCTGCCACTTACGCACCGGTTTGGTAGAACGGGGCGCCATCAGAGTTCTCCCAACACTTGCTCCAAATGCCCACGCAGCAGGCGGTACAACGCGCGACTATCTTCCTCCGTCAAATCAAAATCATCCATCACCACCAGCTGGCCTACCACCTTGGCGCCCAAGCACTGGGCATTGCTGGCATACAGATAAAAGATGGGCTCTGTGGCACCCTCGTGCTGGTGCTCCTCGGTGTAGTACTGCGATTCGTGTACCTGTTTGAGCTCGCCACGACGCAAAATAGCGCGCAACTCGCGGAACTCCACGTTGCTCAATCGATGGATTTGGTGCGGCTCCAACAACCACCCCGGTATACAGGGAGTCACGGCTATGGCATCTGCCTGCATCACCTCCTCTATAGAGGCTTTGCCCACGGAGCCGTACGGTTTGGCGCACATCGTCACCAAAAGGCTCGACATGAACACCACTACGGGTAACACCACTTTGATTACACTTCTCGCCATACTCATCGAGTTATCTTGTGTACCGGGCATTCTAGCGCAATCCGCCGCTCCTTGCAAGAGAAAAATGATGGGATGTACGAGGTACGACATACGAAGGACGAATTTTTAAATTCGTCCTTCGGAATTCGTAAATCGTACTTTCTTACATTACCATACCGCCGTCGCAGACGAGCACCTGGCCGGTCATGTAGCGGGATTCATCGGAAGCAAGGAAGAGGGCGCAGTTGGCAATATCCTCCGGCTTGCCCATATCCTTGAGGGGAATACGGGAGAGGATGGCCTCACGAGCAGCCTCGGGAATAGCATCCGTCATTTCCGTGGCGATAAAGCCGGGGGCAATGGCATTGCAAGTTACCTTGCGGCTGGCAAGCTCCTGAGCCATGGACTTGGTGAAACCGATAACACCGGCCTTGGAGGCGGAGTAATTGGCCTGGCCCAAGTTGCCGGTAATACCCACAACGGAGCTCATGTTGATGATACGGCCGGCGGGGCTCTTCATCAGCGTGCGCTGGAGGGCCTTCACAAAGAGGAAAACACTCTTGAGGTTGGTGTCCATCACGGCATCCCAATCGCTCTCCTTCATGCGCATCAGCAAGGTATCCTTGGTAATGCCGGCATTGTTCACCAAAATATCCACGGCGGGATACTCAGCCAAAATCTCCTTCACGCAAGCCTCTACTGCGGCGGCATCGGCCACATCGCAGGGGAATGCTTTACAGCTACCGGGGAAATCTGCGTTAATGGAATCTGCCGCAGCTCCGCAGGAAGCAGGGTTGCGAGAGATAAGAACCACCTTCGCCCCCTCCTCTGCAAAACGGCGGGCTACTGCGTTGCCGATTCCGCGACCGGCACCTGTTACGATAGCAGTTTTTCCTGCAAGTCTGTTCATAGTGCCTCTATTCTACCTTAGAGCCCGCTCTAACGCAAGTAAAAAGCTCGCATTCGGCAAATTTCCTTTTTTATCGCGTGGTGGGCAAGGGCTGAGCGCAACGGCTCAGAAGGTGCACCCCACGCCAAAGGAGAAGGTGTGCTCTCCCATGTTGCCGCGCAAATCGCCGTGGCTAAAATGGGTGCGCCCGTATTCATAGCCCACCTGCACATAGGTAGACTGCGTGCATTGAAACTTAAGCCCCGCCCCCACAGACCATGTGGCACCACCCGCAGAATGCCCCGGCTGAGTGTTCAACCACGCATAGCCGCCTTTGCCGCCCATGTACAGCAGCACGTCGTCCGTTACCTCCATATTCAGGTTATAACCCACTGTCGCGGGCAAATAGAAGCAGTCCGATTTGTGAGCCTCGCCACGCAGGGTGCCCCATTGCGAGGCCACACTCAGCAGGCCTTCGTGGCGAATTTCGGCATCTCCCGAGGAGTAAAAGGAGAAGTTGCCGCGCAAGCCCCACAGGTCGGGGTCCTGCCGATGCTGCCCGGAGCTATACAGGGTTTCCAAGGTATAAACAGGCTGTGGGTCGTACGGGGTTAAAGCACCACCCGCAGGCTCGGCAGCGTAATACGGAGCTGCTACAACTGTGCCGGCAAGGGCACCCAACATGATGAGGGTAGAAAAGCATGTTTTCATAACCCTTCCCCAATAACACAGGCAGCCCAAAACAGCAAGCTAATTCAACTAACTGTTTTGGGCTGCACAGGGGGCATAATCTTAGGCCAACTTGTTTTGCAGCTCGCGCAGCAAGTTCTCTGCCGCGCGGGTGAGGAGCGCCACAACGGCATCAAACCCGGCCGGGCCGCCGTAGTATGGGTCCGGTACGGAGGTTTCCGTTTCGTTGGCATCAAACCAATTCCACATGCCGCGCACGCGGGCTGCATCATCGGCATGGCGAGCCAGGCAAAGGATATCCTCCTCATTGCTGTGGTCTTGGGGGATAATCAGGTCAAAATCCGTAAAATCGGCACGGCGGAAGGTGCGGGCACGGTGGCCGCCGTAACGATACCCGGCACGCTCCAACGCGGCGAGCATGCGCGAATCGGGGCGAGAACCGGTGTGATACGAGGCCGTGCCGCAGGAATCTACCCGAAACAGGTGGCTGAGCCCGGCTTTTTCTGCTACGGCGTTGAAAATAATTTCTGCCGCAGGGCTACGGCAAATGTTACCCAAACAAACGAAAAGAACACGATAAGGAGGCTTGGCAGGCATGGCGTTTGACAGCTGGTGGATGGTTGAATAATGCTTTGCTGATTGTACTCTGTTGCAGGCTGGTTGTAAATCAAAAATTGACACTGAGGCGGATTTGCGGTATAACCGCCATGCAGCATCCACACCATACCGAACCATGAATATTGCACGTCTGAATTCCGCACCGGAGATATTTTACTCATTACAGGGAGAAGGTGCCCGCGTGGGGAGCCCGGCTGTCTTTTTGCGCTTGTCGGGTTGCAACCTGCATTGCTCGTGGTGCGATACCAAATACAGCTGGCCACAGGGTATTGAAGTAACGGAAGAAGAGCTGGCCGCGCGCATCATAAGCTTCAATAGTCCCGGCTTGGTGATTACCGGCGGCGAGCCGCTGATGCAGGCTAAGGCCATTGTGCAGTTGCTGGCGCTTCTGCCGGAAAGCCTGTTTGTAGAAGTGGAAACCAACGGCACTATTGCCCCCCTGCCCGAGCTGGTACAGCGCGTGAACCAATGGAATGTTTCCCCCAAGTTAGCGCACTCCGGCAACCTCCAATCAGCGGCTCTTTGCCCGGCTGTGCTCGCTACCTTTGCCGCTACGCAGCGCGCGTGGTTCAAGTTTGTGGTAACCGGGGAGAATGACTGGGCCGCCATTGAGGCGCTGCATTTGCCGCAGGAGCGTATTATTCTGATGCCCTGCGCTGCGTCCTCTGAACAACTGCAGGCCGCTCGCCTTGCCGTTGTCGACCTTTGCCTTGCCCACCGCGTTCGCTTCAGCGACCGCCTGCACGTCACCCTCTGGGGCGATAAGAAGGGAGTGTGAGGGGAAGTACGAGTTACGAATTCCGAAGGACGAAGAGGGAGCCGGAGATTTACAATTTACAAGGTACAAGGTACAATTGAAAAATTCCGCTCCCTACGGTCGCCAAAACAGCAAAGATATGCCACCGCTTACGCTCCGCGCTTTGGGCGCGGGCAGTAAGTTTTGCTAAGCTCAGCCCCACCCCCTGCGGCGCAGCCGCCTAACTCAAAAATTGTACATTGTACATCGTAAATCGTACATTACCTTCATTCTTCCGAGTCGTCGGAATCCTCCAAATTCAGGCGTTTGTTGGGGGAGATACCCATTTGGCGGAGGTCATCCAACTGTTTGGCATAGTTGCCGCGGCCACGGAAGAGCTGATTGAATGCCTGCGTATAGGCCAGGTGAGCTTGGTCGATTCCCTTGCCGACGCGCTCTAAGCTCTCCTGCACCGAGGCCAGCTTGTCGTAAAGCTTGGAAGCACGGGAGAAGATAGCCTCCACGTTCTGCGTTTGGCGCTCCTTTTGCCACAAATTGTGTGCCAGCTGGAGCGACATCAACAAATTAGTGGGGCTGATGAGCACAATCTTTTTGCGATACGCATCCAGTTGCAGGGAGGAATCCTCCTGCACAGCCGCCATGTACGATGCTTCATTGGGCATGAACATGAGCACGTAGCTGATGGTTCCCTTAACCGTATCAGCATAATCTTTGGCGGCCAATTCATCTATATGCTTGCGCACGGAACTCACGTGAGCAGCAATGTACTTGCGGCGCTCCTCCTCGCTCTTGGCCCCGGTGTATTGAGCATAGGCCGTGAGCGATACCTTAGAATCCACCACAACGCAGCGCTTATCGGGGAAGCGAATGACAACATCCGGGCGCACATCCTTGCCGTCCTCGGTCTTGTGGTTCTCCTGCAAGTAATATTCCTCGCCCTTGCGCAACCCGGATTCCTCCAGCATGCGCTCCAAAATAAGCTCACCCCAGTCGCCCTGTTTTTTGGTATCACCGCGCAGAGCCAGCGTAAGGTTCTCTGCATCCTTGCCCAAACTTTCCGTCTTTTCCATCATGGCTTTAATGGCCGCCTCTAACGAGGCCTTGTTACCGGCAGCCGTTTCATTGGTGGACTTAACGGCCTGGCCCAAGCTATCGAGCTGCATGCGCAAGGGTTTCAGCAACGCATCCATGCTCTCCTTGTTGGTGTCTTTGAGCTTGCCGGCATTCTGCTCCATGATTTCGCCGGCGAGATTGCGGAACTGGGCAAAGTGCTTTTCTTGCATTTCCTGCATTTTTTCAGCCAAAGCCTCGCGGTGCTCCTGCTCTTTTTTCAGGGCTGTTTTTTGCTCAGCCAAATCGGCAAGAGCCGCGGTCAACTCACGGCGGGCAGATTCGTATTCCCCCTGCAATTTGGCAAGGCGAGCGGATTCTTTATCACTTTGCTCTTGTTCTTTGCGGAGTGCCGTTTTTTGTTGAGCCAGTTCGGCCAGCGCGGTAGTCAACTCTCGGCGTGTGGATTCGTGTTCGGCTTGCAGAGCCGCGAGGCGCTCGCTCACTTCCGTGCGGCGAATCACCTCATTATCCAAGGCGGTTTTGCTGCGGATGCTTTCTTGTGTGGCCTCGTTCGTGGTCGCTTGCAGGCCGGCATTCTCGCTTTGTAATTGCTGAATACGCTGAGCATCGTCCTGCTTTTGCTGATGCAATAGCTGCATTTCCAGACGTGTGCGCTCGGCTTCCAAATGAACTTGCGCAGCCTTGCGAGCTGCCAATAGCATGCTCACCACATAACCCAGCGCACAGCCAACTATCAGAAATAAGATAGAAATAGTCATAAGTAAAGGTAGAAGGTAGGATTGTAAAGGTTGTTTTTTTGATGCGGAAACTTACCGCCCGAGCCCAATGCGCGGGGCATGAGCACCGCGGCCTGCGATTCACCACCACGGCAACCGCAGGGAGCGAAACTTTTTAAGTACCCCCGGTAAATTACACATCACTTCTTTCCCTCTTGGGCACCGGCTGCTTTCAGCAATTCGATGCACTCGGAATTGAAGGTGCGGGTAAGAACAGAAAGGCCACTGCGATCTACAGCGTTCACATCCACTCCGGCATCGATGAGCAACTTAACCAAGGCGGGATTATTGCGAGAGACGGCGTAGTGCAGCGCATTCTGCCAAGAGTTGTCCGTGGCGCGCAGATTGACGCCATGCTTAATAAGCACCTCTGCGCATTTAACCACTTCTTCTTTATCGGTGCCGTTCAAAATCATAATCATGAGCGTATTGCGCCCACCGCCATCGGTACCGTTGGCAGACATGCCGGCCTCCAAATAGAGTTGCAGCACCTCACTCTTGCAGCTACCGGTCAGCAGGGTTAAAAAGGCTCGCGGAGAGAACTCCAAGCCAAGCTCCTTGAGCTTGGCAAGAGCATTTTTGCGCACGGTAGGGTCTACCTGCTGCTGTTTCTTGGCCGGTTTAGAGGAATCATCTCCGCAGGAGGTCACGACAAGCGGTGCAGCCACCGCCAAGAAAAGTGTTGTAACAAGAGAGAGTGAGGTTTTCATCAGATGCGCATGTGTTGCAGGCATTATACGGCATCTTGGAGTATTGTCAAACAAAAACGCAACCGTGCTCATCACACGGTTGCGCAGAAAGTTTAGCGTATTCGGACGAAATTACTTGCGACGCACGATAACGGTACCACCGATTTCGCGGATTTCGTCATCATTATCGTCGTTACCCTGCTCTGTCATGGTGAACAGGTTTGTGCGGAAGTCGATGTTAAGAACTACGACGCCGCGAAGGTCAACATTGTTGTCGCCATTCTCATCATCAGCCTGAGCCTGGTTGAAGTAGTCTACGAGGGTCTGGTTAGACTCTGCGGACTGAACGGTTGAAATGGTAAGAGTAGCCAAGGTGGGCACGCCCTTCTCATCGTAATGGCAGGAGTACTGGAAGGTTGCAGGCAAACCACCCTTGGAGCCCACGTTCACAGAACCCGTCATACCGGCGATATTTTCCTGAATAACATTGCCATCGGCATCCTTAATCTTTTCAATCGTGTTATATCCCTCGTAGGCGCGATCAGGTACAACAAAAAGGGTACCGCCCAGACCATTACCGAGCATAAAATACTTGGAACCACGCAGGAACTCACCGGCGGTAATCTTGGTCGGGTCAGTATCATTACCACCACCGCAGGAAGGAAGGAGAACCATTGTAGTTACAGCGGCTAACAGAACAGCGAAAAACTTTTTCATGTTTTATGAGAAGGTTAAAGTGAAGTATCGCTATTAGTCTAGCAATATGGCGCATGAAGTCAAGCTAAAATTTGGGCTTTTATTTCAATTTTTCATTTTTTTGAGTACACTCTGGCTTACCTGCTACAGAAAGCGAGGAGCGGCGGTCAGCCCCTAGGCCAACCGCCGCTCCGCTTAACACGCTGTAAGGCGCTGTTTAAGCCAATTTATGGCGAAAATCATCCTTCACATCCAGCGCAGCAATAAAGGCTGTAAGGAGCTCAATGATGTTCTTGACGTCGTCCATATCCGCCGTTTCTACCGGGCTGTGCATATAGCGCAGGGGCAAAGACAGATTGGTAGCCGGAACACCGGAGCGAGAGCGGAAGATTTGGTCCGTATTGGTGCCGGTGGTGCGGCCGGAGGTTTCGCGCTGCAAGGGGATATCTGCCTTATCTGCCACCAGCTCAATGCGGGCATTGAGGTTGGGATGGCAGGCGGGGCCAAAGCACAGGCAACCACCCTTACCAAGCTTGACATCGCCGTAGCGGGCGGTGTTCAGGCCGGGGCTGTCGGTGGCGTGCGTTACATCCAAGCAGATGGCGGCATCCGGCTGAATACGGTAGGTAAGCATAGCGGCACCAATGCAGCCTACTTCCTCTTGCACAGTGTTGGCAAACACGATATTCCAAGCAGGTTCAATACCCTTCTCTTTGAGGTTGCGGGCGGTTTCTGCCAAAATGAAGCCGCACAGGCGGTCATCGAGCGCACGGCATACCAAACGCTTGCCGTTGTTGAGCATCAGCGGGCCATCGCAATAGACACCGAGGTCACCCACGCGCAGGCCCAGGGCCTCCACTTCCTCACGGGAATCGCACCCGAAGTCTACATACAACTCCCAAAGCTTGGGGGCTTTCTCCAAATCCTCGCGAATATGAATGGCTGTATTGCCAATGATGCCGATTACCTCGCCATCCGTACCGAAGAAACGCAGGCGGCGGCCGCGAGCAATGGCTACATCGGAGCCACCGAGGCGCTCCACGTACACAAAGCCGTTCTCACCAATGTGGCGGATGGAGAAGCCGATTTCGTCGGCATGGGCATCCAACATAAGGGTGGGAGCATTCTTCTTGCTGCTCTTGAGCACTGCCCAAGTAGAGCCGTAAGCATCGCACTGCTGCTCATCGGTGAAGGGCTTAATATACTCCGCCCACAAGCGCTGGGCATCCATCTCCATACCCGTGGGGGACGGTGTATCGAGAATGGTGGAGAGGAACTCCATGGATTCGTCGGACATAATCATAACGGAACTATCGTAAAGTTGTGGGGTTACATGTTCTTGTAGGCAATATCGCTGCGGCGCTGAGAGCCGTCGAAATCCACCTTAGCAGCCTCGGCATGAGCAAGGGTGCGAGCGGCATCGAGCGTGGCTCCCTGAGCCACGATAGCCAAGACGCGACCACCGTTTGTTACCCAACCGGCCTCGGTCTTTTTGGTACCGCAGTGGAACACACGAGCTTGGCATTCCTCCAAACCGGAGATAACATCGCCACTGTGGGAAGAGGCAGGATACCCGGCACTGGCCAAAATGCAGCATACGCTCCACCCTTCGTCAAAGCTGATAAGCTCCGGGGTAAACTCACCCTTAGCGCCGTTGAAGCAGAAGTTGGCCAAATCGCCACGCAGCAAAGGCATCACCGCCTCGCACTCGGGGTCGCCGAATCGGCAATTGTATTCAATCACCTTCGGGCCCTGCGGGGTCAGCATCAAGCCAAAATACAGGAAGCCGCGGTAGGGGAGACCATCCTTCTGCAAACCCTGCACCGTGGGGGCCACAATGGTCTCTTCAATGGTCTTGATGAGGTCGGCATCTGCCAATTGGCGAGAGGCTACGGCACCCATACCGCCGGTGTTGGGGCCTTCGTCGCCATCCTGCAAGCGCTTGTAGTCGCGAGCAGGGCAAAGAATGAGGTAACGGTCGTCGCAAATGGCACCGAAGATGGAAATCTCGGGACCGGTCAGGAATTCTTCCACCAGCAAGCGGCCCTCGCCAAAGCGCTTTTCAATAAATACCTCCTGCAAGAACTCTTCGGCAGAAGCGGCATCCGGGCACACAGCCACGCCCTTACCGGCAGCCAAGCCGTCAAACTTAAGCACCGTGGGGTACTGCCCGCCGATAGCAGCCACGGCAGACTCATAATCTGCAACGGCCGTAGCCTTACCGGTGGGGATATTGTGGCGCACCAAGAAATCCTTGGCAAACTCCTTACTGGCCTCAAGCTGAGCACTCTGCTTCGTGGGGCCCCAGCAGGGAATGCCCGCAGCATGGCAGCGGTTAGCCAAGCCCTCGTCCTTAACGAGGTAGCTCTCCTCACCGGCCACACAAAGGTCGATACCGAGAGCGGTCATTTGTTCGATAAGGCCGTCCAAGCCATCAGCCTTAATGGCTGTAGCTGTTTGCAGGATGGCATCACTACCGGGGAATGTATAAATCTCAGGCTTGCAGGGACTTGCTGCCAAAGTTTCAACCAGCGCTTGCTCGCGCCCACCTTTACCGATTACTGCGATTTTCATGCTAACCCCAGTGTATCATGTTGATAACGGATTGGCAAGACAGAACCACGCCCGCAACGGCGTTTTTCGCAAAGATTAAAACGGGGCATCCGCCTTTTCACCGGCAAGGCGGAGTCGATTTTCGTAACACTCGCGGGCCACTTGCTCCTCGGTAGCGCCCAGCGTGCGGAGCGTATGGGAGGCCATACCGAGGGCCACTTCTTCCTCACCACTGAACACGGTTTCTGCACCTTGTTTACGCAGCAAGCGCGCGGTGCGAATATAGGTGGTATGCGCCATGACATTGATGGTGGGGTTAATCTCGCGGGCGCTTTCTGCAATATCATGCGAGGGAGCAGCCGCCGCGGTGATAATGATGGCGCGCGCCTGCTCTGCCCCGGCCATGCGCAAGATACTGCGGCGGCGGGCATCTCCGTGCAAGGCCGGAATCCCCTTCTCCATCAATTTATTCACCGTTTCTATATTCATTTCCAGCACGATTACCTCGAGGTCATACTTGCGGAGAATATCGGTCATGATGGCACCGCAAGGGCCATACCCCACCACAATAACACGGTGGCGGTCATCTGTGGGAGCCGGCACACTCCCCTGCACTTTGGGCTTACGCCCAATCTCCTTTTTCTCTAGGTGATTTGCCAACACGGGGACAAATCGGTAGAGCACGGCATTTAGCGTAATGGTAATGATAGCCACGCCGGTAATCACATTAGCGGCGTATTCCGGCAGCATGTGGTATTGCGTGGCTACCAGTGTGGCCAAGATGAAGGAAAATTCACCGATTTGCGACAGAGCTCCCGCGGTTTTAAGAGCCATGCGCAGCGGTTTACCCAGCAGGGTAATCACAATCAGCGCCGCCACCGGTTTAATAAGGAACGCTACCACGCAGGTGCACAGCGTCAGCTCCCAGTAGTCCAGCATACCGCCTATATCAAACCCCATACCCACCGATACAAAGAAGAGCACGGCAAAGGCATCGCGCATGGGCAAGGCATCACTTGCGGCGCGAGAGGCAAACTTGCTTTGTCCCACCACCATGCCCGATAAAAAGGCACCGAACTCCATACTGGCATCAAAGCCCTTGGCGGCCAACACAGCAAAGCCTAAGGCAAACACCAACACGGCAAGGGTAAACAGCTCGCCACTGGCACTTTTGGAAACATAGGTGAGCACCCGCTTCATGACCTTGCGCCCCAAAAAGGCAATACAAAGCACCAAAAGCCCCAATTTAACCGCTGCGCTTGCCATGGCCGGCACCAGCTCCTTGCCGCTGATAATGACAGGCAACAGCACGAGCATGAGAATGGTAAAGATATCTTCCACCACAAGCCAGCCCAATGCCGTATGGCCCGTGGGTGTTTGCAGTAGGCGGTTATCACTCAGCACGCGTGTCAACACAACGGTACTCGACACACAAATACACAAACCGAACATCAGGCTGCTGAGCCAGCCCGCTTCGCCCCCCACAAAATGGAACACCAACGCCCCGGCCCCTGCTGAGACGGCCATACACACCACTGCCCCCGGTACGGCCACTTTCTGCACCTCCAACAGGTCTTTAACATGAAATTGCAACCCCACGCCAAACAAAAGCAAAATAACCCCCAAATGAGAAAACCCCTCCACAATATGACTATCCACAGGGTCGCCCCACCACGGCTGTGCCGCCAGCATGCCGGCCACCAAATACCCGATTAAGGGAGACAGCTTCAGCTTATGCGCCAGTATTCCCAAAACCAACGCTAACGTGAGACCGATAACAAGTGCGTGTTCCATAATAAGCCGCTCTTCACTTTACCATGTTAGCTCCGCCATGTGAAGAGAAAAAGCTCGCTTTTTCTCTATTTTTTCATTACAATGCCGCCATGACCAATAAAGAGTGGAACAGCGTTACCGTTGAAGAAAACGAAAAGCCGCAAGTAAGCATGGAAGACCTGCGCGAACTGGCTGCTGATTTGGATCCGGATGATTTTGACGAGGATGTGCAAAACTTTTTGGAAGAGCTCATGAAGGCGGAAGACACCGAAGAGCTAAAAAAAGCAGCCACGCTGTTGTTGCAGGATGAAATCGATTTTTCTCCTGAATTGGCAGACATGGGTATTGAGCCGGATTTGGACCTCATTACCCTGCTGATTGCCTGTGGGGCAGATGTGAATGCCCACAATCCCTACGGCCAAAGCCCGCTCCACTTGGCTGCCCGTTACGGCTACACGCCCATTGCAGAAATGCTGCTGGCGGCGGGTGCCAAGGTCACCGTCTTGAGCCACGATGGTAAGTTCCCCGTCGATTTTGCGCAGAACGACGAGTTGAAAAAGGCCTTAGCCCTGCCGGACTTGTTTGAAGCCGAGCCGCCGATTTCGCCGGAGTTGGAGGCCCTCATGCGCGAAGCGGAGGGTGAGCACACTTGCTCTTGCGGGCACGACCACGAATGCGAATGTGGTGGTGAGCACGAGTGCCATTGCGATGGCGACCACGAGTGCTCCTGTGGGCATAAACACGAATGAGAAGTACGATTTTCGAATTTCGAGGTCGAATTTTAGGCTAGGTTCCCTGCCGGTCGCGGGTGCAGCATGTTAATGCAACAAGCGCTTAGCGCCGGGAACCTTCAGGCGGCGAGACTCAGCGGCATAGCCAAAGGAGCCTTCGTCCGCCTTATTTTTATTCTTGCGGTAGTGGCGTTTTTGCTGAGAGAAGTAGCGCATATAATTCACCACACCTTCACCCACAGCCTGCGCATAGCGACGCGCCGTGGCATCGTTAGCCAAATACTGAGCATGATTGCGATTGTTCAGAAAGGCACATTCTATCACCGCGGCAGGGATACCGGCATCGTCGCAAGCATTCATCCATCCGGCAGCGCGGTCGGCATCCTTGCTGCGCACCGACACGGCGCAACCGCGCCCGCCGTTAGCCATCCCTTTGTTGAGCACACGGTGCTCTAGGGTGCGAGCCAAACAAGTAGCCAAGCGTTTGCCGTTATGCTTATTGCAAATAATCAGCGAGGGTGAGGCACCGGAGGTCCACCCGGCGCTGCTGTTGTGATGCAAAAACACCGCACAAGCCGCCTTGCGGGCAATGGCATAATCTGCACTCACCATGCCGCCGGCCACACGGTCGGCAAAATATTCGGAAGGATAGCGGGCTCCGTTTTTATCCGGATGATTCAGGTGCACCACCCCGGCACGGCGTGCAAAGGAAGCCAAGGGCTCCGTGGTAGGCTTATTGCCGCGGTTGGTGACAATGCAGGTGTACCCGGCATTTTCAATCACCTTTTTGGTGTAGTACACATATTCATACCACCATGTGCATTCCGTCAGGCGCTTGCCGTTCACCAAGCCCGGGGTGCAGGCGCCATCGGCTCCGATAAAGTGCCCGATATCCAGCACCACCACACCGCTGTGCCTGCCGCCGGCGCTATACATCTGCGAGCCGCCCATCTGAGAGCAACCCAACTGCAACAACACTAAGACAACGGCAAGCAGGCTCAATACGCGTTTCATACGCCAAGTAATATAATCAAAATTAGCCTACCGTCAAGGCCATTCCCTGCACGCTTTTTGTCAGTATTCACCCCAATACCCCCACCCGGTCATCGTCCGTTGTGAAAACGCGTGGCATTTTCTGCAAAGGTAAAAGCACCGCGGTGCCAGCACACCTCAGGCGGAGATTGCGGCAGCAAATACACCTCCACCACGTCAAACCTCGTTTTAATTTCTTCCTCCGGGCGCAGCAACCGCAACCAGCACGTTAACCCGGCACGCAACAAGCGGCGCTTGGTGGCATTCACCATGCGCATGGGCTCGCCACTCCGGTGGCTTGTGGCACTCTTCACCTCAACCGCCACCAAGGTATCACCATCTCGGCACACAAGGTCCAACTCGCCCCGGCGTCCCCAGCGAAAATTACGCCGCAGCACCTTGAGCCCCTGCGCACGCAAATACGAGTCTGCCACCCATTCGCCATACTCGCCCACGCGGGCCGTGCTCGGCGGGGAATCAGAGTCCCAAGGGCAATTCCATTTGTGCAACAGGCGCAAACGAGCGGCGATGATGTACCGTAACTCCATATTGTCTGATTGCTTCCAGGTGGGCTTTGGTGCCGTAACCGGCGTGGCGCTCAAATCCGTATTGAGGGAACTCCGCTGCCAGCTTCTGCATGTAATGGTCGCGCGTTACCTTGGCCAGCACACTGGCGGCAGCAATGCTCAGGCAACGGGCATCACCCTTCACCAAATTGCGCGAGGGCAACGGAAACCCCGGAACCGCCAAGCCGTCTATCAAACAAAAATCCACTGCAGCGGCTATCCCCTGTGCGGCACGCGCCATAGCCAAATGCGTGGCGCGCAAAATATTAAGCTCGTCAATCTCCTGTACAGAGGCCTCTGCCACACACTTCAGCACGCGGTCATCATCCATCAGCTGAGTATACAAAGCCTCGCGCCGGCGGGCCGTCAGTTTTTTGGAATCATTTAATCCCGGCAACTCATAGCCCATCGGCAGCACCACAGCCGCCGCCACAACAGGCCCGGCCAAGGGGCCACGCCCGGCTTCATCAATACCGCACACGCAGCGGTAGCCTGCCTCGTAGGCAGCAGCCTCGGCACTCATATCCGGGGCGGGTGGTATCTCGAATTCTTCTTTTTTTATCATGGCCATAAGCTGGGCTTATTTTTTCTTGCTGTCGGGAAGCTGCTTGAGCAGTCGCTCCGGCAACGGGTCATTTTCTCCTAACTGGTAAAGCGCCTCGATATCCTCCAGGTATCGGCTCATGTGTGTTTCCGGGCCGGGAGAATCCCGGCGCAGCATCTGCATGGCCTCGCGGTACGAATCAAAACTAGCCTTAGCTGCGGCTTTACCCAAATGGGTGATTTCATACCAATCCAAGTAATCGCGCGCACGCAAGGAGGTAATCACATAAGCCTCGCGCGCCTCGCGCACCGGCCCCAAAATGGACTGCACCTCATCCGGCGTGGCCCCGGCCAACAACTCTGCCACCAAACGCTGGTATTCTAATATAATGGGGCGATACCCCGGGAAGGCATGCACACTCAGCTCCACCAAACGGTCGGACAACGGTTTCATCTGGGCGCGCCAATCCGGCACCTCCACCACGGCATAGGCATTATCCAAACTTACCGGGCGCGAGGTGCGGGTTTCTTTATCATAATTCAAAATAGTGATAACCTCGCGCAGCTGTTGCTCGGTTTCCACCGGGGTGAGCATTTCTGTGGCGGGCACCTCTGCCATATCTGCCAATTGCAGTGCCCACCAGCGATACAGCATACCTTCATCGATACCCAGCTCATGGAAGTGAGAGGAAAGCATTTCCACCGGTGTACTCTCCGTGAGCACCGACTCGGCCACCAACTCACGCAGCTGTGCCGGCCCGCCCTCTCGGCTCACTAAACACATGATGAGTACGCCGCACGATACATCGTACACCTCGCGCGAGGCGGCATCCAACTTCGTGGCATTGCGAATGGAAATAATCTCCTCGGGCGACATCATTTCCGCCCGCTCAAATAAGTTGCGGTACATGCGCCTGTCTGCCTTGCCACTCTTCCATAAAATAGTCTGCTGAACTCCGGTAATGAGCCACTCCGGCACACGAATATAATCCGGCAGGGCATCGGCGCGTACCTCGCGCAGCGCGCGCTCGTATATCACCATCGTGATGATGGCCTCTGTCAAACGGTCTACATCAATTCCGCCGCCGGGGTAGATGCGTATCTGCAAATTCGGCTCTTTGCCAATAATGGAAATGCGCGTGCGAATGGGATTGGGCACCGCCCTGTCGGTAGATTGCCCCAGCAGACGAATGGAAATGGCAAACTTGAAATCGTCTTCGTACCCCATCAGTGCATTCACGCGCCCGCGCACTTCATCGGCCTTGGTGGCAAGGGCACCCATGCGCAGAGAATCGCCACCGCTCACGGAAAACATACGCGATTGCGACACCACATGTTCATCCGGTTCTGTGGCTGAAAGTCCACTCTTGCGTTTTTCCTGCGACTTCGGGGTAATATCAACAGCGGTTTGCTCGTTGGCGACGGGTTGAGATGCGGGTTCTTGCGCTGTTGCTCCTGCCAACAGTGCCGCTATACTATATATTATCCCGAACATTCGCCCCTGCATGCCTGCCATACTACCAATTTTTGTGCCGTTTTTCCAGCTTCAAAATGATTTTTTGCGCTTTTTAGGCTCTTTTTTACACTTTTTTGCTATTTTTTTGCATTTTTTATGAAAATTGTCTTGACTTTATCTCCAATTCTGCTATTATTTCCTCGTTGCCACGCAACACAGCATCGAAAGTCCCCATCGTCTAGGGGTTAGGACATATGATTCTCAGTCATAGAACCGCGGTTCGAATCCGCGTGGGGATGCTAAAAAAACTCCGAGATTCCTCGGAGTTTTTTTGTGTCTACAAACCAAGCCTTCAAACGCCCCCGCCTCATGCTACTACTTTGTTTTCCTACGGAACCACGAATAGGGAAACGTAGCAAAAAACAACAGGAGCAACATCACAAACGCCACTCCTTTTATGAGCCATACCTCTAAGATGGCATGCCATTCACACACCACGGCAGAGCCGGGATACTCTGTTGCATATTTAATGGTATACGTCTCCGGGGCGGAGTTCGCCCCTCGCAACAATCGGCTGGGTCTGCGGATAACAGCCTGCTGAGCCTGGCCGGAGGCATCCGTAAATTGCACCTGCACTCTCGATTTTCGTATAGGCTGCACCACGGTAGCCTCTGCCGTGTCTCCCTTCCAATGAAGCATCAGGCTCTCCCACGAATCGTTGGCAAGCACCGCCATCACGACAATACTCACCAAAAACCCTAGCAAATATACAACGGAAAGGAGCTTCTTGCGCATAAATTAATCTAAAGCTGCTTTCGCCAAGTAATACGGAATGGTGAGAACGCCCCATGCCGTACTCACAAGCGCAGCAGGAACATCGACCGCCACAAAGGTTGCAGCGGCAAGCGGATAAGAATACAAGGCATGCAACGTGCATTCTGTCTCCCTGTCGCAAAGCTGTTGCCGACTGTTTTTATCGTGCGTGATGATTAATCCGGTGGATTTTCCCGGCAAGGCGGTGAGCCATTCTCCCCCCGATGTCAGGTAATAAACATCCGGCGCAAAATCCGGGTCAATCGAGATTTCGTGATATCGGCTGCCGTTTTCTGAGCCGGGAATGCGAATGTATTCACCGTCGGAACCCTTCAGGTTGGTCCAGAACCTGTTACCTCTATACTCAAACTTCGCGCTTTCTCCACGAATGTAGCGACGGTTCCCAACAAGGTATACTTCTTCCGGCTGTGTTATTTCGATACCGGAATGCACTTGCCCCATATCAATAAAGCGGGCACTGTATTTCGTACAACTCGAGCAAGCCCCCACGGCAAAGAAGAGAGCTACGGCAGCAAGGATTCTGTGAAAGAGCGGCAACGGCATCATGTTATCTCCGCCCCAAGAATAACACATCTCCACAGCGGACTGAAAGACAAAAAATGCCATGTTAAAGTTTTCAGTTGATAAATGGTAGTTTGTCGCCCCCCGTACTACGCACCGCAGGTGCGTTCTTCACTACAGCGCCAGCTGTTCTTCACCATCTGCCGCAGGCAGATTCTTCACCATGCCCAACGGGCATTCTTCACCACGGCGTCAGCCGTTCTTCTCCCAAATACCGCGAGCGCAGCGAGCC
>CAJGCZ010000013.1 GCA_904501975.1 uncultured Akkermansia sp.
AACAGCTGGCGCTGTGGTGAAGAACGCACCTGCGGTGCGTGGTACGGGGGAAGGAAGTAACGGCTGACGCCGTGGTGAAGAATGCGCGTTGCGCATGGTGAAGAATCTGCCTGCGGCAGATGGTGAAGAACAGCTGGCGCTGTGGTGAAGAACGCACCTGCGGTGCGTGGTACGGAGGGGTAGGCTCGCCTGCGGCTCGCAGGGTGGGGAGGAGAAGAACGGCTGACGCCGTGGTGAAGAATGCCCGTTGGGCATGGTGAAGAATCTGCCTGCGGCAGATGGTGAAGAACAGCTTGCGCTGTGGTGAAGAACGCACCTGTGGTGCGTGGTACGGGGGGCCTAGCACCGAACCTCCACTTTCAATATTCAACATTCAATATTCAACTTTACTCGAAGAAAACGGGGGTGCCATGCTTTACTCTTGACTTTTGGCATTCATTGCTTCAGAATGTTGTTGTGATGAAGAAAACCGCAACTGCTGTTTTATTGGCAACGCTTCCGGTGTTGGCGACTCCTGAGGGTGACGCCACAGATGCTTTTGTACCTACGGCTGATACAGCTGTAGAACCTGCCGCCGCTGCGGTGGCAGAACCCACTCCTGCTGTGCCTGCTGAGGTGCCGGTTGTGGCGCAACCCGCGCCGCTGCCTGTAGCCCCTACGGTTGTGGAGGCGGTTCCTGCGGCTCCGGCAGAGGCTGCAACGGAGGCCGACCGCCGCACGCTGGATTCGTACCGCGGCATTGTTAAGGTGGAGGTGGCGATTCGCCAGCCGGACTACGCAACGCCGTGGCAAAGTGGCCGCTTTGGTGGTGGCAACGGCACGGGGTTCATGGTAGCCCCCGGCCTGTTCATGACGAATGCTCACGTGGTGGCTAATGGCGAGCGCATTACGGTGTCTCCCTACGGCGATGCCCGCAAGTATGCTGCCCGTGTTAAGCATGTGGCGCATGATGCGGATTTGGCCTTGGTGGAGGTGACGGAGGATGTGGAGGCCTTTAAGGATTTGCCCTGCCTGCAGTTCAGTGATGAGCTCCCTAAGCTGGAGGACGAGGTGCGTGCCGTGGGCTATCCCATTGGTGGTAGCCGTCTTTCTGTAACGCGCGGTATTGTATCGCGTATTGATACCACGCTGTACTCGCACTCCCAGAGCGAGAGCCACCTGACGGTGCAGATTGATGCCGCCATTAACCCCGGCAACAGCGGTGGCCCTGTGCTGATGGATGATAAGGTGGTGGGTGTGGCCTTCCAGGGCCTGATGCAGGCAAACTCCACCGGTTACATGATTCCGATGCCGGTGATTAAGCGCTTCCTGCAAGATGTGGAGGACGGCAAGTATGACAGCTATGTGGATTTGGCGGTCAAGTTCTTCCCGCTTACCAATCCTGCCATGCGCAAGCACTACGGCTTGGCAGAGACGTCTCCCGGTGTGGTTGTGGGCGAGGTGGTGAAGGGTGGCACATGCGATGGTGTGCTGGAGCCCGGCGACCTTCTGCTGGCTATCAATGATTTGCCGGTGGATCGCTCTGCCATGATTGAGCTGGATGGCGAGCGCGTGATGTCTGAGGAGTTGGCAGAGCGCTCTTTCAAGGGCGATAAGCTGCGCATGCGTATTCAGCGCAACGGCGAGCAGAAGGATGTGGAGGTAGAGCTGAAACCGCTGAAGGCTCACCATATTTTAGCCCAGGAGTACGACCGCATGCCGCGCTATGTGCAGTTTGCCGGGTTGGTCTTCCAGCCGCTGCACCGCAATGTGGTGACGGCTCACCAAATTAACCTCAACAACCTGAATGTGGCTGTAGAGGATTACCTGAACCACGGCGGCTCGCTGGAAAAACAGGATTTGGTGCTGCTTACCAAGGTGTTGAAGGATGAGGTGAATGCCCGCTACTCAACCTATGGTAATCGTTTGGTAACGAAGGTGAACGGCGTAGAGGTGAAGGGAATGGAGCACTTGTGTGAGCTGCTGTACCCCACCGAGGGGCCGCGCCCGGATTACACGGTGATTGAGTTTGCGGAGTCGCCGCGCCCGTTGGTGATTGATAATGCGGTGATTGATGCTGCCAATGCCCGCATTAATGCCCGCTATGGGGTGCCCGCACCTTCTCGTCTTAAGTAATTTTTAGCATTAGTTGAATTTATGTATCGAAACATTTTACTTTTAGCTCTCACGGGGTTGGCTCTTACCTGCTGCAAACCCACGGAGCGCACGGCCTCTAAGGTGCCTGCCCCCAAGACGGAGGAGCAGGGGGATGCTGCGGAATCTGCCGTGGGCACGCCCATTGCCACATTCTTGCGCGGGGCAGATGAAGCTGAGCAGGTGATGGTAGAGCCTGCTCCTGCTCCGGCACCGGCCCCCGCTCCTGCTGCACCGGCGCCTGCCGCAGCGGTTGATTTGGCTTCTTCCCTCCTTTCCATTGCCCTCACGGTGCAGGATTACAACCGCGTGATGCCGTGGGAGAAGAAACAGGCCTCCGGCACCCGCCTCAATGGCGTGTACCTGGGGGATGGGCGTGTGCTTACCTTGGGCAGCAGCATGGCGCTGGCCAATTATGTGGAAATTAGTTTGCCGGATTCCTCCAAAACCGTGCCCGCCCGCGTGCTGCGCTACGATGCAGATTTGAATCTTGCCTTGCTGACGGTGGTGAACGAGGAGGATGCTGCAATTTTTGAGACCCGCACGCCGTTGGCGTTGGGCCCGGCACTGGAGCGCACCGGACGTGCCGATTTGCTGTGCACGCACAACGGTACCCAGTCTGCCGCCATTCCGCTGGAAGGCGAGGTAGGCACGGCTGAAAAAGGCTTGCCGCGCTTGCAAATGCGCGCCGAGCAGGCTGTGCCCGGTAACTACAGCCACGGTGCCCCGATTGTGGCAGATGGCAAGTTGGTGGGCCTGAGCGCCGGTTACAATGCCGCCTCACGCCAGTTGAAGGTGATTAACGGTGAGCTGTTGGCCCGCTTCCTGAATGCCGATGAAAACGCCCCCACCGGAGTGCCGCAAATGGGTGTGAGCATGGCAGAATTGACGGATCCCGTCTTCCGCCGCTACCTGAAGCTCAGCGATGCGCAAACGGGTGTTTACCTTTGCGAGGTAGAGCCTATGGGCGCTGCTGCGGCGGCAGGGCTGCAAAAGGGAGATGTGCTTACCTCTGTAGAGGGCATGCCGGTGGATAACCGCGGCCGCTGCGAGCTGCCTACTTACGGCTTGTTGGATGTTTCTACCGTGGTACGCTACCTCAAGCCCTTGGGCGAGTCTGTGCGCCTTACCTACAGCCGCGACGGCCAGGAGCACGAGACCACCATGCCCCTCAACCGCGATGCTGAGGAGAAGGCGCTGATTCGCACGGAAAAGGCGGACGAGGCACCGCGCTACTTGGTGTGGGGTGGCCTGGTGTTCCAGCCCCTGACCAACAATTACCTTGAGGCGCTGAAGTCCGAGGCTAAAGCGCTGCCCACAGAGTTTATGCAACTCCGCGACCAAGAGGATGAGCTGCGCAAGCGCGGATTCCGCGAGTTGACCGCCCTCACGCTGGTGGTGCCCACCAAGGCAACCCTGGGGTACGATACCTGCACGTTCTGCTTGGTGGAGAAGGTGAACGGCCAAGAGCCGCATACGTTTGAGGAGTTTGTTTCTCTGCTGACCTCGCCCACGGAATCCGGCATGGTGGAGCTTTCCATCAATAAATCGCCGTACCGCATTTATATGGAGAGTGCCGCTGCCGAGGCCGCTAACGATGAGCTGCGCCGCGCCGGCATTATTCGCTTGCAGCGCCTTACTTCTCAGGAAGATTAATTTTCGTCCAGCCTGCCCTCAGCCGTGCGGTTGAGGGCGCCAACAGCAGCAGAGTCGTGTTAGGCTCTGCTGCTTTGGTGCCCGGGCTACCAAGCTTACACCATGTGCGCCAGATACAAAGCCGATGATTCCCACGCCGCGCAGGGCAATTTGCCCGTGCGCCGTGTGTCGCGCCGCGCTGCGCCTTCTGAGCCTGTGTACCCGGATTTTTTTGAGGACGACGACGACGAGGCGGAACCCTCGGCCATACCCGCAGCGCAACCGCCGCCGGCCCCCCCGCAGCCGGAGCCGCCCCCCAAGAAAAAACGCTCCTATTGGGCTGTGGATGATGCGAATGCAGCGCAGCACAGCTCTGCGGCAGAGGCGCAGCATAACCCATGGAAAGACATAGCCACGCCGCCGCCCAAAGGCATGAGTATTTGGCGAGGGCTGTGGATATTCTGCGCCTTTCCGTTTCGCATGGTGTTTTTCCTGACGCGCAATTTGCCGCGTTTGGTCATGTGGCCGTTGCGCCTGCTGTGCAGTTTGGCTGTGGTGGCGTTGGTAGCCTTGGTGCTGGTGGTGGGAATTTACAGCGTGAAGGCTGCGCGCTATGATATTACGCAGGTGCTGCGCATGCCGGAGCGCAGCTTGGTGCTGGACCGCACCGGGTTGGAGATTGGCACGCTGCACGGCGAGAACAGGCGCAGTATTGAAACCCTGGATGAAGTGCCGCAGTACTTTTTGGATTCTATAGTGCTGCAGGAGGATCGCTCCTTTTGGACCCACGGCGGTGTGGACCCTCGCGGTGTGATGCGTGCCGTGGCGCAGGTGTTTAAGCATGGCAGAGTTACCCAAGGTGCCTCCACCATTACCATGCAGCTGGCAAAAAATACCTACGGCCACAGCGAGCGCAACATGACCGCCAAAATTACGGAGGCTATTCTGGCTCGCCGTATTGAGGCGACGTTTGATAAAAAGACGATTCTTACCTGCTACATTAATCGCGTGTTCTGGGGGCACACCTATTTGGGGCTCAAACAGGCGGCGTACGGCTATTTCAGCAAGGAGCCGCAAGAGCTTACCATTGGCGAGGCTGCCTTGTTGGCAGGTATTGTGTGCAACCCCAACGAGTTTTCGCCACTGCGCAACCCGTCTGCTGCCGCCGTGCAGCGCAATAAGGTGCTGGTGCTGCTGCGCGACCACGGCAAAATTACCCACACGCAGTATGAAGCTGCCGTGCAAGAGCCTATCATCACCCGCCGCCCCGAGCCCCGCGGGTACGATAATTACTCGTTGGATTTGATTCGCTCGGAGGTGGATCACATCCTCACCATGCTTGATACGAACGGCGAGCGCGTGAAGGAGGATGCGCTGTTCTCCGGCGGTTTAATTGTGCGCACCACGCTCGACCTGAATTTGCAGGATGAGGTGATGCGCGACCTCGATTCGCGCCTGACGGAGAATGTGGAAAAGATGCGCAAGTACCCGCACCAAACCCGTGCGCAGTACCAAGAATTGGTGAAATCTCTCCGCGCGCAGAACCCGGATGGTATTATCCCCGCTCCCAAATATGTGCAGGCCGCCTGTGTGATTATTGACAACGCCACGGGCGCTCTTTTGGCCGTTGTGGGCGGGCGCGATAGCGGTGAATCGCCCCTCAACCGCGCTTTGCAGTGCAGGCGCCAAGTGGGCTCTCTCTTTAAGCCCTTGGTGTATTCCACCTACTTTGAGCGAGGCGGCAGCCCGGATACGCTCATCTCCGATGCCCGCCTGAAACCCGGCGAAATTCCCGGTGCTAAGAAGTGGAGCCCGCGCAATGCAGACGGCTGCTACAACGGCGCCAAACCGGCCTCGTGGGGCTTGCTCAAGAGCCGCAACACCATGTCTGTGCGAGTGGGTGCGCGCGCCGGGCTGCAAAATGTGGTGAATACGGCTTTGCGCAGCGGTTTCCCCAATCCGCCCAAGTGGTTGGGCCCTACCATTTACCTCGGCACGTGGGAGGCCTCTCCCCTCGAGGTGGCCACCGCCTACACCGCCTATGCCAACGGTGGTGTGCGCCCCACGCCGTATATTATTGAAAGTATCACCGACTCTGAGGGGCGCATTATTTGGCAAAATCAGCCCTCCGCCACCACTGTGCTTACGCGCCGCGCTGCTGCCGCTACATCCGATATCCTCCAAAAAATCACCAAAAAGGGCGGTACCGCCGCCAATGTGGTGAAACTTGGTTTTGATAAACCCTGCGGCGGCAAAACAGGTACCACCAATGCCTATAAAAATGCGTGGTTCTGCGGTTTTACCTCGGACCTGACCGCCGCGGTTTGGGTGGGGTTTGACCGCCCGACCACTATTGCCGACAAAGCCTACGGCGGCACCGTAGCCTTGCCGCTGTGGGTAGGGGCTATGCAGTGCGCCCTCAAGCGTGGCTATGCGATGGGCAATATTCGCACTCAACCCATTTCCGGCAGAAAGGTGGGGCTGCGCCTTTGCCGTGCTTCCGGTAATTTGGCACACTCCGGTTGCGAGGCTAAGCGCACGGCTTATACCGAAACCATTGCCGATGTCTCCATTGAGCGTCCCCTGTGCACCGCACATTGTCCGCACGAGGTATTTGCCGACGACGACTATGCCGAGGTGGTGGAAACACCCGAGGGCGGCACGCCGGACGGCTTTGCCGAAGAACCCGAATATGCCCCGCTGTTTACCGACGGCCAAGACGCCGAGTTGTGAGCGGATTGGCGATGTTGTGTTTTTGGGTTTTTGATTCGCTCTGTTTAAGTTTTTAGTTGATAGCCCCACAAATAGCAATTTGTGGGGCCAGTTAATGTGAGCGTAGCGAACGGAATTCGTGAGCCCCGGGGAGGGGCGATATATAGTAGCCCGGGGTGGAGCTGCGCAGCAGCGTAACCCCGGGAAAGAGGGAAATATATATTGGAACCCCGTCAGGGGTGGCATAATGCGTGGATTCAATATATACACATGTTTTTCTTGCAATGCCTTTGATGATAAATGAACTACAATATGATGCAACCCTTTATACCACCCCTCCGGGGTTCCAATTGATGGGCGTCTACCCCGGGGTTTCGCCGCTGACGCGGCTCCACCACCGGGCTATTTTATGGCGCCCCTGCGGGGCTCAGAATTCGGCTCGCTGCGCTCGCGGTATTTGGGAGAAGAACGGCTTACGCCGTGGTGAAGAATGCCCGTTGGGCATGGTGAAGAATCTGCCTGCGGCAGATGGTGAAGAACAGCTTGCGCTGTAGTGAAGAACGCACCTGCGGTGCGTAGTACGGTAGGGCCGGCAAACTCACTAAAATGAAACAGCGGTGATAGTGCCTCAAATCGTGCTTGACACGCGGGGGGGTGCTTGTTAGACTCATACTGTTATGAAACAACCCAACACATCGCGAAAGCCGATTGAAATGATACCCCGAATGGATATGAAACCGAGAACCCAATCCCTCGTTATTGGTCTGATTGCCTTGCTGGTTGCCACTCTTTTGGTGCTGTACTACAACACCAGCAACGAGAAGGTGGACGGTGGCTATGTGGCCTATGTGCGCACCAACCCCATTGTGGGCGTGCCCGAGTTCCGCCAAGTGATTAAAGGCCCGGGTGGTACCGGCCTTGTATGGCGCCAAAAAGGTGTTATCATTTGCGTTACCCCTTATACCACGGAAGAAAAGTTTGATGATATTCGCGCTGCCGACCACCTGAAGATGAAGGCCGATGCCCACTTGGTATGGCGCATTGATGCCAACAAGGTGCGCGAGTTTGTGGAGAAATATGGTGCCGTTACCGAGGTTGACCCCACGCCCGAGGCCATTGCTCAGGATGCCTATGCCAGCTTTATTCGTCAGCCCTTCTGCTCTGCCGTGCGCACCTCCATTGCCCGCTTCCGTGGTTTGGATGCCCCCGGCCATATCCCCGAGATTACCGATATGGTGGAAAAAGAACTGCGCGCTGCCCTCCAGGATACGCCCTTTATTGTGGAGAGCGTGACGATTGGTAGCACGGTTCCGCCGGAATCCGTAACCGCCGGTATTACCAAGAAGGTTGAGGCTACACAGGAGTACGAGCGCCAGGCGATTCAGCTGGAGATTGCCAAGCGTAACGAGGAAATTGCCGAGGCTGAAGGCCGTGCTATGGCGAATCGCATGAACCAAGAGGCCCAAGGTGCCTTGATGAAGGCGAAGGCTGAGGCCGATGCCGAATTGTACCGCCGCCAACAGGAAGCTGCCGCCGTGCTTGCGATGAAGCGCGCTGAGGCCGAAGGTATGCGCTTGGAGGCCGAAGGCCGCAAGGCGCTCAACGAAGCCATCGGCGAGAATCTTATCCGCTGGCAAACGGTGCAGAATCTCGATAAGATTCGTTTCCCCCACATCAACGTAGGTAGCGAGGCTATCACCCCTCTGTTGCAGGCCATTAAAGCGGTGCAAAACCAGCCGGAAGCTCCGCAGCAGTAAGTTGCCCGAACAAACATCGCATTAATAAAGAAACGGCAGGAATCCTCCTGCCGTTTCTTCAACTTACTACCTTATGAAACTCAGCTGCTTCTCAAGAATGGTGAGCTCTGTGCTCTCTCCTTCACAGAGGCATCACCCAGCTGCTGTTATAGTATAGACACCCCCACGGGGCGTTTTGTTCAAATAAAATGGATTTTTTTTCAACGCGCTGTTAAAATTTTTAGTTGATAAACGAAAAATTGGTAGTTGTGGGAGGAAATACTATCGGAGTGTTGGACTTTAGTCCAACATTTATTATCAAACCATACCACCAAAAAGGTGGGACTGAAGTCCCACCCTGCGATATAGACAAATTGCTATTTGCGGGGTCGCTAACGGATAGCCTCTTTCAGCTTAATCGGGAAACAACAATCGCTGCAGGCGGAGGTAGCGCAGTAGTCTGCATGAATTTGCAGCAATCCTTGCTGTGCAAAGGCATGGGCGAGAAGCTTTTTCAGGTCGGTGCGCTCACCGAACAAATGGGTGGCTGTGTGGCGTGCGGTGGAGGGCATATCCTTTTCGCGGAGGCTCAGGTAGGTTTCCCACGCGGCGGGGCTTTCGTCTTGCACGTAGATGTAATTGACCAAAAAGTCATGTGCGCGCGATTCGCCGATGAGGGCGGTGCGCTTGTTCATGGTGGCAGAGGGCAGGGTGTAGTGCGTATCCCAATAGGGGTGGCTCAATCCGGTGAGGGTTTGAACCAGGCGAGCCGCCCCGGCGGCGTTGAGCAGGGGCTCGATGTGGTGCCAATGCAGGGCGGCCATGGCTAGGGCAGCCACGCGCCTGTGCGGGTGGTTGCCGGGGCGCTGGGCGGCATATTGCCAGTTGATGCAGCGGCCTTCGCCCAGCTCAAAACGCGGGCGCAGGGGCCACCAAGCATCCCATACGGAGCGGTGGTAGGCGCGGGCATCGTTACCGGCACGGTCGGGCAGAACCGGGAAGAGAAAACCGGCGGTGCCAAAGAGGATGCTTTCTGCCTGCTTGCCGAGTTCTTTAAGCGGAGCACGGCGGGCGAGGGCCTGCATGGCGTGTTTGTTGGCGTGGTAGCCCAAGGTTTCTGCCAAGGCCTCGTACCACGTTTGGCGGAAGCCCAGGTGCTCTGCTTTGATACGGAAGAGCCTTCTTTTGCGTAGCATGCGGTAGGCGGCAGCGGCCTGCAACAGCTCTGCAATCTGCGCCGCAGACATGGCATTGAGCGGTTCTCTGCACAGCTCGGTGGGCTCGGTGCAGCGTGGGGCTGTTTTGCCTGCTGCGGCGGCGAGCAAGGCCGGAGCAATGGGAAGAATGGGAATATCGCGGTGGAGCGAATCGCGTGTGTACCAACCGGCCGGGGGCGGGCTAAGCACAACGTGCAACACCACGTTGTTGTATGCCGTGTTGGCGCCGTGCCCGTGGTGCTCCCAATCGGCAGCGGTGGGGTCCAACTCAATATCACCACGAATGCGGGTGCCGTTCAGCTCAATTTCTGCCTGCAAAAAATCCGGGCCTGCGCTGCGGTTCCATTCGCCGAAATCGATAATACGCACGGTGCCGTGGCGCATAGTTTCGCCACTGCTGCCCAGCAGGCCTGCCATCCAAAAGTTTTGCACCTCCAGCTCGGGTATGGCAGGCGGCATGGCTGCGGGGCATTCGCCTGCCGCTAAATCCTCTGCGCCGTACACGCGGTGCAGCAGTTGCTCGTAGGCATCTGCCGCGGCAAGGAAGGACATGGCGCGCGAGAATCCCATGATTGCAGGGGATGTTGCGGTGGAGGAGCTGGATTAGTTGGGGGACTGCTCGTGGCGCTTGAGGTCCTCCTCCAGCGTTTCGCAAACGTAGCCGAAAGTTTCGTCGTTTTTCTTGTTGAGCTCGCGCAGGGTGTTGTGGGCCTCCAGCACGTGGCGGGTGCGCTCCAGCTCGGAGAGGTCGGCCATGTTGCCTGCGGCTTCGGGGGCATGTTGCTCTGCAAGCTTGTAGCGGCGGGCTTGGATGTCTGCCTGCCACGGTGCGTCCGGCGGGTCGATGTCCACCAGCATATCAAGCCCCAAGCTTTCCATGGCTGCACGGGTGCGCTGGGTGGGGCTGGCCACCTGCAGGGCGCCGCCTTGGGCAGAGGCCTTGCGAGACAAACCGGCTAAGGTGCCCATAAAGGTGGAGTCTACGCCGGGGCAAATTTCCAAATCGACAACAATGTTGCTTTTGCCGCCCTCCATGTATTTGTCTGCCAGGGATTTGAGGGCCGGGCTGTTCACAAAACTGCCGCGCCCTGAGCAACGCACCCAGAGGCAGTCTTCAAATTCATAATGAGTCAGGTCGGTCGTGGTCATGGTAGCTTCCTTTTTTTCTTTATTGTACTCCTTGGGGTGGGGCAAGACAAGCAAAAACGAGCGGAATGCTTAGGCATCCGGGGAAATGGCGGCTTGCAACTTGGCATAGGCACCGGCGGCCACGCCCTCCGGGTCGTCTGTCTCGCCACGGTGGGTTACGCGCACCGGCATGCCGTTGGGCATAAAGTAGATGGCGCGCATCATCATGAAATCGCCGTTGAGGGTGGCATAGCCGGCCACAGGCACGGAGCAATCGGCATTCAGCATGTTCAGGAATGCACGCTCGGCACGCACGCACAGCTCGGTGTCGCGGTCGTTAATCGGGGCAATGATGGCGCGGGTGGCGGTGTCGTTCTTGCGGGTTTCGATGGCAATGGCGCCTTGGCACAATGCCGGCATGAAGGAGTCCTTGGACATGTCTACCACGCTTAGGGTGGTGCCATCCATAGTGATGCTGTCGCCGGTGAGCCCCAAGCGGTTTAACCCTGCGCGAGCCAGCACAATGCCGTCGAGCTCGTCGGATTCAATCAGCTTGCGCAGGCGGGTTTGCACATTGCCGCGAATGGAAACGGATTTGGCTGTGCCGCTCCAATAGGTGCGAATCAACTGCGCACGGCGCACGCTGCTGGTGCCCAAGGTGAGGCGGCTCATATCAGCTCCTTTTTTGAGGATAAGGGCATCCCAAATGTCTTCGCGCGGAAGAACGGCTGTGATTTCGAAGGCCGGATCCGGCTGGCCCGGCATGTCCTTGAGACTGTGCACGGCGCAATCGATTTCTCCGGCGGCGAGGGCGCGTTCTATAGCGGCAACAAACACGCCTTTATCTTGCGTGCCGGCGGCTTTATTGACACAGCACAGGGGAATATCCGTGCGTTCATCGCCATCGGTGCGAATGATGACAACTTCCGTCTCGATGCCGGGGTTGTGTGCTTTGATGGCTGCAATGGTTAACTCGGTTTGCTTGAGCGCAAGTTCACTGCCGCGTGTGCCAATTTTGAGCGTGGTCTTCATGTGTAGCATTCTACCCGTTCTTGCCACGCTCTGCAAGGAAAATCGGCTGCGAAAATGAAGTTAGGGGCGGTGGTATGAATCAGCGCAGGGCATCGCGCATCGGCTCGATGGGGGGGAGGGTGTGGAACCAATGCTCGAAAGCGAAGGCGCCTTGCCACAGCAGCATGCCCAAGCCGTTATCGGTAAGGCATCCGCGCGCGGCAGCTGCGCGGCGCAAGGGAGTGTCGTGTGTGACGATATCGTACACCATTTGCCCGGGTTGCAGAAGCTGTGGCTCGAAGGGGAGGGGGTCGCCCTCTGCCAGCCCCAAACTGGTGGCATTGACGATGAGGTGGGCTTGCTGAATGAGTTGCTCTGCCTGCGGGGTGCCGAAATGAGCAGTGTGCAGGCTGCCCTGCGCATGCGGGCGCAGGTGCTCTGCCAGCTCCTCTAACTGCGGACGCGGGCGATTAATGAGCGTGAGGTGCGGGCATGCGGCCAGCGCGCATTGCGTGGCCAGGGCTGAGCCTGCGCCGCCACAAGCCCCTAAAATGACAATATGGAGCTCGCTAAGGCGCTTGCCGCAGAGCTCGGCGATGGCTTTTTCAAAGCCGGGGCCATCTGTGTTGTGGCAATGCCAACCATCCGCATGGCGCACAAGAGTGTTGGCAGCCCCACAGAGGGTGGAGAGGGCATCTGCCTGAACGGCTGCGGCAAATGCCTGTTTTTTGAAAGGAACGGTTACATTGACTCCGACAAAGCCCAGCTCTGCCAGCTGTGTGAGCATGGATTCGAAGGCGCCGGGGGTAGTATCTGCCAGCAAACGGGCATAGCGGCCACGGATGCCGCAGGCCTGTAGTGCAGCATGCTGCATTTGCGGGGATTTGGAATGGGCGATGGGATTGCCGATAACGCCCAAACGAATCCCCATGCGCTCCGTCTCGGCCGCAGTGAGCTGCTGTGCTGTATAGACGGAAAGCATGGGGATGGCGTGTGCCTGTGTAGGGTGGGGAAAGACTTAGCTCTCCTTGCTGACTACACTGACGATGCTGGTCTTTTCAAACTTGATGAGTACACCGGCAGAAACCTCAACCTTAACGGTCTTGGTGTCTACCTCGCGCACGATGCCGTGGATGCCGCCGGCGGAGATTACTTTGTCTCCATCCTTGAGGGAGTTCTGGCGCTCCTGCAATTCCTTCTGCTGCTTACGCTGCGGACGAATCAGCAGGAAGTAGAAGATAACGAAAATGAGGATAAAGGGCAGGATGCCGCTGAAGGCCTCTGCGCCGTTGGCGATGATGAGGTTGGTCGTCATGATATTTCGTTTGCTTTGTAACGCGAGATGAAGCTGCTTTTGAAGGCAGCGAATTGACCGGCTGCAATGGCGCTTCTCGCTTGCGCCATGAGTCGTAAGTAGAAGTGAAGATTTTGGAAGGAGAGCAGGCGCAGGGCCAGCATTTCTCCGGCGCGGAAGAAGTGGCGAATAGCGGCACGAGAGAAGCGGTTGACGTGCGGGTGCCCCTCGGGGTCGATGGGCTTGCTGTCGTTCTCCCAGCGCTTGTTCTTAATGTGCATGGGGCCATCCGGCGTAAGGGCAACGCCGTGGCGTGCCAGGCGGGTGGGCATCACGCAGTCAAACATATCCACGCCGCGCTCAATCATCTCAAGCAACTGGGTGGGAGTGCCCAAGCCCATGGCATAGCGGGCCTTGTTTTGCGGAAGGTACGGGGTGCTGTTTTCGATGGCTCGCAGCATCTCTTCCTCGGGCTCACCTACGGATACACCGCCGATGGCGTAGCCGTCAAAATCCATGGCTGAGAGCTCCTCTGCGCATTGGCGGCGCAGGTCGGCATAGACGGAGCCTTGCACAATACCAAAGTGCTGTTGCAGACCGTTGCCGCTGCGGGGTTGGTGCTCATCTACCCAAGCTTTGCAGCGCTTGGCCCAGCGCAGGGTGTAGCCCAAGGATTTTTCTGCATACTTGCGGTCGCAGGGGTAGGGCGGGCATTCATCGAACAACATGGCGATGTCGCTGCCCAAGTTGGCTTGAATCTCCATGCTGCGCTCCGGGGTGAGCATCATGTAGGAGCCGTCGATATGGTTGCAGAAGCGCACGCCTTCTTCCGTAATCTTGCGCAGGCGTGCTAAGCTCCATACCTGGAAGCCGCCGCTGTCCGTCAGCATCGGGCGGTTCCAGCCTGCAAAATGGTGCAGACCACCGAAGTTGCGGATGGCTTCGTCTCCGGGGCGCAGGCAAAGGTGGTAGGTGTTGCCCAAAATAATTTGAGCGCCCAAGGCTTCCAGGTCCTCCGGGTGCAGGGTTTTAACGGTGCCCTGCGTGCCTACGGGCATGAAGATGGGGGTGGGGACATCGCCATGCGGCAGGTGAAGTGTGCCGAGGCGTGCGCCGGAGGGGTCTGTGCTGTGGAGAGTAAAGCTCATGCGTTGTTGCGGATGAATCTTGCGGAGAAGATGGGTTTGCCCATGGCTTCCCACTGTTGCTGGAAGTCTGTTTTGGGGTAGAACGGAGCGTTCCACTCTGCTTGGGTGAAGAGGGGGGATGCGTTCATCTTCTCACACACCCAAATGAAGTACTCCTCGTGGTCTGTCTTGAAGAGCACCTCGCCGCCCTCGGCCAAAGCCTGATGCAGCACGGGGATAAAGGAGTCTTGCACCAAGCGGTTCTTGTGGTGCTTCTCTTTGGGCCAGGGGTCGGGGAAGAGATAGTGCAGACGGCTGATGCTGCCGGGGGCTACCATCCACTCCAAGAAGTAGCGGCTCTCTGCTCGCAGGCCTTTCACATTGGCAAGAGCACGCTTAGCGCTAGTGCCGCATACTTTGCGGATGCGCCCCAGCAAGCGCTCTACTCCCAAAAACTTGGTTTCCGGATAATGCTCTGCCATGGCCAGCAGGAAACCGCCGTCGCCGCAGCCTAAATCAACCTCAAAGCTCTCCACCCCCTCGCCGAAAATATCGGCAGCGGTGTGGCGTTTGAAATAATCCTCAGGTACAAATGCTGTGCTCATCTTGCGCGTGCATTGTAGCAAAAGAAATACCCTTTGTCAAAGTATAGTTTTGACATTGTGATTTATAGGGTTTGCAGCCACTCCTTTATTTGCGGGAACGCGCAATCCCACGGGGTGCGCCCGTACATATCTGTGGCGTTTAGGTCGCCTCCGGCATCGAGCAGCAGAAGTATAATGCGTTTGCTGTGGTCGGTTAACGCGCTTTGTACAGCCCAATGCAGGGCGGTAAGGCCGTGTTCATTAGCTGCATCGGCATCTGCGCCGGAGGCAAGCAGCGCCTCTAGCACGCCGGTATCCGGGTTTTTCGCTGCGGTTTGTACCAAAGGTATGCCATAGGCCGTGCGCAGGTTGGCAGATACGCCCAAGCTCAGCAAATAGCGCATGGTGGCGGCATTGCCGTTTTGCGCAGCGCGGAGCATGATGTTCTTTTGGGCTTCAGCGTCAAAGGCGGCGCCGGCTTCAAGTATCAGTTTCAATTTCTCCGTTGCTTGGTGGGGAGAGCCTGCTGCACACGCGGCAATGCTGAATCCGCCGTATGCCGAGGCAGCGGGGTCGGTATCTACCGCGTTGACATCGGCGCCGCTGTTGATAAGCAGCTGCACCATAGCGGCCGAACCATAACGCGCGGCAACGCAAAGCGGGGTGCGGTTGCCGGTGTCGCGCACGTTGATATGCTCTTCTCGCCCAAGGAGTAAGAGCTGCAACAAGGCTGTATCGCTACAGGCGGCACAGCTGTGCAGCATGGTGTCTTTGGAGTCTGTTTGCCCCTTGAGGAGCAGGGGATTTGCCCCGGCTTCCAGCAGCATGCGGGCTATGGAAAGACGGTCGGAGTCCGTTGTTTCGGTTTTATTCTTAAGGGTATACCACAGCGGGGATATGCCTTGCTGAAGGGCATTAACATCTGCCCCGGCCTGAATAAGCGCATGAACGGCGCTGCGGCTGCGCATTTCTGCCGCTAATTGCAAGAGTGATTGTGTGTTGCGTATGCTTAAATTGGGGTTTAATCCGTGCTCAAGCAGGAGGTGTAAGCCACCGTGGTTGATGAGGTAGCGTATTTCGTCCCTAAAATGCTTATATTCCGGGTTCGGGAGCATAGCTCCGGCTTGAAGAAACGGCTTTACCAACATGCGCACCCTGCAGGCTGCTACATCCAACGGACTGAGACGGTCGTTGTTGTGTTGGTTAAGGTTGGCTCCGGCTTGGATGAGCATGCGGGCAATTTCTGTAAGCTTCTGTTCTGCTTGGGCGGGGCTGTGCAAAACTTCTGCACAGGCCAGGCTATGCAAAGCGTTGCTGCCATCGTGCCGTGTGGCAGTGGCATCCGCCCCGGCCTCCAGCAAGAGACGCACCATATCTGCATTGCCGAAGTTGGCGGCAATCATCAGCGGTGTTGAGCCGTTGGCCGCACGTGTATTCGGGTTGTGCCCTGCTTGCAGTAATTGTTGCATTTTCTCTACACCGTATTCTCCCGGGTATGCGGCTGTGATCAGAACGGGGATGGTGGTCCAATCTCCGGGTTCGCGGGTGTGCTCTTGACTCAAGGCACTGAATGCGGTAAGGCAGAGTAAAAGAAGGCAGGTTTTCATGGCGTTTAACTAAGTCTCTAATAATAATACGCCGAAAACAAGCTCAATCTTTCATTATATGCAGTTTTTAGGTGAAAAAAATGACAGCATACGCGCCTACAAGCTAATAAACTACCATATTTTATGCGGTTAGGGGTGGTGCCGGACTCTGAACATGTATATGAAACCTCGACTTTCACGCTCCCTGCAGCGATTTATAGCAGGTGTTGTTGTGGCCTGTGCCTGTACGGTGCAGGCTGAGGATTTGACCTGGAATGGTGAAGTGAATACCAACGTGTGGAATACGGATGCTTCCAATACGCCTTGGTTAACCGCCACACCGGCTGCCGCCCCGTTTACCACAGGCGATAATGTGACCTTTGCGGTGCCTGCGGGTTCGGTGGTGGATACCGTGATGGTGGGTGAGGCCTTGGAGGCCGGTACGGTTACGGTGAATGGCGCCTACACCTTTACCACAACGGCTGAAAGCTCCATTGCCGGTGAGTTTGCGGGCAATGGTTCCATCAGCAAATCCGGGCAGGAGCTCCTTACGCTTGAAGCTGCCGACACCACAGCGGATGGCCCTGCGCTTTCGGTGAACGAGGGCAATCTTGCATTGTCCGGCAGTGGCTCCTTTAAGGGTGTTACTGCGATGAATGAGGGTACAGAGTTGACCGTGACTGAGGGGGCAAATATCAGCTTCTCTAAGGCGGTGACAGGTACAGATGTTGCCTTGCAGGGTAACATGGCTTTGGCGGAAGGTGATTCCGTACTCCATAGCCTCAATGGCTCCGGTGGCTTGTCTGTGGCACAGGGTGCCTCTTTGTCTCTTTCTGCGGATTCTGCAGTGGGCACTCTGGATAATGCCGGGGCTGTTAGTTCTACAGCTAATCTGCTGATTGATAAAGCTGTGGAAAATGGTGGTGCCGTGGATGCTGCTCGTTTAATCTTGAATGAAGGCGGTGCTTTCACCACGCTCAAAACGGACAATTTGGTGCTGGGTGCCGAACTGACGCAGGATTCCCCCGTTGTAACCACTACAACGCTTGGCGCTTCAACTGCCGACACCATGGAGATTGACGTGGCTAAGGTGGTACGCGCTTCCGGTGAGTATACTTTGGTGAGTACGCAAGATGCCGGTGATACCGTGTACACCCTCACGGAAGATACTACCGCCCGCTATTTGAATGATGGCTTTATTGCCACCTTGGAACAAACGGAAGGTGCCTTGGTGCTGACCTTGGATACGACCAACTCCGGTTATTACCAGCGCAATACCACTTCTGCCAATGGTCAGGCCGGTGCCGCGTTGATGGATGAAGCATTCGGCGAGCTGGATCCGCAGGCCAACAGCGAGCGCTACCCCGATTTGGCTGAGGTGCTGAATGCAATGGATAGCTACATTGCCGGGGACGATGCTCGTGGTGCAGACGCTTTAGCTGCCTCGGTGGCCGGCTCCGGTATTGCGAACCTTAATATTGCTTGGCGTGGGCAGATGGAGCGCCAGCTGCGCAGTATTCGTAATCGTACAACGATGTTCAACGGCGGTGTAGGGTGCCCCCAACCCGTTGTTTACGACCCCAAGGGTGGCATGCCGCCTGTAGAGCCCCAGTACACCATGTGGGCCAATGCGGAAATTGACCACAGCAAGCTTGACGGTGGCAGCACTACTCCCGGCTATTCCCTCAATAGCATTGGCGGTACGGTGGGTTTTGCCATGGTGGCTGATAAGGATTTGACTGTTGGTGCTGCCTTTACCGGTATGCACGGTCGACTCGGTATCAAAGGCTATGGTAGTGATGCCTCCGGCGATATGAACTCCTATTACGGATCGATTTTCGGCCGTATGGATAGCGGTTGCTGGAGCCATACGCTTATCGGCAGTGTAGGCTTTGCAGACATGAAGCTGAATCGTCGTGTATCCATGCCCGATGCCGCATACAGTACCCATGGCAGCACCAATGGCCTGAGCTTTGGCGTGATGTACGAGGTAGCTCGCAGCTATAAGCTGAATATGGATTCCATTGCTCAAGCCTGGTGGCAGCCGGTGTTCAATGTGTCGTACATCCATAGCCAAGTGGATGGATACACGGAAAATGGTTCCGATGCCGCTTTGCAGGTGGGTAAGCAGGAGAGCAACAATGTTATCTTTGGCTTAGGTGCACGCATGCAGGGTATTGTAGGGCAAAATTGGCTTAATACTCCCGCCATGATGGAAACCCGCTTGATGGGTAAGGCTATGGCCGGCCGCCGCGAGGGTAGCGCCCGTGTGGGTATTCCCGGCTTGGGGGATATGAGCTCTGTGCGCGGAGCCAAACCCGGCGCCTGTGGCGTGGAATTGGGCGTTGGGTTTAGTGTGCCGCTGGGCAGAAATTACGGCTCCATTATCATGGATTGCTCCGCTGAGTTCTTCTCCGACCAAACTACGGTCAATGGTACTCTCGGTTACCGCTTGGATTTCTGATTCCTCTTTCCTTACGGGCTGACATCATAAAAGGAAAATCCCGCAGGTACGCTTCGTGCAGCGTGCCTGCGGTGATTTTTTTGCGTGGCGGCTTATTCCGCTGCCGTCAATTTCATGTCAACGCGCACGCCGTTGAGCGGAAGGCGAGAGGGGTGGTCGCCAAGGCGGAGCATGATTTGCCCGTTGGTGAAGGTACCGGAGCGGGTGACGGGGCGCCCTTGTGCATCATGTTGTGTGCTGTCAATGGCAATCGTAAGCGGGCCGCCTGTCAGCTCTGCCTCACTGCCCTCTGCTGAAAGCGTGGAGAGAAGGAGCGTTGTGGCACTATCGGAGGCTGCGCCCCATGTGCCGCCCATGTTAAGCTCGTATGTTTTATGATCGGTGCCTGTTTGCGTCACGCTGCCGCTCAGGGTTCCCCAGCCTAACCCTGCTGTTGTTTGAGTGCAGAGAAGCACGACCTTGTACGAGGTATCGGCATATTCCGGCGCCCAAATGAACGTCAATTCGCATGCCTGACACTCTGCAGGAATCAGCTCCAAGGGCCCCGCGGCTCCTTCTGCTGCGCTTCCGCCACCACCTCCTCCGCACTGGGTTAATCCGCCCATGCAGGCTAAGCCAACAGCAACTGTGCTCCAAAATTTGATGGATGAAAGCATGTTATTAAGTTTGGTTGAAGTGAAAAATGATGTTAGTGGGTAACTTCTACGGGCTCAAAGGGCTTTTCTTCGGTTGTATACTCCTGAATTAGCTCGAAGGGGAGCATGATGGTGTATATGGCAGTATTGATGGTGATGAAGGTAGGAATTTCAACACCCCAAGAGGCCCAGTAAAGCGGTTTGACCATGTAGTGCAGAAGAGAGTATCGATAACGGTGATTCAAGTTAGGATAGCAGTCCTCTAACTTGTACGTTTGTCCTTTCCAATCGCCGCTGGTGTAGCGCTTAGGGTTGGGCGTGCAACGTGTAGCCTTTGCAAAATCAAACTCTGCTATAGGAATCAGCTGAGGCGTATCCTCCGGTGCTTTCTCTGTTTTGACTTGCAGCGAGTTCTCTACATAGTAGGGATTCATGAGTACCATGTATGTCTCAATCGGCGCGGCATCCAGCTTCTCTTTTGTCCAAGTGTTCAGGTCGATAGCGGCAGAATGATTTCCCCAACCACTCCAAACAAGCAGCCCGGATTCTTCCTTCATAAATTTCAGGTCGAGCTGCATGTAGTAGTTGTCACCCAAGCGATACACTATCAAATCTCGAGCGGATTTGGCATTATTTTGAGCAACTAAGGGGCGCTCCTTGCCCACGGTGTCAAGCGCGTGCGGCAGATTAATCATAAAACAGCCGTTCAATATCAAAGCGCATACTGCACTGAGAATCAAAAATGGTAATCCTCGCTTCATTCTCTTTCTTATAGCAAATAATGCCCCTTCTCGCAAGAAATAAGTGGTCGTCCGCCATCAGATTTTTTTGCTTGAAGGTGCATGGTTAAGTTGCTACAATAGCGTGCAAATCAAAGCAAAATTATGAAATTACGTACCATCATTACAGCTCTTGCCTTGTTGGCAGTACCCGTCGTAAGTGCCGCCCCGAAAGCCAAAGCTCCCAAAACTCTGCCCGGAGGGTGGGTTTATGAATGGGGCGATGAATTCAATGGCTCCAAACTCAACGAGAAAAAATGGGCATACGAGCTCGGGGTGGTTCGCAATCCCGGTGCCTCACAGGCCTATACCAAGGATTGTGTGAAGGTGCGTAACGGCAAGCTTATCCTTAGCTCTGTAGCCAAGAAAACCCCGAATTGTGTGTACAAGGAAGGTTCTGAGCATTGGATGGAGAAAATCAAATATCAGCCCTTTGCCAGTGGCTCTGTAACCACCCGCGATGTGAAACACTTTGAGGCTCCCGGCCGATTGGAGTTCCGTGCCAAGGTGCCCCGCGCCAAGGGCGTGTGGCCTGCTATTTGGACAATGCACGTCAATAAATACGGCTGGCCTGCCAACGGCGAAATTGATATTTTGGAGCACATTTCTCAAGAGCCGAATACCTGCTATTCCATTTTCCGTTGGGGTGTAAATGGTGGTAACGAAGAGCACAAAGTGGTGCGTACCACGAACTTCCAGGATTACAGTAAGGCCTTCCATACCTATGTGTTGGAGTGGGATGAAAACATCATGCGCATTCTCATTGATGACAATGAGGTGGGCCGCGTGAATATAGCCGATGCTAATTATCCGGATGGCGGTAATCCCTTGCGCACCCCGTGCTACATTATCATGAACACCGCTATCGGTGGGCAGGGAACCTGGCCCGAAACCGCCGACCCGAAGGATTATCCCGTCAAGTTCGAGATTGACTACGTACGCTATTACACCAAAAAGTGATATTAATGTACAATTGACAAGGTACAATGTGCGATTTTTCAGTTAGGCGGCTGCGCCACTGATAGGGGGGCAGAGCTTTGCCTTTCCTGCGACCGACAGGGAGCGAAACTGTTCAACCGTACATTGTACATCGTAAATTGTAAATCCGGCAGCGCTTCACTGAGCACCGGCTTTTTTCAAGAGCTCGCGTTTGGTGGGAGTAGTGGCATAGAGCAACGGGGTAAAGCCGTGGCGGTTGGTGGCGTTTACTTGGGCTCCGCGCTCTATTAAATGCCACACAAAAAAGTCCTCGCAATCAGAGCGCGCCGCCTGCATGAGCAGGGTAGTGCCTTCGGCATCGGCCATATCGGGCTCCGGCCATACTTGGAGAATCCTCCGGAAGCGCTCTTTGTTGCCCGCCTTCATGGCTTGGCAAAGTTCTGTATATGCCGCCGCTGCGGAGGTGGGGAGGGTGGGCGCGTTGGTCAATCGATTCACAATTTCCTGTGCATCCGGACCGGCACCCATAGCTGCTTGTAGGGTGGTGGGGCCGTTGCGCCGCTTAAGATTAGGGTTAGCCCCATGCTCCATCAGCAAATTAAAGACCGCACAATCCGCATATTCCGCCGCCAAAATGGTGGCTGTATACCCGGATTTATCCATCAGGTTCGGGTCTGCGCCCGCTCGCAACAGAAGTTTGACAATGTCGTAGCCACCGGATTCCACCGCAGTCATCAGAGCTGTCTGGCCATGCGCTGTTTTTGCATTTACATCTGCCCCGGCCTCAATGAGAAAAATAATAAAACTGCGGAATCTGCCCACAATGGCCGTCTGTAAAGGAGTGCGCCCCTGCATATCCAATGCCGGAGCAGAAAGCGCCGCCGGATTTCTTGCCGCCTTTGCCACGTGGTTGAGAAGCGATTCCGCAATCGCTCGGTCCGATGCATTGGCTGCGTTTCTGGACAAATGCGAGGAAAAGGCAATAGCATCATCCAAGGTTTTAATAGGAATGGAATGCAGCTCATGGCGCGAGATGGCAGGCAACACGGATAACAACTCCAACGCCGCCCCCGTATTACCGGCGGCAATAGCCGTGCGCAAGGGTAAATTATTGTTCTCATCTGCCTTAGCACCCTGTTTCAGCAACTCACTCACCAAGGAGCGGCTTCCGCCTGCAGCGGCATACACCAGCAAAGAGCGCCCGGCCTTATCCGGCGCCATATCCGCTTTTCCGCCCAACAAACGGCAGGATTCCGCATCGCCCGCCGCGGCGGCCAACATGGCGGCACACACGCCTTGTTTATTGCGTGCCCCCGCCTGCGCACCTTTGAACAGCAGCAGCCGCACAATACTCGTTGCTCCTTGGGCTGCGGCGGTCATCAGTGCCGTATTGCCTGAGGCATCCGCCGCAGTGGGTTTTACCCCCATAGCTAAAGCCGTTTGCACCAATTCAATTTCGCCACCTTGTGCGGCAGCCATCAGCAAATCGTACCTATCGCGTGTAAGCAGCAAGGGCTTGGCACCACGCCCCAGTAGCTCATGAAACATCAGCACATTGCCCCCACGCGCCGCATACAGAATCGCCGAGTGCCCCAGCTTATTCAACGCATAGGCATCTGCTCCGCTTCGGATTACCGCTTGGCAAATCTGCGGGTTTCCGCCCATGCAGGCGTAGTGATACAGCGGGGTGCCGTTGTTGTCGGTCTCGCGCTGCGCCTGCGGATTCTGCGCCAATACCGCCTTAAAAATCCCTTCATTTCCGCCGGCTGCCGCCAGCATCAGCAGGTTGACTTTACCCGGGGCAAGCAGCCGTGGCTGCGCATTGCGCACATGCCATAAATCATGGAACTGCTCGGCATCTCCGGCGGCAGCGGCCAGCATCAGGGCCGTCATGCCCTGCTTATTGCGGGTATCCACCGGGGCACCTAAGCGGATTTGCTCAATCGCGGCACGCAACAGGCGCGTATGCCGTTGCTGGAAGCTATTTTTGTGGGGCGCTTCCGTAGCATGGCGAGACTCCGCCTCGGGCACTGCCTCCACCCACTGCGCGTTTGCCAAAGCAAGGAGCGCGCAGAAAAGCAGGGGAGCAACAGTGGAAACCGGGCGGAGCATGCCGTTATTCATTATTGAATGCCGCTGCGCTTGAGCAAGGCTGAGGGATCCGGGTCTCTCTGCATGAAGTCGCGGTACAACTCTGCCGCCGGACGACTGTTGCCGCGAGACAAAATGCAGCGGCGGAAGTCGCGCCCGGTGGCGCCGTTAAAGATACCCTCATTGGCAAAGCGAGAGAAGGCATCCGCCTCCAGCATCTCAGCCCACTTGTAGGAGTAGTAACCGGATTCATAACCGCCGTTGAAAATATGCGAGAAGCAGCGCAGGCAGCTGTTTCCCTTTTCGGTAAGAGCAATGCGGTAATCGGCCAAAATCTCGCGGTCCACCTCCTCAATATCGCGGCCCAGGTACTGTTCCGTGTGGGTGTGGAGCTCTAAATCAATCTTGCCGAAGCAAAGCTGGCGCATGAAGAAGGAGGCCTCGCCATAGGTGCGGGCGGCCAGCATCTTTTGCTTCAGCTCTGCGGGCATTACCTCGCCCGTTTCCCAATGGCGGGCAAAGCGGTCCAGCGCCTCGCTTTCCCAAGTCCAGTTCTCATTAATCTGGCTCGGCAGCTCCACAAAGTCCCAAGCCACATTGCAACCGGCCAGGGCCTCTACCTCCACATTGCTCAGCAACTGGTGCAGCAAGTGCCCGAACTCGTGGAAGACCGTCTGCACCTCGCGGTGGTTGAGCAGGGCGGGCTTGTTGCCCACGGGCTTGCTCATATTGCCGCACATCAAGGCCAAGTGGGGCAAACGCGGGGCTCCGTTTTGGCCGGGTAGCCCGCAAGCCAAGCAATCCATCCAAGCGCCATCGCGCTTCGTTGCACGCGGATACCAATCGGCATAGAACGAGCCCAAATGCTCGCCGCTCTCTACATCGTGCACCTCATAAAAGAGGACCTCAGGGTGCCATACCTCTACAGCGCCCTCCGGTAAGCTCTCGCCCTCAGCAATGCAGGCCGTGGGCTTTTGGGTGAGCCGAATACCGTACAGCTCGGAGAAGATGGAGAACATGCCCTCCAGCACACCATTCATCGGGAAGTAGGGGCGCAGCTCCTCGCTGTCAAAGTCATACAAAGCCTTGCGGCGCTTCTCCGTCCAGTAGCCCACATCCCAAGGCTTCATCACCGGCATACTCTCGCCGCTTTGCTCTTCGGCAAAGGTGCGGATGGCCTCCTGCTCGGCCAGGAAAGCGGGTTTCACGCGGTCGTGCAGGTCGTTGATGAAGTTCAGCGCCGTGGTGCCGTTGCCGGCCATGCGGCGGGCCGTAACATAGTCAGAGTACTTCTCGTAGCCCAGCATGGCTGCCTTTTCGGCACGCAGAGTCAAAATCTCCTGAATCAGCTCCGTGGTATCATGCTCGCCGGTGCACTTGGCATTCACCGCATGCCAAATGCGGCTGCGCAGCGCCTCGTTGTCGGCGTAGGTAAGCACCGGCTGAATCGAGGTAAACTGGAGCGAGAAACGCCACTGCGGTTCTTCCTCGGTGCCGTAGCCCTTTGCCAAAGCGTCTTGGCGGGCATTCTCCTTGGCAGATTCCGGCATGCCCACCAGCTCGTTGGAGTCTGCCGTTACATACTCCCAAGCGTTGGTGGAGTCCAGCACGCGCTCACCGAAGCTCTGGGAGAGCATAGCCAGTTTGGTGGAAATCTCGGTAAAGCGCACCTTCTGCTCATCCGTCAAATCGGCGCCGTTCTCACGGAAGTCGCACAGCGTTTCTTGGATAAAGCGCTGCTTTACCTCGCTCAGTTCAGCCACCCACGGCATAGCAGCGGCCTTCTTCAGCACGGCATACAAGCGCGGATTGAGGGTAACACTAGAGGAGAAAATCACCACCTCCGGCATCAGCTCATTAATCACCTCGCGAATCTCCGGGCTATCCATCACGCTACTCAGGTGGTGCAAGCGGTGCCAGCCGCGTGTTACCTCAGCGCCGGAGGCCTCTAAGGCGGCAAAACTGTTTTCGTAGGTAGGCTCTTCCACGCAGCAAATGGCCTCCACGGCCTCCTTGGCGTGTTCAATCGCCTCACGAATCTCCACACGCGCACGCTCCGGGGTTAGCTTGCTCCATTCCACTAACAATGCACTATTCAAAAAAGGTTTCTCACTCATGATACCTACACTATAACACTCCCCCGTTGAATGTGCAAGACGTATCCGCCCCCAATCGCGTCATTTATGATATTGAAGGTTGAAAATTGAATGGTGAAAGTAGGGGGGCGGAGTTTATCCTCTCCCTTCTCATACTAAAAAGCTATGTTTAAGTTTTTAGTTGATAGTCCCACAAATAGCAATTTGTGGGGCGCATTGATGTGAGCGCAGCGAACGGAATTTAAGAGCCCCGGGTGAGGGGCGATAGCTCAGTAGCCCGACGCGTTAGCGTCGGGTTTTGGTGATAAACAGTATTGGAGCCCCGTTCTAGGGGCGGCAGAGAACGAGTGAACGGTATTAACTTTTACCAAGGAATATGAGTATGCACAAAGCTTTGTTTTTCAATGAAACTCATACCCCAACCCACAGCTTTCTGCCGCCCCTCAACCGGGGCTCCAATCATTTCCCATCGGGTACCCGGAGCTAACGCACCGGGCTATTACGCTACCGCCCCCATACGGGGGCTCAGAATTTGGCTCGCTGCGCTCGCGGTATTTGGGAGAAGGAACGGCTTTCGCCGTGGTGAAGAATGCCCGTTGGGCATGGTGAAGAATCTGCCTGCGGCAGATGGTGAAGAACAGCTTGCGCTGTAGTGAAGAACGCACCTGCGGTGCGTAGTACGGCGGGCCGACAAACTATCATTTGGCAACTAAACACAGGAACAGAGCGTACTAAAAAATGGCCACCGCGTTATTGCGCGGTGGCCATGGCATAAAAACAATGTTGCGTAGCAATTATTTTACAACCGTGGGAGTAACGGTGGCGGCAGAGCCGTTCACAATCACCTTCACGGGCTCGGGGTTGGCAGAGGTGGTGGTCAGCTTGTAGTCAGTAACCTTGCCGTTCTTCCACTTCATATCAACCGTAATGTTGCCACGAGCACGAATACCCTTAACCTTGCCATCCTTCCAAGCGGCGGGCAGGGTGGGCAGTAGCTCAATCTGTCCGGCATGGCTCTGGATGAGCATCTCGCTCATGCCGCCGGTCATACCGAAGGTGCCGTCCATCTGCATGGGCGGATGGTTGCCGAAGAGGTTATCCAACAGGTTGTAGCGAATGTAATGCTGTACCATGCTGTAAGCCTGCTCGGTATGGCCAAAGCGGGCCCAAAGGGCCGTGCGCCACGGCCAAGTCCAGCTGCGGCGATTATCGCCGGAGAGACCGCGCAGCTCCAAGCTCTTCATGGCAGCCTTAGCAAACTCCGGTGTTTTGGCCATAGAGATGGTGGTGCCGGGGTAAACGCCAATGAGGTGAGAGGTGTGGCGCTGGCCGTTCACCATGTTGGGGCGGTCCACAATCCACTCCTGCAGGTAGCCGTCGCGGCCAATGCGGTTGCCCACCAAGCGGTCGCGCTTGTCGGCCAAGGTATCGGCCCACTCTTTGTCCGTGCCAAGAATTTCGGCAGCCTTAATGGTGTTGTCAAACAGCTCAAAGATAAGCTGCTGGTCGTGGGCGCAGCCGTCTTCCACAGGGCCCCACTCGTGAGACCAACCCAAGGGGCATACCAAAGAACCGGCCTTAATCTCGCCCAGCTCGGGGTGCTCTGCCACTGTCAGCGGCTTTTCAGAGCCCTTGCCGTTGGGTTGGGTCATCAGGCCCTCACCGTTGGCTCCTACCTCCTTCAGCTCGTCTTCCCAGTAGTAGCAAATGTTTTTCAGCAGCGGGTAAGCCACATTCTTCAGGTACTCTTTATCCTGCGTGTACAGGTAGTGGTCCCAAATGTGCAGAGCATACCAAGCGTTGACGGGCGGGTTCCACTTAATCCAACCGCCGCCGCCCCAGGGGTTCTGGGAGATACGCGTGGTCCAGCCGCGCACATGGCTGCCGAACTCGGCCTTGGTCATCTCGTGCAGAGGCTTCTCCATGGCTTTAATGAAGTCGATGAGAGGCTGGTGACACTCCGAGAGGTTGGCCACCTCGGCACCCCAATAGCACATTTGCAGGTTAATATTGTTGTGGTAGTCGCAAGCCCAGGGAGCATGCACCTTGTCGTTCCAAATACCCTGCAGGTTAACGGGCAGGTTGCCGGGCTGAGACCCGGAGATGAGCACGTAGCGGCCATACTGGTAAATGGTGGCCTCAAGCTCGGGGTCCGGCTTGCCGTGCTGGCGGTACAGGGCCAAACGCTCATCCGTAGCCAACTTGGATACCTCTGCCGGGCTCTTGCCTAAGTTAATGCTCAAGCGGTTGTAGTAAGAGGAGTAATCCTCACGGTGAGCCTTGCGCAGCTCCTTAAGACTCTTGCCTTCCACGGCTTTCAGCACAGCCGTGTTGGTGGCAGCGGGGGATTCGCCCTTCCAGTTAGACTCGTAGTCCATCTTATAATCTGTAGCAAGAGAAACAAGAATGACCACAGAATCCGCACCCTCCACGTGCACATAGGGCATGTGCTCCGTCTTGTACTCGGGCATCATGGCATCCTTGGCGCGGGGCGGGTGAGTGTAGGTCACGTTCACCGTGCCGGCTTGGCCTCGCACGGTAGCTTTGCCACCGCGTACGCGTACCTCGGCACGCCCTTCAAACTTCTCGCCATTGGGCAGGGTACCGCTCATCACGATGGTGTTGCCGCTCACGCTGTAGTCTACCGTGTGGTAGGGAGTGAGGGCAATGTCTGCCGTAATGCTGCCTTTCTTATCTGCCTTGGCAGAGTACACCAGCACATTGTCGGGGCGGCTTACAAAGCACTCGCGCTGGTGGCGGGTGCCATCTGCCGAAAATTCGGTGTAGGCAGCACCTTTCTTCATGTCCAACGTGCGGGTGTAATCCTGCGTGTTGCCCTTAAAATTGAAGCTGACGTACAGATTGCCAAAGGGCTGGTAGCTGCCAAAATCATTCTGCCCGGCATTGGGGCCGTAGGAGTAATTGTAGCCGTTTCTCACCTTGTTGGGGCCGCCGGACCACAGGCTCACCTCGTTAAGGTTAACGCGGTCCAACTTGTCGCCACCGAACACCGTGCCGCCAATGCGGCCGTTACCGACGGGAAGGGATTGGCTTTCCCATGCATCGATACGGCTTTTGCCTTGCATGGGGTTATAGGCTGTTTTGCCCGGAATATTGCCGGCGTAGGCGAAAGGCAGATTAGCGCCGTCAACGCAGGCCGGTTGTTTGTACCAGAGCAAATCAGAGGAGCCGGACTTTTCTGCAGCTACGCCGATTGCGGCTGAGCAGAGGGTCAGGGTTGTGATGCAGTGGGTTATGTTCATGATGGTATGGATGATAAAAAAACTGTTCTTAAGTACTGTAAATAATTTCTATGCGCAAGGCCGTATCGCCCAGGTGAATAACGGTGCCGTCGTACACGGGTGCCTGCGGGTTATAGCTGTTCAGGTGGTGTTCGTTCACCTGAATACCGTTAGTGGAGTTCAAATCTGAGATAACAAGCCCCGTCGCCCCCAGCTCTATGCAGGCGTGCGTGCGCGAAACACCGTTTTCCGGCAATTGTAAATCGGTGCTCTCGGGGTCGCGCCCAATGGTAATGCCTCCCTCTCTTGCCAACATGGAGAACGGTACATAGTGCTCCCACGGCTCGCCGTCGGATAACAGCCCGAACAAGCGCAGCTTGCCGTTGACAGATTGTCGCCCCATAAAGCACACCCGGTGCTGGTTTTCCGCCTCGGTGCAAGGGGGCAAGCCCTTACCTAAGGACCACTTGCGGCGCAGCGGGTGGTGAATGGGCAGGGGTTCAATGTGGATGGGGTCCTGCTGGCGCTCTTGCTCCACATTCAAGCTGCGGGTAATGGCGGCAGAGGTGTTCATGGTTGCCGCTGTATGTGTGTCAGCATAAAAGGATTGGCGCTCAAACAAGAGACGCGAGTGCACGCCCACGAGCTCGGCATGAGCCTCCTTCAGCTCACTCTCCAGCTCTTGAATGCGCTGCGCCAAGGCCGTTGCTCTTGCCTCCTCGCTTCTGGTCTCTCCTGCGTTCATCCTCTACCATACTATCATACATGCCCCCCCGCCTGCAACACAAAAACACGAATGGCCTTCAATAAAAGGAAACTGAAGGGAAAAGATGATGTGCAATTTGTTCAACTCCCTTCGCAGGTGGGACAAAACAAATATCCGAAATCTAAAGTCCAAAATCCCTTTTTTCTGCTTGACATGCCGTTGTGGGGGTGCTAATGAATAAGCACCATGACAGTACGAACTATTTTCAGCCGTATTGGATTGCTCTCTTTGGGCTTATTGCCCGTGGTGCCTGCCGCCATGGCAGTAACAGTCGCTGCCGGTGCTGTAGCCGGTGCAGAGGAGCTTCCTGCGGACGTGATGTCCGCCATACGCAATGGAGATTATAACGCCGTGCAAAGCGCCCTCGTGGCAGCTTTGAAGGGCAAGGAGATAACCCCGCAATCTGCCGATGTGTTGCAGATGGCCATGCTTCTGGAGGTGATACGCACCACCGATGCCGGGGTGATGACCACTTTTGCCGCAGAGTCGGACAAAAAGAAGAAGTTTTTAGCAGAGTTTGCCACCGATGCCGACTGGCAGGAGCTGTACCTCGGCTGCGGCCTTGTGCCGTATCATACCGATATGGGTATCGATGTGCTCTACCGCATTTGGCAAGAGGAAAAGGGCAAGGTGAAGAACAAGGGCTTGGCTGTGGCATTGGCCTCCGTATGGGGCGGTGGTGAGACAGACCCGAACCCGCCCATTGCCAAAAAGAATCCCTCTCGCTATAATCCCGTGTGGCGTTACAACTTCTTCCAGAAAAACGCCAAGCGCGGTCTGTTACATCCCGGTTACAAGAATCTGCGCCCCTGGGAGCTGCGCTTTACCGTAGGTATTCCGCAGCAGGACTGGGACGACCAGTCATTTGAATGGGCTTTGGAGAATATCAACGTGCCGTGGGACCGTTATGATTATGCCTGCTGGGCTGCCATTTATACGGATCCGTCCCTCTTCGGTGATTCCGTGCAGGGCGGTATGTACAATTATCCCTATGCCGATATCAGCTGGGCAGAGGCCACCCACCGCAACGGCGGTGTGTGCGGCGCTATGTCTCACTTAGGTTGTGTGGCTGCTATGGCTCACGGTATCCCCGCTTACACAGTAGGCCAGCCCGGCCACTGTGCATACGGTTTCCGCATTAAACGCGGCGACTGGCGTGGTGGTTTCGGTGGCCCGGATGGCGGTATGCATAACCGCATTTTCGGTAATCAGGCTCCCACCTCTTACCTGTTAATGGAGACGGTATATAAGGATGATGCCACTATTGAGAAGGCCTATCGCCACAGCTTCTGCGCCAAGGCACTGGATGCCGTGGGCGATAAAGATGGCGCTATTGCTATGTGGGAAAAGACGCTGGAAATCTCCCCCCTGCATCCGTTCTTCCGTGCTTCTTACCACAAGTTGCTCAAAGAAAAGGGTATTACCCCCGATCAAGCCTATGATTACCTCTCAAAGGTGATTCCGTTGTACGAAAACAATGGTTTTGCTTCCATTGACATGGCTAAGGACTTGAAAGATTCCGTAGCCGCCATGACCGATGAGCAGAAAGCCGACCTTTACGGCAAGATGCACAAGGTAATCTCCGGCACTCCCTCCTCTTGGGCGGTGAATATTGAGCCGGTGATGAAAGAGCAGGCTGAGTCTCTCAAGACGGATGCTGCCCGCGAGCAGTATTTGGCTGCCTTGTTTGCCACTCACATGGGGGCAGAAGATGCCACCACCTTCGGTAAAGTGCTGGAGTGGGGTGTTAAGACCTATGTTGAGGGCGGCAATGAGGCTGTATTCAGCAAGGCGTTCTCCAAGGCTGCTGCCTCTGCCGGTAAGGGCGGGAAGATGGACGATGAGCAGACCAAAAAGATGGTGGCTGCATACAATAAGGCCATCATTGCTGCCGAGCAGGCTCGTTCTGCTGCCGCATTCCGCTCCATTACCGAAGCCGCCGTTAAGGTTGCCGGTAAATGCCCCGTCAATATCGAGCTTAAAGCGGCCAAGGAGCTGCCCGGTAAGGTTGCCGAGGCTGCCATGTTCCGCATCTCCACCACGTCTAACTACGATTCTCCGGCATGGCATGCCGACATTACTGCCCCCACCGGTGGTAAGTGCCACACCGCCAAGGAGGAAAAACCACACATGATTGTGGAGCTGCCGGAGCGTAAGTCACTCACCGGCTGCATTATCCGCAAGAGCGATGGCAGCGAGCACCGCATGAAGAAGGCTACTGTTTACACCAGTGAAGACGGCGCTACTTGGAAACCGCGTGAAACAACGGACAACATGCCCAAGGAGTGGGTGGTGAAGTTTGCCGACGGTACGCCCGGTAAGTGGGTCAAGGTAGAGTTTGAAAACGCTGCCCCCGACTTCGCTCACATTTCTCATTTCGTCATTTACACCAAATAACCCCCAGCATATAAAGATATGAAACATATTGTACTTTCAACGCTGCTCCTGCCGGGGGCCATGTTGGTTAGTGAGGCCGCTACGCTGTCTTTCCCCGAGGTGCCGGCTGCCAAAGAACAGGCTGCCAAAGAGGGTAAACCCTGCTTGGTGCTCTGGTATGGCTCCGATTGGCAACCCAAGGTAAGAGAGTTCTGCAAAGCATGGGAGGCTGTTGCCAAAGAGCACGGCAACACCTTCGTCTTTGCCCAGTTTGACGATAAAACCGGCTTGAATGTGGATGTGCGCAAAAAGGTGCTGCCTATCGAGCATTATAACCTGCCCGCTGTGGTTTTGTTGGCTCCCGATGGCACCTTTATGGCTGAGTACGACGGTGCACAGGTAAGCCAATCTCCTGAAAAGGTGATGAAAAAGCTCACCAAGTTGGCAGAAAAAGCCCCCGAGTTTGCCAAATTGGCACAGGAGGCTGCCAAAGCCACCGGCTTGGATGCAGCTAACGCCGCCGGTAAAGCTTTGGAGCTGCTGCCCGTGCAGTTTGCCGTGCGTTGCGGTGCTCTCACCGGCATTATTCGCAAGCAAGACCCGCAGGATGAAACCGGTTACAAGTCTCTCTTTGCCATGGACCACCTGGCCATGTATGGCGAGATTAAGGGGATTCTCCACGGCGGTAAGGACGGCAAGCTGAGCGGCAAAGACCGCAAGTTTGACGAGGCCGAGGCCTACGTTCGCGAGATGTTGGACAAAAAGCTCATGACGGAGGACAAGTACCGCCACCGCCGCCAACAGTGGCTGGCCGGTTTGGCCTATGTGCTGCGTGAGCGTATTGTCTCTAACTCCACCCCCGAGAACCGCGATACCCGCCCCATCCTCAAGGTGTACAAGGAGCTTATCAAGCTTGACCCCGATACCCAGTTGGCCAAGGGCGCTAAGCGCTGGATTCACTACTGGGATCCGGATACCGTCACCATTATCAAGAACAATTTCTACGAAAGCGGTGACCAAACCCTCGGTTTCGAGAAAGATTGGCGTGTGGATGTTACCAAGTCCATTGACGGCGCCGGTACTTACACCTTCTCCCTGATTCCTGTGGACAACGGCGGTATGGTAACGCGCAATTACCGCCTTTTGGTCAATGGTAAGGAGGTGGCTAAGGCCGATGCTCCTGCCGATAAGAACACCAAGACAGTCAAGTTCAACGTGCCTTCCGTGCCCAAGGGTGCAACGGTAGAGGTGCAGCTCACCGCCCGTTGTAACGATGGCTGGTTCGGTTGCTCCGGCCACATCGAGATGAAGAAAGACTGATTCTTCGGTTCAACTTCCGTTTTCAGCGCACGCGCCCCATATACCGGCTCGTGCGCTGTTTTTTGTGTTGTTTTGAATTAATGGATATGGTAAAGTAATAGCATGATAGTTCCAAGCAAATTTGTGCGGGCGTTGCCGCCTGCCGTGGGGAAATGTTTTAAGAAATGGGCAGAGTACATGTATCAATCCGTTCCGTTTCAGTTGGCAGATAGCCCTATTCATTCTACGGCTCACTGTGAAAGAGTGTTGCTGTATGCGCTGCTCATCGGTGCGGTTGAGCTTGGGGACGATTCCCGCGCCCTGACCATCTTGGCTCATGCCTCCATCTTTCACGATACCCGCCGCGAAGATGAGGGAAAAGATACCGGCCACGGTGCCCGCGCTGCCGCCTTTTATGAGGAATTCTGTAAAACGCATCCGGAGCTTACTTTCTTGCCCGAAGCCGCGTGCCTGATGCGCTGGCACGACCGCCACGATGAACGCGGCGAGGAGGCTATCCGTGCAGCATTCCCGGATTCTGTGGACGCGGTGGTGCATCTCTACAAGATATTCAAAGATTCTGATGCGCTGGACCGCTGGCGCTTGGGGCGTTGGGGGCTGAATCCGGACTATTTGAGAACGGATAGAGCCCTGGCTTTGGTAGACTTTGCCCGCAAACTGGTGATGCTGACAACGGTCAAGTAATTCCGCGTTTTTTTGCTTTCTATGGTGTAATGTAACGGTATAATACCCTATATGAAATTTTCTACCCTGATAGCCTCCCTTTTGTTGATTGCTGCCCCTGTGTCATCTGCCATTTGCACCAAAGATGAAGAGGCTCGTGTATATGCCATGATGCAAGCTGCGGAGAACTCGCATGAGCTGTTTTTTGCCGAGCTGTGTGCACGGAATATAGGCATTATACTGTCCCCCTTGCAGTGGGAGGATGAAAGCGAAGAGTTCGGCCGTTCATCTTATGACCGCACGGAGGAATATATGGAAACCCGCTCCGTAGAGTTGTACAACATTTTGCATAGTGGTGATACGGTGGAGAAAAAGATACAAGCCTACCGAGAGGTGTTGCGTGCTCACCCTGAGATGGCGGAAGAATTCATGGAAAATCTGCTGATGCAGTATTACTTGGTGGGGAAAAAAGAGCATGAATCCGTGCAGCCGCTGCCGCACACGCGTGAGGAGTATCGGCAGATGGCAGAGCAGTTGTTCCGCACGCCCGGGCTGAATTGGGGGGCGCGTGGTAAGAGCGGTATGACACCTGCCGGGGTGCTGTTTCGTTTTGTTATGGGAACAACGGAGGTAGAGCCGCTGGCAGAGCTGTTTTGTCGCTATGCCTCATTTGATGAGACAGATTGCTTGTTCGACCACCCTCCCGTGGCTTTGGCAACCATGGCAGATTGTCCGCAGGCGTTGCAGCTGTTGTTGGCTCGTGGTAATACCACGCCGGAAATGGCGGCCTATTGTATCCGTATGATGGGTAATACCCATTCTCAGGATGTTATGCCTGATGATGTTGCGGAAGAGTATTGCGGGCTCTTTTATTTGAGTAACGATTCCATGTTCCGTGACCGCTTGAAGTTGAAGTACGCCCAACGGATAAGAGACAGACAACATGGTGATGAATTGCTGGATTTGCTTCTTCCGCTATTGCCGCCTGAGAGCGTGAAGACGGAGACCCCGCCCCCTGTGACTCAGGAAAAACCGGTTCATTCCATGTATCCTGCGTTGCAACGGCGTTGCCCCGGTTTGTTGCCGCCGGTTATACAGGCTGTAGAACCGCCGCAGGAGGATGTTGTAAAGCCGTATGCTGCGTTGGAGAATGAGGAAGAAGAGGCACTTACGCCCATGACGGCAATACCTGATTACTGCGAGGATGAGGTAGAACAAGCCGTGGTACGCATGGAAGCTTTGCTGCGGGCGGATTCTGTAGTTTCCGTCAATCAAGCGGTGTTGGGAGATGATGCGCAGATGGCGAAAGAAGATGCCGAAATGGCTGCCGCCGCTACCGTGCTCTATTGGTATACGTATAAGCATAAGCGGATTCCTGCATGTGTAGCGCGATATGAGCCGGTGCGGCAGTTGGAATCTCCGCTGGAGGAGCTTATTGAAATAGCAGAGGATGCTGATTATACAGCGGAAGATGTGGCGGATTATTTGCAAGTGTTCATTGATGATGAGGTGTTGGATAAATTGAAGGGAGCGCGCTATGCGAAGTGGGAAAAACTGTTGCTGGCACAAACCCGAGAGCTGGATATAGCCGTGCCCTTGCAGTTGCTGGGGAATGAGACGGAGGTGGTTATCTGCGTTTCCGTATCAGATGTCAACAAGGTGCAATCCGTTGTTTATACGCGTGAGGGGCAGGGTGGTGCAGCATGGACTCCGATAGTGCGTTTTCGCTCCTATGTGCCTGTAGGTGGGGCCTCTACCATTTTGCTGGAGCCTGCTTATCAACAACCGGTGGTTTATGCAGAACAGGAAATACATGATTTCATTGAACGAACGCCTATTTTCTATTTGCCCGTGAACGATTTTGCCTTGCAGATAGGGAATACGGTGCGTTATGTGGGTTATGCGCCTGATTATGCCGTGAATGGTGTGACTTTTAAGTGGCGCATTTTTGAAGCAGACGGCTCATTGTCTGCGGATTCTATCCTTGCAGAACCGCAGAAAAAGGTTATTCCCGTTAAGATTCTATTAACGGAATAAGCTTGCGCTCTTATTTACAGAATCTCCTCAAAGAATCCGCCGCCCAATAGGCGCTCCCCGCGGTCGGCATCCGGCGCATAAACGGCGCACACTTGCCCTAGGGCGAGGGCGCGCACGGGGGTGTCAAAGTCCAAGCGATAGCGCCCCGGTGCTATGGGCGTGCAGGTGGCATGCACGGCGGGCATGCGGTAACGGGGCTGCGCCATCACACGCTCGGGCAGGGGTAACAAGGTGTTGTTGACGGAGCCGATGACGGCGCTCTTGGTGTACAGCCCCGGTGTTTCCTCTCCCTCATACCCCAAAATAAGGCGGTTGCGCTTCAAATCTTTGCCTACCACCACATAGGCCACACCCTCGCGGGGGGAGGCCACATGGTGCCCCTTGCGCTGCCCCATGGTGAAGAGGTGCAGGCCATCATGCCGCCCCAACTTGCGCCCTTTGAGGTCCACAATATCGCCGGGGTTATCCGGCAGGTAGTGGCGCAGGAAATCGCTCATCTTCACCTGCCCGATGAAGCAAATGCCTTGCGAGTCTTTTTTTTCGGCATTGGGCAGGGCAAAGCGGCGGGCTATCTCGCGCACCTCGGGCTTGGTGATTTGCCCTACGGGGAAGACGGCGTGGGCCACCTGCTCCGGGCGCATGAGGGCAAGGAAGTAGGATTGGTCCTTGTTGCGGTCTGCCCCGCGCAAAATGTAGCTGCCCTCGCCCTCAATATCCAGCCTGTTGGCATAGTGCCCCGTGGCTACGGAGGAGAATCCTTGCTCCAGCGCGTAATCCAGCAGCACGCCGAACTTCATCTCGCGGTTGCACAGTACATCCGGGTTGGGGGTGGAGCCATTGCGGTAGCCCTCTATCAGGTAATTGACCACGCGGCTGCGGTACTGCTCAATCAAATCCACCACACGCAGCTCAATGCCCAGTTTGCGGCACACGCCGAGGGCATCTTCAATATCTTGCTCCCACGGGCATTCACCGGGTATGTTTTCGTCGTTCACCCAGTTTTTCATATAGGCTGCCACCACCTCATGCCCCTGCTCGGTAAGGAGGGCTGCTGCTGCGGCACTGTCTACGCCGCCACTGAGTGCTACTAAGATTTTAGCCATGGATGTGAGGAATGGGGGAATGTGCGCTTGTTTTTCTGTGTGGGGGAGGAAACTTGCGGTGTGCTGCGCGCTTGCCTGCCGCATGTGTGTGTATCTGCCCGGCATCATAGCAGATTTTTTCTGTGCTGGCAATCCTGATTTTGGGCGCGCAAGCCACGATTTATGATTGCAGTGCTGGGGGTACACGGGTATAATGGGGCGCATACAAGGAGTTACTATTATGCATACGCTCAGATACGAACCCATCCCCGCCTCGTTTTACAAGTCCACGCGCGATAAATTGGCTGCTCAGTTGCCGGCCGGTAGCTTGGTCATTGTGCATTCAAATGATATTTATCCCACCAATGCAGACGGCACGCTGGCCCACCACCAAAATGCCAACCTCTTTTACCTGACCGGTATTGACCAGGAGGAAACCGTGCTGCTGATGCGTGTGCAGGAGGACGGTAAGCATGAGGATACTCTGCTGCTGCGCGAAACAAATGAGCACATTGTGATTTGGGAGGGTGCCCGCCTCACGAAGGAGGATGCCACCGCCCTGTGCGGTATTGAAGATGTGCGCTGGACGGACGAGTACAATGCCTTGCTTGCAGCCTGGGTGCCCGCTGCCAAAGAGCTGTGGCTGGAGCGCGATAACCACCCCCGCCGCCTTACCTATGTGCAGACCCGCAATGAGCGCATGGCCGCTGCCTTGCAGGCCTCGTACCCGGATGTAAAGTTACAGAGCCTGTATGATATTTTGGCCTCCATGCGTTTGGTGAAAACGGAGGAGGAGCTTGCTCAGCTGCGCGAGGCCTGCCGTATTACCGGCGAAGGTTGGGTGGAAATCCTTAGCCAAATCAAGCCCGGCATGGGTGAGTGGGAGATGGAAGCTCTGCTGAGCGCTGCTTACATTCGCCGCCGCGCCCGCAAGTTCTCGTTCCATCCCATTATTGCCTCCGGTAAGGATACCTGCGTGCTGCACTATATCTCCAACCACAAACGCTGTGAAGACGGCGATTTGATTCTGTTTGATATCGGTGCCGAATATGCCGGCTATGCCGGTGATATGACCCGCACCATCCCCGCCAACGGCAAGTATACGCCCCGCCAAAAGGCTGTGTATGAGGCCTGCTTGGCCGTGCACCGCTACGCCCGCGAGATTATGCTGCCGGGGCTCAAGAAGTCCGAGTACGAGCGCCTGGTGCGCGTGCGCATGGCCGCCGAGCTGGTGAAGCTGGGCTTGCTCACCCAAGAGGAGGTGGATGCCGCCCCCGAGAACCCGCTCTGCGTGCGCAAATACTTCATGCACGGTACCTCTCACCCCATTGGGCTGGATGTGCACGATGTTGGCCCCGCCGACCCCGTGTTTGCTGAAAACCAGGTGTGGACCATTGAGCCCGGCATCTACATCCCCGCAGAGAATATCGGTATTCGCATCGAGACGGATGTCGTCATCCACGCCGACTCCACGGAGGACCTCATCCCCAACGCTCCCTTGGATGTGGAGGATATCGAAGCCCTCATGGCCCGATAAGCAAGTTCGATATACGAATTGGGATGTACAATTGACAATTTGTTAGGTTAGACGCTGTCGCCGCCAAGCCCATTCGCGCCCCGCTCCGTTGACACGGTGCGGGGCGCGCTGTTGGGAAGGGAAGGAACGGCTAACGCCGTGGTGAAGAATGCGCGTTGCGCATGGTGAAGAATCTGCCTGCGGCAGATGGTGAAGAACAGCTGACGCTGTAGTGAAGAACGCACCTGCGGTGCGTGGTACGGAGGAGCCTTGGAGCAACAACAATGCCTACCTTACCGCCTGATTCCCTGCGAGCCTATCCTTAAATGAGTGTTTGAAAAATTCCAAAATTCGGGAATCGTATTCCCGAAAATCGGGAGTGCGATTCCCGAATTTTGGAAAAATGACTTGACGTGTGCTCAAGATTGTGGAAAGATAAGGGAGCCATGAAAGGATGTTACATTGAGCGACGCGTTAAGAACAAAATTGCGGAATTGACGCAATTCTTCCCCTGTGTATTGGTAACGGGAGCACGCCAGGTGGGAAAATCGACCCTCTTGCGCGATATGCTTCCGGAGGGGATGCGCTATGTGACGTTGGATGATTTTCAATATGCCGATTTTGCAAAAAATGATCCTGTAGGCTTTTTGGAGGCGATGGGAACACCGCTGTGTATTGACGAGGTGCAGTATGTGCCGAGCCTTTTTCGGGCTATCAAAATGAAGGTGGATGAGAATAGGCGGCCCGGCATGTATTGGCTGACGGGCTCGCAGCGCTTTAGTATGATGAAAGGGGTGAGCGAAAGCTTGGCCGGCAGAATCGGTATTGTGGATATGTATACCTTCTCGCAGCGCGAGGTATACGGCAGGGAGGGGGCGCCCGCTTTCATGCCGTCGCAGGTGCTATCCTCTTGTTGCTCGGAGTCCGTTTGCTCGATAGAGGAATTATATCGCCGTATATGGAGGGGCGGGTATCCGGAGCTGTTTCATCAATCGAACATGCCGTTGTACGACTATTTTCGTGATTATGTGCAGACCTATGTAGAGAGGGATGTTCGGCAGCTTTCTCAAGTGGGAGACCAGGCTGCTTTTGTGCGCTTGATGCGCTCGGCAGCCTTGCGCACGGGGCAGCAATTAGTGTACAGCGACTTGGCTCGAGATGCGGGCGTTTCCCCAAAAACAGCTGCGGTTTGGATATCTATTTTGCAGGCATCCGGCATTGTGGAGCTGTTGGAGCCATACCATATTAATACGACCAAGCGTTTAGCTAAAACGCCCAAGCTGTATTTTGTGGATACAGGTTTATGCTGTTGGTTGGCCGGTTGGAAATCTGCCGAGCTGCTGATGGAAAGCAGCTATGCCGGAGCTATTTTGGAAACTTGGGTGTACGGGCAGCTGATGCGCTCTTATGCCGAGCGCGGAGAGCGACCGATGATTACCTATTATAGAGACCACGATGGGGCTGAGGTGGATTTTGTTATCGAGGAAAACGGCTGTGTTTTCCCCTTTGAGGTGAAGCGCAGCAATAGTCCGAAGGATGGTGATTTGCGTTGGTGTAAAAAGCTGCCTGTGCCGGCTTGGGCACAATTGATGCCGCCGACTCTTTTTTGTACGTTGGAGGAATGCCGCAGTATGCCTTTCGGGGCTACTGCGTTCCCTGTTTCGGGGCTGTAATTTGCGGCGCGTGGAGGAGGAAATTCTGAAATTCGGGAATCTTATTCCCGAAAATCGGGAGTGCGATTCCCGAATTTCGGAAAATTAACTGAGCCCATTCGCGCCCTGCTCCGATTCATCGGTGCGGGCGCGCTGTTGTTGGTGAGAGAGGAAGAACGGCTTGCGCCGTGGTGAAGAACGCACCTGCGGTGCGTGGTACAGGAGTTAACGGAAGCGTTGCAGGTAGTTGATGAGGGTTTGGAGCTCTTGCGGGTCGGTGATACCGGGCGGGAGCATGGTGCTGTTCCAGGCTTCGCCTTTAACGCTGATGGGGCCCTCGAGCCCGTGGGTGATGATGCTTTCCAGAGAGGGGCGATGGGGCGAGGGGGATAACCATTCTGAGCCTTGCAGGGGAGGGTAAAGCCCTTGTTGGCCTTGGCCGTTGTTGCCGTGGCAAACGGCGCATTTGGCGGCATAGAGTGCGGCGCCTTGGTCTGCTTGCTTGCTACGGGCCAGCAGGGGGAGCTGCCGGGCGGCAATGGTGCGTGTTAGCAGCTCTGCATCGGTACCGGGCAGGGTGGGGTGCGCTTGCAGCATACATTGCCGAATGAGCGGGAGCAAGGGTTGCCCGTGGCGGTGTTGCTTGAGGCAGCTGAGGGGCTGCGTTGCCCAGTTGCTGCCATGGCAGAGCACACAGCCACGCATGCGGGCGGCGCGGGCGCCCTCGTTAGGGGCGCTTTCTATATAAACCAGAGTGCTCAGCCCTATGGCTAAAAGCACAAGGCTGAGCACTACTGAAAAGGTTTTCATGTGTTGCCGGAGGCTTTAGAAAGGCCCGACCTCCTCGGTGTCGACCTCGCGGCGCACGTGGGCGCCCAGCATGCCGAGCTTTTCGTCCAGCATTTCGTAACCGCGGTCGATGTGGTACAGACGGCGAATTTCGGTTTGACCTTCGGCCGCCAAGGCAGCCAAAACGAGGGCGGCACTGGCACGGAGGTCGCTTGCCATGACGGGGGCGCCGCTGAGGCCCTCTACACCGGTGATGATGGCGGTGCCGTTATCTACCTTGATGTTGGCGCCCATGCGCTTAAGCTCGGAGCAGTGCATGAAACGCTGGGGGAAGATGGTGTCTTTTACCACGCTGATGCCGGGGGTGACGGCAAAGAGAGCCGTCATTTGGGCCTGCATATCGGTGGGGTACTCGGGGTAGGGGTTGGTGAGGATTTTGCCGCTGCGCGGTTTTTCACCGGGTTTTACGAAGACGGAAGTGCCGTCCTCGTTATACTCTACCACGTGGCCGCATTCAACCAGGAGGTCGGAGATGCTCTTCATGTGCTCGCGGCAGACGCGATTGATGGTGATGCCGTCGCTGTACATGGCACCGGCTACCATGAAGGTGCCGGCCTCGATGCGATCCGGGATGACGGTGTGCTCGCAGCCGTGCAGTTTTTCTACACCGTGAATGGTGATGGTGCGAGAGCCGGCGCCCTCGATGCGGGCCCCCATCTTGTTAAGGAAATTAGCTAAGTCAACCACCTCGGGTTCGCGGGCGGCGGATTCGATGACGGTGGTGCCCTGGGCCAAAACGGCGGCCATCATGAGGTTGTCTGTGCCGAGCACGGTGGGGCCGCTGTCGCCACGCATATCTACCGTGGTGCCCACCAAACCGTTAGGGGCTTCGATGACCATGTTGCCACCCTTGACACGTACACGAGCGCCCAGTGCCTGAATGGCGCGCAGGTGCAGGTCTACCGGGCGATCGCCGATAACGCAGCCGCCGGGCAGGGGGAGGGTGCAGCGCTTCATGCGGGCCATCATCGGCCCGAGCAGGCAGATGGAAGCACGCATTTTGCGTACCTGTTCGTAGGAGGCGCTGCTGCTGATGCCATCCGGAGATTCAATGCGGACGGTGCCGCTGGAGCGCTCTACAGAGGCACCCAACTGGCTCAGAATCTGAATCATGTAGTTGGTGTCAGAAACATCCGGTACGCGTGAGATTCTCACGGGCTCATCCGTCAGCAAAGCCGCGGCAAGAATAGGAAGGGAAGCATTTTTTGAACCGCTGATATTAACGGTGCCCTTAAGTCTGTGACCTCCTTCTACGATGAGTTTATCCATGGCTGAATGAGTGATTATGTTGCGCTGTAGTAATTCTAGCAAAGAATGGCAAAATTGCAAGTATGAAGTGCAATCTTTTCCGCCTTTCGTGCGGTGCGGCATTCCCTACGTATATATGTACGCGGATTTTGAGGGGATTCTTTCAGAAAAGTGAGATTTTTTTCAAAAAAACTTGTATGGGCATGAGCTTGGGGGCAGATAAACGCATTGCGGAGGCGGGGGGATTATGCTACGATGTGGGGGCTATGAAGTTTTTTGCGTTGCTGAGTGTGGTGTTGTTTTCTGCTGTGTTTGCATGGGCTGAGGGGGAGGAAAAAGGAAACATGCAACAACAAGCAGAGCTGTTGCATGCAGCCCTGCGTGGATATGGGGTGATGATTTTGGAGGTGCACGACACCGGGGCAGGGCAAATGAGCTGCTATGCGTTAACGCATGAGCAGGCGGAGGAAATGGCGCAGGCCCTCATTATGCTGCAACCGGCAGATGAAGTGCAAGAAAAATTGGCATGCCCGCAATACCGGTTGAAGATTTACGGGTACGAGGGCGAGCAGTTTGAGTTTGATTTATCGCTGATTGTGCCGGCGGATGAGCCGCCTGCCAATTACGTGTTGCCTGTGGTGGAGTATGAGCGCATGCGCGGGGTGCTTGAGGAATTGGAGGAAAATACGCATGCAGGCAAGAAATGAGCTGTACAAAGGTGCCGGGGCTGTGTTAGACTCGGTGTCTCTTTCCGAATATGAACATGCGTCAATTTTTTAGTATAGCTGCTGTGGCGGCTGCCTGTCTTTCCTCTTGCCAATGGGCTATGATGGAGAGCCGATTGGCAGATCGTGTGAGCGGGGCATCCGATGAGTATAAGATTGTTGGCTCTGAAAACCTGCTGGGGGGAATTGCTGAGTACACGGCAGCTAACGGAAAGAAGTTTTATGTGCACCGTTGCCGGATTCATACGGAGCGCAAGCCGGGGGCTCTCTTTGTGTTCGGCGAGATTGATAAGAAGCATTTTGCTTGGGGGGATAAGGCTCCTTCCACCAAGCAGGCACCCACGGAGCGCTATGTGTTGCTGGGGTATGATGACTTGGTGTTCAGTGGTATTACCCCGCCGCCTGCAGAGTTGAGGCACCCCATGGGTGAAACGACTACCCTTTGGCGCGAGTGGTCGGAACAGGTAAATACGGCTAAGGAACCGGGGTTGAACTTTGTTTCTTCCACCATTTTACCCATTGAGGCTGGTAATGATAATGATTACTCGGTATCTGCCGTTTTTGATGATGTGCGCACGTACCCCACCGCAACGCGCCGCTATGTGCTGGCCCCGCTTGCTGCCGTGGCGGATGTACCCCTCACGATTTTGGGAACAACGCTGTACATGCCCTATTACAACGTAAAGACCTGGCTGGGACTGTAGAAGTACGAGTTACGAATTCCGAAGGACGAAGTGGATTTACAATTTACGATGTACAAGGTACAATTTTAGACCGGGCTCACTGTACCTTTGCCTATGCACCACTTTCAATATTCAACATCCAATATTTGCGCTTCAAAAGCGGTGTATGCCGTTTTTTTTTCTTGCAAATAAAACAAATGGTGGTATTTTAGGCGGTGCACGCCTTAGGGGTGCTGGTTGTCTTTAACTCTAATTATATCAATACAATGGAAATTCTTCATGATAAAGACGCTGATGTAAGCGTTCTTAATGGCAAGACAGTGGCCGTTATCGGTTACGGCGCACAGGGTCGTGCCCAGGCTCTTTGCATGCGCGATAGCGGTGTGCATGTGATTATTGGTATTCGCCCCGGTAAGAGCTGGGATGCCGCTGTGCAGGACGGTTTTGAGGTGATGAGCGTGGATGAGGCTTCTAAGGTGGCTGACATTATCCACATTCTTCTGCCCGATGAAATGCACGGCTCCGTGTATGCCAACCAGATTAAGCCCGGTTTGTGCGCCGGCAAGACCCTGTGCTGCTCTCACGGTTTTGCTTACGTGTTCAAGACCATCGAGCCCCCGGCAGATGTTGACGTTATCATGGTGGCTCCCAAGGGCCCGGGTACGGAGGTTCGCCGCGTGTTCGAGGAAGGTTTCGGTTGCCCCGGCCTTATCGCCGTGTTCCAGAACCCCTCCGGCAATGCTAAGAATGTAGCTTTGGCTATGGCTAAGGCAGAGGGCCTTACCCGTGGTGGTGTGCTTGAGTGCACCATGCAGCAGGAGACTTATGAAGACCTCTTTGGTGAGCAGAACGTGCTTTGCGGCGGTTTGGTAGACCTGATGAAGTACGGTTTCGAGACTCTTATTGAGGCCGGTTACCCCGCAGAGATGGCTTACTTTGAGTGCGTGCACGAGGCTAAGCTTATTGTAGACATCATCTACAACAAGGGCATTCAGGCCATGAATGGTGTTATCTCCAACACGGCTGAGTTCGGCGAGTACTACAATGGCCCGCAGATTCTTGGCCCGGAGGTGAAGGAGAAGATGAAGGAGAGCCTCAAGCGCATCGAGTCCGGTGAGTTCGCTCGCGTATGGCTCGAGGAAGCTGCTGCCGGTGCTCCCAACCTGCTTGCTAAGCGCGCTGCTTTGGCTGAGCACCCGGTTGAGGTGGTTGGCAGCAAGATTCGTGCCCTCTTTGAGCGTAACTGATACGCTTGTTAACATGATTTTGCAGGCGGCTCTCACGGTTGTGGTGGGAGCCGCTTTTTCATAAATAAACGATTCATGAATGCGGTTAACATAGAAAATGCCAAGGTGTTTCTTTCCGGGCGAGAGATTTTGCACAACATTAATTGGCAGGTGAAACGCGGTGAGCGTTGCTTTATTCTGGGGGCTAATGGTGCCGGCAAAACAACGCTGGTGCGTATGCTGATGGGCTACGCCTGGCCGGTGTTCGGAGCCACGGTAGAGGTGCTGGGGCACCGCTTTGGTACGGTTAACCTGCAAGAGCTGCGCAAGCGTATTGCTTGGGTGAGCCCCCTGATGCACCAGTGGCTGGGCGACCGTGAGTGGACGGGGCGAGAGATGGTGCTCTCCGGGCCGGATGCTACGATTGGGTTGTTCCGTGAGCCGACGGCTGAGGAAGAAGAACGTGCCGCTGCCCTCATGGAATCGCTGCGTGCTACGCATTTGATGGAGCGTAAGGTGCTTACCATGAGCAGTGGTGAGCAGGTGAAGGTGCTGATTGCTCGCGCGTTGATGACAAACCCGGAGCTCATGATTTTGGATGAGCCCAGTGTGTACCTGGATATTGCAGGGAGAGAGTTCTTGCTTAATACGATAGATGAGCTTGCTGCCGCTCACCCGCAGCTTACTATTATTTTTATTACACAGCGCATTGAGGATATTTTGCCCACATTTGATAGGGGAATGATTCTGAAACAGGGTGATATTATTGCCTATGGCTCGCGCGATGCTGTGCTTACCGAGGCTAACCTGCGCCGTGCGTTTGACCTCGATATTCGCCTTATCCAAGCCCGCAACGGGCGCTTGTGGACCGTGATTGAGTAAACCAAACAAAGCTTGATGACCCACAAATAGCAATTTGTAGGTGAGATAATGATTATTTTAGTTACAGGAGCATCGCATACGGGCAAAACTGCACTTGCTCAAAAACTGCTTGAAAAATATAAATATCCATATCTTTCAATAGACCATCTGAAAATGGGTTTAATTCGTAGAGGCA
>CAJGCZ010000014.1 GCA_904501975.1 uncultured Akkermansia sp.
ATTTATGGCCCATTGTTTGTGAGATGATTAAAACTGCTATTGAAAACAAGCAGAACTTAATTGTCGAAGGTGGCTACATTCCATTCGATTGGCAGAAGGACTTTGACTCTGAATATCTCAAAAACATTAAATATTATTGTCTTGTAATGACTGAGAAATATATTAGAAATCACTTTGCCGACATAAAGAAATATGCAAATGTCATTGAAAATCGTTTGGATGATGAATGGTGCACAATGGAGAGTGTGTTAGCAGACAATTTAGAAATGTTAACCCTTGCACGAGAGCATAATGTGAACTATATACTCATTGACGATAAGTACGAAATCAATATTGAGTTATAACGATAAATTCCAATTTGTGGAGGTTCCGCTCGCCTACGGCTCGCAGGGGAAGCGGAGTTTATCAGCCGAAAGGTTTAACAGTGCATAAAAACAAAACAGCGCACCTAACGATGCGCTGCAAAGTTGTGTACGAAAAAGGGGTGCCGGTGAGCACCCCTTTTACAGTGAAAAGAATCAGGCGCCTTCTCCGCGGAAAGCTTCGTTAATTTTGGCCATGGTTTCAACAATGTGCTCGTTGATGCTGTTGCGGCACATGCTGTCTGCCATGCGGCAGGCGTTGAGAATGGCTAAGCCGTTGGCAGAACCGTGGGCAATGATGGATACACCACGCACACCCATGAGCGGGCAGCCGCCAATGGCGTCGGCGCTCATGCGCTTGCCAAGTTTCTTGAAGACGGGTTTCATGAGCAGGGCGCCCATCTTGGCCATAAAGCTCTCCATGATGCCGGCCTTAAGCCAGTGACCAAAGGCCTTGGCGGTGGCCTCTACGCTCTTAAGGAGGATGTTGCCGGTGAAGCCGTCTGTTACGGCTACGTCCAAATCCGTTTCAAAGAGGTCGTGCCCCTCACAGTTGCCAATGAAGTTGAAGGGAAGGAGCCCTTTGTCTGCAAGGACCTTGAGAATGCGATAGGCTTCCAAAGAGAAGGCGCTGCCTTTGCAATCCTCTGTGCCGTTGCTCATGACACCCACGTTGGGAACGGGGCGGTTGTAGACGTATTTAGCCATGAGGGCGCTCATGACGGCGTAGCCTACGAGGTGGCTGGGCTTGGCGTCCGGGTTGGCGCCGGTATCGCTCACCAACACATAACCGTGCTGGCTGGGCAGGGGGGAGATGATGCCTGCACGCTCTACGCCATCCAACAGGCGCAGTTTGATGGTGCTGGCAGCCACGGCAGCCCCTGTGTTGCCGGCGGAGAGTACGGCATCGCAGGTGCCGTCTTTGACAAGATCTACGGAAATGCTCATGGAAGACTTCTTCTTCTGGCGCACGGCCACCAAGCCGCTTTCTTCCATACTTACCACTTCATCCGCGTGTACAATCTCTAAGTGAGGATTAGCCCCGATTCCGGCAGCATCGCATGCGGCCTTGAGGGTGCTTTCGTCACCAACGAGATACAGCTTCTCAAGTGTAGCAATTTTCTCCAGTGCCAACTTGGCACCGTCTATATTAATTTGCGGCGCGTTATCGCCGCCCATGGCATCGAGAGCTAGCTTCATAGATGCAAAAATTGTGAAGTTCGCCTAAACTCTAGCAAAATAGAGAAGAGCTGTCAACAAAAAACCGCCCGGCAGCTCATTCTGCGGGGCGGTTGAAGTAATTTTTTTTGCAGGGGTTCTTGTGTTGCTGTAGATTAGTCTACAAGCTTAACTACCACCTCAGCACCACTCTGGGTCTTGTAAGTACCGCACTGCATGCAAGCAGTGTGACCGGGAACAGCGGCACCACACTTCGGGCACTTGCCGAGTTTGGGGGCCTTCCAGGCCTGAGCGGCCAGGCGGGAGCGCTGCTTCATCTTGGACGTTCTGCGTTTAGGAGCTGCCATAGTATTGTATTTGTGTTAAGATTTACTGTGATGTGAGTGGTGCCACGGTGCCTACTTACTCGGAAACTGATCCAAGGCATCCCAGACGCTTTGTCCACTCGGGGCGGACGATTCTACACCCGATTGGGGGTCTTTGTCCAGCCTAAAATCACCAAATGTGTCATTTATTTTGCATTTAAGCCCTGAAATTTCACATTTTGGGTATCCCGGGAGCTCCAAAAGTATCTCTTCTCGCAGGTCGTCCGTTAAATCTGCCTCTAATTTACCTTTGACGTCGTACGAGAGGGTGAGCCCTTCCAGTTCAACTTCATAATCAAATTCTTCCATGCAGCGGTCGCAGCGCAGGCGGAAGGTGGCTCGTACGTCGCCGGTAATGAGTAGCTCTGTATCATACAGGTGGGCTTCTATGCTGTAGCTCAGGGGGCTAACGCTTTTGGCTCCGGTGTTATCCGTGTCAAACAAGGCTCCGTCGGCCTCGCCACGAATAATCATTCCTTCCTCCGGAAACTCTTCGAGCGGTACTATTACTCTCGTATTCATGCGCTCATTATAATGAAGCCCCTTTATTTTGGCAAGCCCAAAGGAAGTACGAGGTGCGAATTCCGAAGGACGAATTGCTTGCGGAATTTGCATACTATCCCCCAAAAAACAGGCATGCCTGCGCGGCTGTTGGCCGGCAGGCATGCAAAAAGGAGGGATGAATAATGAGGATTAGCCGTTTGCTTCCTCGGGGGCGGCCTGTTCCACAGGGGCAGGAGCCGGAGCTTCCTCCGTGGTGGCGGGCTGCTCGGGGCGCTCGCTGGCAGCGCTTACCATGAGCTCGCGGCCCATAAACGGCTGACCGTGGAGAACCTCTGCTGCCTTGCGGGCGTCGTCCAGCTGGTGCATTTCCACAAAGGCGTAGCCCTTGCTCTTGTAGGTGCGCGGATTATAGATAACCTCGACACTCTTGACGTTGCCGAATCCCTTGAAGAGGTCTTCAAGCTCGCTTTCCGTGGCCTCGTAGGAGAGGTTGCCTACATACAGGCGGGCATTGCGAGTGGGCGGCGTGGAAGTGGCGCGGCGCTTACCCTTGGGGGCAGGATTGCCACCGCGGTTGTTGGTTTTGGCAACGCGAACCTTTTGGGGAGGTGTGTTTTTTTTGCCCTTCTCGTGCTTTTGCGGGCGGGGGTCCGCAGTCTCTTTTTTGCGGAAGCCAAAGAAGCTAAGGATACGAGACAGTAAGGAGGGTTTTTTCTTGGGCTGCTCCGTGGCACGCGGCATGCGCTGCCTGCGGTGGCGGCCCTGGTTGCGACGGCGACGGGCACCCTGACCCTGCCTGCCTTGCGTGTGGTGCTCAGACATTGTGTTTGAATTAATTGGTGCTAAGAGAGAGGCGGGCTCCGGGAGCCGTGGGATGACACGCAGACTCCGCACGTAGCCGCACCTGTGAGTAAGTGATTTGTGTGAAAGAGAAGCCCCCGCAAAAACGGTACGCGCCCATGCGCGACAAGCCGAATGCCGGTTGCTCCTGCTTTGAGTATACTCTTAGAATAGGTAACTTCAAGTAAAAAATACGACATATCGGTATTTTACGATTGACAATGGAAGAAGTTGTGTGTTTTGGTGAGGCTTTTTTCTTGCTATATGAGGAGGATGGTGGTAGAGTCGGAAGGTATGAGATTTTTGCTTTATCTGGTGATGGGGAGTGTGGTGTTGAGTGGCAATGTGAGTGCAGAGCAGTTGGGAACCGACCGCTTGATAAGCGGTTTGGTGAAAGGGGGCTTGAAATTGTGGAAAAATAAGGCTCAAAAAGAGGAGGATAAGAAGCCGCAAGAAGAAACGGAGCAGCCCAAAAAGCGGACGTGGATGGATAGAGGAAAGGATATGGCCGGTACCTTTGTGGCGACGGCGGTGGAGGAGTTTAAGGAAAGAGCCCCTCATGAAGCGGTGGCACTGACGTTGAAAGATACGCTGGATGTATTGATTGATGAGTACCGGGAAGAGTATAAAAAAGCGGGCCGCGATTATGCTCGCGAGCTGGGAGATTTGATGGTGGACCGCGTGCAAAAGGATCCGAAAATCAGCAGGGCGGTGGTATCGTTGGAAGTGTTTTGCTGGGTGATGGCTGCGTATTTATCCGCCATCTCGGTGATTATCTTGGTATGTGTGCTGGCTCTGAAACGCGGCAACAGAAAACTGCAAGAGCAGTTCGATGCTCTTCAAAAGAAATTTGACGCACTGGCGGAAAAATTGCAGGCGCCCAAATGAGACGGTGCTTGCCGGTGCCCCGTGTTATTGAGCTAAGGCAGAGAGCAGCTTGCCGTGAATGCCGCCAAACCCGCCATTGCTCATGACGAGCAGAACATCGCCGGGATGCACGTGGGCAATAACATGGGCGACGATATCATCCACACTGCTGCCTAAGTAGCATTCGGTGCCGGTGGCGGCAATATCTGCGCGAAGCTTTTCTTCATCCAAACGGTTTTCGGGTGCTACGCGCTTGTGGTTTTCCACCGGAGACAGTACGGCAAAGTCTGCCGTTGCAAGAGATTCTGCCAGTTCGTTTTGGAACAGGTTGCGAATGGTTGTGTTGCTGCGGGGGTCAAACAGCACCCAGAGGCGGCTCTTGGGGAAACGCTGGCGCAAGCCCCGGATGGATTCCTTGATGGCGGTGGGATGGTGTGCAAAGTCGTCCACCACGGTAACACTGTGCACGGTGCCTCGAATTTCCTGGCGGCGTGCCACGCCTTCAAAGGTGAGCAGGGAGGCGCGAATTTGCTCCGGTGTTAAGCCGGCAAAGCGGGCGGCAGAGGCGGCCATGGCTGCATTGCGAATGTTGAAATCACCTACCATGGGTACGTAGTAGGATTCGCCGTCCAGCTTAAAGTCGCTGCCGTCGGTGCGGTGCTCGATATCTGTGATACGCAGGTCTGCATGTTCGCCCATACCGACACTGAGAATCTTTACCATGCGGAGCTCGTTGGCGGCTTGTTCTTTCACGGCTGCGCAATTGGGGCAGTCGGCATTCATAAAGACGATGCCGTCTTTAGGCACAACGCGAAGGAGGCGGCTGAAGGAGAGCTTGATTTCCTCTACATTGGCGTAGATGTCTGCGTGGTCCATTTCTATATTATTAATGATGACCACTTTGGGCAGATAGTGGAGGAATTTGGAGCGTTTATCAAAGAAAGCGGTGTCGTATTCGTCGCCTTCCAGCACGCAGAAATCGGAATCCGTAAAGTTACCGCCGCAGCCTAAATTGCGGGCAATGCCGCCAATCATAAAGCTGGGGTTGAGGTCGTTATCCTTCATGAGCCATGTGAGCATGGAGGAAGTGGTGGTTTTACCGTGGGTGCCTGTGACGACGTAGTTTTTCTTACCCCAGAGGAAAAACTCTTTCATGGTTTCCGGCAGGCTCTTGTAGCGCAAGTTGCGCTCCAGCACGGCTTCTACCTCGGCATTGCCGCGGCTCATGGCGTTGCCAATCACAATCAAATCGGCGTCGCTCGGAATGTTTTCCGGCTTGTAGCCTTGAAAAATCTCAATGCCCTCGCTTTCCAAGAATGTGGACATGGGGGGATACACGTTGGCATCGGTACCTGTTACCACATAGCCCTTACGAGCCATAGCAGAGGCGACCGCACCCATTGCTGTTCCGCATATTCCGAGAAAGTGGACGTGTTTCATGATTGTGCTTGGTTGTAAGATGAGGGGAGAAGATTATAACATCCGCGAGATTTTGGCAAGACTTTTTTTCCGTTAGGAAAGACGGGGTGTTAGCGTTTTTCTGTAATATACTGTTCTCTGAGATAGTGAAGCAGCTCGATGCGTCCATTGGCAACAATGGGTTCGCGCACTACTTTGAGACGGCAGGCGGCGGCTCTTGCTAAATCGGCATCTGTGGCAAGCGGGTCGCGCACGGTAATGCCTTTTGCGGCCAGCTCCGGCATGCGGCGGAGGTAATCTTCGCGGCTTTCTGCCTTGAGGCGAATGCCGAGCCCCTCTAAACTGCGAGCCATCCAAGGACGCAGGGTTGCTGTGCTGAGGGTGATGTTGCAATCTGCCTTTAAGGCGGCCATGATGGCTATGGACAAATCGGTGTCTGCGGTTTCTGCCTCGGCGCGTATGCAGACGGGGCAGGGCAAATAGCGCATGGTGGTGGTGAACTCCGGGTGGGAGCTGATGTCATGAAGCTCGCCAAACTCGTTTTCCCACCAGTAGGACAGGGAGCCGGCTGCGGCGGATAGACGCATGGAGTCATCGCCCGCGGGCTTGGGAGAAAGGGATTCCCACGGTACAAAGAGGGAAACGCTGTGCTTGCCGCGCTTTTGTGGGCGGGCGTTTTCCTCCCAACGGTTGAGGTAGATGAGGAAATTGCGGCTACCGGGAACCGGTTGCGAAGCGGTGGGGACGGCAGATTGTGAGCCGAAAGGTTGCAGAGCCGGGCGCACTGACGGGCAGCAGTTGATGCCCACGTTGCAGCAGGTGTGCATGGCTTGCTTCCATGTGTCTGCTTCGGTGTCATCTGTTGTGTAGATGATGGCGGCTTTGCCAGCAGAAAGCTGTTGCTGGGTAAGGGTGGCTTGCTCGGTGCTTTCTACACGAATGAGTGCCATGAGCGGCAGCTTGTGTATATAGCCCAACAAGGGGCTGTCTGCTTGCACGCCGATACGTATGCCGGGGTTGCGGACAAGGGAGGCTTGCTCTGTAGTGGTGGGCTCTACTAACCAGCTTTCGCCGGGGTTGGTGTGGGTGAGCTGGTAAAGTGCTTCCTCCGGCAAGCGTGCTGCAAGGGGCCCCAGCGTGGCTTCTTCTCTCCAGCCGGGGGCGGCTTTGATGAGGTGAAGGGCATCCTTGAGCGCAGCGCTGAAATCCGGATTATCATACACGCCGGCATGCACGAGAACAATATGCGGGCATGTGGGACATTGGCCGGAGCGTCTGAATACGCTTTCCGTAAGGTCGCGCACGGCTTGTTGCCAATCTGCGGTGTCCGACAGATAGGCTGTTGTTGTGCCATGCGGCGTGTTGAAAATAGCGGCTGCGGGAGCTGCTGTTTTCAGTTGTCTGAGCTGCACTGCTTCGCCGTCTGCAAAAATGGCTTTGACGTGCGGGGAGGCCATCAGCTTTGTGGAAATCTGATTGTCTAAGCAGGGGAGGAATTGAATCTCCGGTTCCTCCACGCCGCACTCTTTTATTAACTCGGCGATGCGTTGGCCTAAAAGAACGGTTTCGGCAGAGGGTTTGTAGATGACAACATTGCCGGTTAGGATGGCGGCAATAATACCGGATACGGCATCTGCCAACGGGTGGATGTTGCCGGGGGTGACGACAACGATGCCTCGGGAAATGGGGTAAGTGCCGTCGCGCAGACCGGTGCGGTCTGTATTCTGCTCATAGTAGTAGCAGGTGTCTGTGGCGCAGAGGAGCTCGTGCTCGGCATCGCGATAGTTGAAGCCGGCATCTCTTACCAAGAGGGCTTCTATTTCTACGCGGTTTTTTTGAAGCTTTTTGGCAAGCGTGAGAGCAATGGAGCTGCGTTGCTCGGGGGTGCGCTCTGCGGCTTTGGCGGTGGCGCTTTGGGCTAAGCGCAGCACATCGTCTATTAAGCTGAAATCCGCACTGGTGAATCGGTAATCTTCCACTCCGGGGGCGGTCAGCGAGCGTTTGATGCAGGTGAGCGGTGTGTTTTTCTCCTCGCCGCCGATGAGTAGGGGAATTTCTATCTGCTTGGTTTCCTGTCCGGCTCGGTCAAAGAATTCTGCCGTGCGTGCCGCGTTGGTAACATGGCTTAAGGTGCCGGGGATGAGCGAGTCGATTGCTTTCAGTTGTTCGGTTTCGCTTTCTTTTCGGCCACTGGCAGAAGCCAAGAATTGTTGGCGCATGCGAGTCCACCCCATGGAATCTGTTTTGGGGGCATAGCCGTTGGTCAGGTAGCCATCGGGACGCGAGAGCTCGCTGACAAGTTGGGTGAGATATTGCTCGAATCCGGAGTCGTTATCGAGGTCTGAGGCCATGCCGACTGTGAGGGTAACGGAGGCTCCCTCCTTTGCCAGATAACGAGCCAAGTGGTTGCCGAGCCCGCCTTTGAAGACGAAGTGCGGAAGCCCCACGCGCTTATGGCGTCCCCAGCACAACAGTGCATAGCTGAGGTCAAAAAGATTATGTGTGCCAATGACGGGGATGATGGTTTTAGCATCCGTCTTGATGGCGGTGGCAACGAGCTGCTTGAATCGGGCATCTGTATCCGCCTTGCTGGCGGCGGTTGCGTGCTCGCTTCCGTAGAGGAAGGCGCAGCTCTTTTCTTTGTCTAGGTGAGAGCCTTTGACGAGAAGAACCTTGAGCGGGAGGGCACCTTTGGCAACGCGCTTGGCGCTCCAATCTGTCAGCCTGTGCAGTAAGGCGGGGGTGCTCTTGAGATACGCCGGGAGCTCGGGCATGGCGTTCACGCGGAAAAACTCCTCCTCCGACATGACTTGCAGGAAGGCCTCGATGATGAGGGGGAGGATATCAGACGTGCCGGTCTCTACAATAACGGGGGTGGATAAACCGCCGCCCATGGAAAGACGCAGGAGGGTGCGCAGTTTGTCCGCAATATTCTTAATGCCGGTTTCCGGTGCGTACGGGGTTAGCTCCGGGCACAAACGCCAAGGTTGAATAACGATGCCCAAACCGGTTTGGCGTGACTGAATCGCCTCCAGAAAATGGTAATATTGCTCTGCGCTGCTGTATCCGAATACGGTGGGCGATAAAGGTGAAACGGCTAACGCTACCTTGTCTTTTGCCCATTCGCGGGCTTTTTTATCGGCCTTCTCCAGCGAGGGGGCAAGGGTAAGGTCTTTGAAAGTGCTGCGAATAAGGTGGTGTACTTCGTGCACAATGCCGTTTTTCTCTTTATTCAAGGAAAGAGCGGAGGCAGCACGAAAACGCAATCTGGCAATGCCGGAAAAGAAAGTGGGAATGCCGCCGAAATCGGCAAGAAGCTTTTTGAGGTTATCGCTTTGCTGTTGCGGGGTGTTGCTGTGGAGGACACGGTTGCAGAGGGTGAGCAAAAACTCCTTGTTTTTTGCGTCTGCTGCTACTTTTTCTAAAGCGGAAAGAAGGGAACGTTCATCGGAGCTGATTTTGCGGGCGGAATCGTTGAGCAGGTTTTCTGCCAGCTCTGTTGATTCTTGGACGAGGGTACGGTCGTCCCATTGCCGTTCTCCGGCTTTTTTGAGTACAGCGCTGATGTTGAAGTTTCCCATAATCTGGTGCTATTTTAGCTGTTATTGCCGAGCTGTGCAAGCTTCATTTGTGTATGTGCCTGCGGTTCATTTTTTGATGGCGGTCCAATCAATTTGCCGTACCGATAGCTCCTTAATGATTTCTCGCAATGCGGTGTCGGCTTCTTCCTCGGTAATATAGGTGGGGCCGCCCCAGTAGCTGCCGACTTGCAGGTAGGCCCAACGCTGTCCTCTCCCCAGTGCCACGCGATCCCATATATCATAAAAAGTGCGTGCCAAATGCGAGTGCGTGATGCGGTCGTGCCCGATGAAGACGTAATAATGGATATGTTGCAGGGGCTGTTCTGCTTTATTTTCCGTCAGGGTGATAGAATCCAGCCTTCGGCAGGTGATTTCTTGGCCGTTGGATAATTCAAACGAATGGTCGCTGCTGCGGAGATCGAGGTGACCCTGCGCCGGCAAGCATCGTTCGGGACGGTGAATGGAGTTGTTAAGGTCGCTGCCGGAGTAAACAATGGAAACGGAAACAGAAGGCTCGTTTTTTTGTAAGGCTGAGCTGTTATAGCGAGAGGATGAGGATAAATCGAGGTTTTGTCGCTTGTAGACAGCTTTGCTGAACACGGTGTCGGCAGCCAGAATAGAGCGTTCGCGTTCAGTTTCCTGTGTTTTTTCACCGTACCAACCGGGTAGCTCGTAGTCATACGGAAGCTCCGGAGAAATGGCAGAGGGTAACAAATTAACATCTACCGGTAACAGAAAGATGATGCTTAAAATGAGCCCCAAGACGGCGGGGGGAAGGGCGATGGTGATAAGGCTCTTTAATTTCATGCTGCATCTCCTTTCTCCGTGTTTTCTGCTTGCGTATGATTGCGTCTTGTTACCACCTTTCTCTTTTTAAGGAAGGGAATTTCACCTGCGAGAATGCTGTGCAAGACAACGAGTCCCAGTAAGCTTGCCGGGAAGAAGAATAAGAGCCCCGACCAGTCATGCCAAGTTTTTCCGGCAAATGCGGGGTTGATGTACTCTGCACAAATGAAAATGCTGGATACGCGGAATGCGTTGCCGATAATGGAGAGGGGAATGGCGCTGAGCCCAAGCAATACTCTTTTCCATAAGCTGAGTTTATCTGCCAAGTATGCCCAAGCAATGGAAATCATAAAGAGAGCCATGAGTGAGCGCATGCCCGAACAACCGCCGGCGATGTTAAAGGAGTCCCAGTCTCCGTTGGCAGAGGCAATGCTTGTACCGTGGATGATGGTGTCGATGCCGCATACGCCGGCAATCCAGTGAGCGGCTTCGGCAGATAATATTTGCATACCCACCGTGGCATGCTGGAATCCCGGTAGCGGGATAGACATCCATAAAAAGAAGAAGGGGAAAGCTGTTTTTAGCATGGTGTGCCAGCCCCAATAATACCATACCGGCCCTATTAACAAGAAAGGAAGGGCGGCTACGGCGATACGCGGCTGCTGGGTGCGGGCTGCCACAACACAAAGGAAGGCGCCCAATACAATGGACCAAAGACCGTGCATGCTTCCTTTAATTTGCTGCACCGCGCTTCCCTTCAGGGCATGAATGAGCATATAAATGCAGAGCAGGGGGATAAGCCAGCCATGTTCATAATCGGTCTGGGGATTCCAACTGGAGGCCAGCCATCCTATGGCTGAGACTCGACCTTCAACAAATCCGTGATAATTGTTGCTGAAAATGAATACAAGGAGCAAATAAATGCCTATACATATCCAATGGCTTAATGGTAAATAGAGTAGAAGTTTTTTCTCTGTCGCTTTCATTGGCTTTGGATAAAAAAAAAGTGTGCGCGCGTGCTTTTAGTATTGATATTTTTGCGAAAATGTCAAGAATAGACCTGCGCTCACATTTATTCTCGCACATGAAAATTATAAGCGGAACAGCACACCCCCAGTTAGCCAGTGACATCGCAAAAGAGTTGGGTCTCCCCCTCTGTGATGCATCCGTTAATGCTTTCCCCGATGGTGAAAGCTTTGTTCAGATTAATGAATCCATTCGTGGTGAGGACGTGTACATCGTCCAGCCCACATGCCCTCCGACAAACCACAACTTGATGGAGCTGCTTGTAATGGTTGATGCCGTGCGCCGCGCCAGCGCCAGCCGTATCACCGCAGTAATGCCTTTCTATGGCTATGCTCGCCAGGATCGCAAGGACAAGCCCAGAGTTCCCATTACTTCTAAGTTGGTTGCTAATCTGCTTACAGCTGCCGGTGTAAACCGCGTGCTGACCATGGATTTGCATGCTGCTCAGATTCAGGGTTTCTTTGAAATTCCCGTTGATCACCTTCATTCTCTCCCTGTTTTGATTCGTCACCTCAAGGAACATTATGTGAAGGATATCAATAACTTGGTAGTAGTTTCTCCCGATATCGGTGGTGTGAAGACCGCTAAGGCTTATGCCAACATTCTTGGTACACAGCTGGCCATCGTGGCTAAGCAGCGTATTTCTGCCACGGAGGTAGATGCCCACGCTCTCATTGGTGATGTGGCCGGTAAGGATGTTCTTTTGGTGGACGATATGACAGAATCCGGTGGTACGCTCTGTGCCGCTGCCGGTATCCTGAAGCAGCACGGTGCTGCTCGTATTTTCGCCGGTGTGTCTCACGCCGTGCTGAATGAGAAGGCTTGCTCTCGTTTGGCTGCCAGCCCCATTGAGCGTCTTCTTACCTCTGACTCCGTGCCGATGGCTTGCGGCGTAGAGGGTGTTGATACCGTCAGCATCGCTCCGCTCTTTGCTCAGGCTATTGCCAATATTCATAACAATGCTTCTGTAACGCATCTCTTCGAGGTGGGTTGCTAATTGTTATCGAAACAGATTATTTCTCAAAAACAGTTTTATGTGTCCGCAAGGGCCATAAAACTGTTTTTGTGTGTACAGGGTGCGCGTAATGTGCTAGAATCCTGCGCATGAGTGAGCCCTTACCGAAGCAGAAAAGGTTGATTGAAAGCAAGCTTGGTGCCCTGATTGGTGTGCTTTTGGCATTGTTGTGGGTGGCTTCCATGTCTGTTGTGGATGCGCATGCCTCCTCCTTTGTCCCGGCTTCTTGGTTTCTGTTGGCTGTGGTTGCACTGGCCTTTATTGGCGTGGCCTTAGGTTATAAGGTGGTTCGCTTGCCACTCACGGCTTGGTGTAGTATTGCTGTTGGTTGTTACTTTTTGGTGCGTTGCATGGCCGGGCCATCGTTGGTAGAGTCGTGGAAAGATGAAGGTCTCATCTTGGGTGCCTTTGTTTTTTATTTGAGCGGTATTTATTATGGTCAGTCGCGCAGTGCATCTGGCCTTGCCTTTGTGTTGGGGGGGGCCGTGTTGCTGAATTTGGTGGCGCTGTGGCTCATGGGTGAGACGGATTTGAGTATTCGCTATTTGGGCCGCCCGGAAATGGCATTGACCGGTCCCATGTCTCGCAACACTACATTGTTGGTATATAAAAACTTTGCCGGGCTCGTCTTGAGTTTGTGCGGCGTGTTAATGATTTGGTGGGCTGTGTGGAAAGGGCGCTCACTCGGTAGTTTGTTCTGCTTTCTGCTTGGTGTTGCCGGTGTGGTTGGTGCCTTCTTCTGCCAAACACGCGTTGTCTTTTTGGTGGCACCGCTCTTGTTGGCATTCGGTAGTCTCATTTGGGTGCTTAAAACGATTTTTGGTGGCGGTAAACTAAGTTGGATTCAATGTGTTTTGTCTGTCTTTATTTTGATAGGCTTGAGCGTGTTTGTGGCGGATTGCTTCATGGAACGCAGTATTTTGGATGCTGCTTGGGGCATTGAAACTCATTTGCGCTTTCTTATTTGGTCTGAAGCATGGCGCTGGATAGGCGATGCTCCTTTGTGGGGCTATGGTGCCTCGTCTGCACAATGGCTGATGGCGCCGACCTACAAAGAATTTCACTTGCCCAATTACGTTCACAATGACTTTTTGGAGGGGTGGGTAGGATATGGTATCATTGGTGCCGGATTGATGCTTGCTGTTATAGTTGTTCATCTTCTTAAGGGGGTGAGGGCGTTAGCATCAGAGCATGTATCAGAGGAAAGAAAAACGAAGGAGGCGCTTGCCATGTTGTGCGTGGTGGGTGTATCTGCTGCAGCTATGGCGGATTTCGTTTGGCATAATTTTTCTCTCGTTTGTCTTACAGCCTTTGCTTTCGGTATGATGGCAAGCCCGTTTCCTCGTCCGGCCATTCGTTGGTTTGATTTTCGTAACTGGGCGCCGGAATCTCGCAACCGAGTCGTTCCCTTGAAGGCAGAAAGCGGACCTTTCAAGGTGCTTCTCCTAATGGGGGGGCTTGCCCTTGGTTTGTTGATAGCCGGGCTTTCTCAAGAGCTTCTTCCCGGGTGGAAGGCACAATGGAAATATGATTCCATGACGGCTGAAGGGGGTTCGGTGGAAGCTCGCCGCGACTTCCTTCTTCAAACAATTCCTCAATACCCGGATTCCCGTATCGGCGATCATTACGTTCTGGTTGGTGCGGGTAGCTTGGATTGGCCGGCCTTCGAGCAAGCCCTGCGTGTGATTTTGCACCATAACCCACGCCAAATATTTACTGCTACCATGCTGGCAGATGTGTTGGGACGCCAAGGAAAGTTTGAAGAGGCGGAATTGGTGTTCCGTCGCAGCTATCGAGGCGACGGCCCTAATTCTAATAACTTGGGTTCCTGGCCGGTTTATTATGCCACCAACCTTTACGCTTGGGGACAGCAGATGCTGGCTGCCGGGAAGGCGGGAATCGCATGCTCTATGATGCAGCATGCTGAGGATATCACCAAAGGTTGTGGTAGACTGTATCCGAATATTAAATGGGGATTAAATGGTAAAAATTGGTCCTTCAGACCCAGTGCCGAGCGTCAGTCTTTCATCTCTCGTTGTAAAACGGATTTGACTGTGTTGAAATCCATCGGCGTGCAGCCTGATCACTCATGGAAAGCTCCGATGGAACCTTCCGGAAAATCTGCTCTTTATCTCCGTTACGAGCAAGAAAAATAATCCGTTTAGGGCTGCCCCATGCCGTTTGTTGCCTTAATCTTGAAAAAAAATCCCCTTTAAGTCGTTTTCTGCTTGCATTAGCAAAAAAAAAGTGCAATATAAAAGAAATCCGCCTTGGCGGCAAAGACTTTACTGACTGTTATGAGTACACCTCCTCCGCCCCCTTCACCAGTTCGTCCCGGTGCTCCCGTTGCTCCGGGTGCTCCTGTTCCTCCGCGTCCCGCCGTTCCCGCTGCACCTGCTGCTCCGCGTCCTGCCGCTCCTTCGGCTCCTGTGCCTCCGGCTCCTTCTGCCGCCGTGCCGACTCGTCCTATGCCGCCTAAGCCCGCAGCTGCTCCCGGCGCTCCCGTACCTCCTTCCCGTCCGGTAGCAACAACTGTGCCCCTGTCTGCTCCTAAGCCCCCGACTGCTCCCGGAGCTCCCAAGCCCGCAGCTGCTCCTGCTCCCACCATTCCTTTGAGTGTTCCCACTCGCCCTGTAACACCGGGTGCACCCAAGCCTGCTCCTGCAACGCAGCCCGCTGCTCCTGCAGCTGCTCCTAAGCCCGCCGGTGCTCAGACAACCGCTATGCCCACCGCCACGGCTCCTGTTGGTAAGCCCGCCGGCTTCACCAAGCCTGCCGGTTTCTCCAAGCCTGCCGGTTTTGGTAAGGCTGCTCCCGCTGAGGAGGAAGAACCCACCAAGCCCAGTCCTGTGGTGCTCGTTATCTGCATTTTGGGCTTGCTGATTATGCTCTTTGCCTGCTGGGTACAGTTCCAGACAGACCAGATTCCCAATCGTACTACAGATTACCTCTGGGGTGCTCCTGAAGGCGCCGCTGCCGATGTGGTTGCTGATGATGCTTCCTCCGATGACGTAAGCTCTGATGAAGAATCCACTGAGGAAGAAGCTTCCGAGGAGGAAGAGCCTTCTGAAGAAGAGGAACCTGCCGAGGAGGAGTCTGAAGAAGAGACCGAAGAGTGACATTTTTTCAACGAAACTCCATAATCGAGTATCTAACCAGTTACTATGGCAATCCAGATAACAGAAAGTAACTTTGAGGCTGAGGTCCTCAACTCCTCCGTGCCGGTCATGCTTGACTTTTGGGCAACATGGTGCGGCCCCTGCAAAATGCTTCTTCCTATTGTAGAGCAGATTTCTACAGAGGTGGCAGCTACTGCTAAGGTAGGTAAGGTTAATGTTGATGACGCTCAGGAGCTCGCCCGTCGCTACAACGTCCGCAACATTCCCACGCTTATCTTCTTCAAGAATGGTGAGGAAGTGGACCGTATCACCGGTATGACCTCCAAGGATAACATCTTGAATCGCCTTCGCGCCTTGATGTAATCACCATAATCAGTCCTTATATGAGCCCACTCGGTTGAATTGACCGAGTGGGCTTTTCCTATTAAATTAGAGTGGAAAAATGTCTTCCGGCTTCTTTTGGGATTGACTAAGCCGTAAAATGGGATAGAATAAGACTGTTGCTTTCAGGAGGCTGCTATGGGCAAACATGTCGCTCAACAATAGAAGTCTCTTGAAAATTGAATTCGTTATATTATAAGATATGTCAGAAAGTGAAAGACAGCCTGAAAACGGCTGGCAAACATTGGTTTCGAGCGATGCGATATACGTGGACGCTTGTACGTGGATGGCCCCGGAAATCGGTGAATTCCTGCAAAAAGCAAAGCCTGTACTCGCAGAAGCCGGTAAAAAATTAATTGTCATTCCCTGTGTGCGAAAGGAGTTGGATAACTGCGCATTCTTAAAGCTTGCCGCTAAAACCGCTCTTTCGTATATTGAGCAGAATACGGATGTAATTGATAGTCGAGACGGAGAGGAATCTGCAGGTACGGCAGATAAGCAGTTTTTGCGCCTTTTCCACTTCAATCAGTATCAGCACAGTCAACTCTTAATCACGCACGATCAGCAATTAGCGGCCGATATTGAAAATATTTGCTCATCCGAGGGTCCTCATCCGGTGTCGGTGTTAACCCTTTGGGCGGATGGTGAGCTTATTTCCTTTGCAGAAATGGCTCGTCGCAAGGCTGCTCAGGCTCGTGCTCGTTTGGCTGAGATGGTGGGAAACAGTCCGGTATACATGGATCGCTCTGCCTTGGTAAATCCCAATGCTGAGCTCTTCTTGCAGAATGTTACCGAGCCTATGCAGCAGCAGGGCAAGTGGGTGCAAGTCGTGCGTGCCTCTCTGCTTCTTCCGGAAGATGAACCGCTCATCGCACCTATTCTTGAGAATAATTCGGAGCTGCTTCACATTGTTGAAACAAATCCCCACATGCCCGAGGTTGATGCGTTGTTGGGTGAGCTTTACCTGAGCGATGCTAATACAGATGCCGACCGAATCATCTTGGTGACGGACGACGTAGCACGCGCTAATGAGCTGAGAAGTCGCCGCCCGAAGTGCGACCGATTCCCCTTTGTTGATTTTATGACCATCAACAAATATGGCTTCCTCAGCTTCTTGAAGCTTAGCGATCCGTCGGCTCCTGTAGCTCCGTATGCAGCAGGGCGTCCGGTGCGCCCTCGTTCTGCGAATAGTTATGCTTATGGCTCAGACTGGGCAGGGCAGGACAAAAAGCCTTCATCCTTTGTGCCGCAGCTTATCGGTGCCATCAAAAATGACGACATTGAAGGCATGTGCGAGTACATTGACAAAGGTGCCAGCCTGCGCAATGGAATTATCACCTCCTTGTGCCAAGGTAAAAATAACTGTCTGAAGGTGCTTATTGAGCGCGCGGATTCTATAGATGTATCCTGCTTCCAGTGGTGGGTAGTGAACTTCTATAATTTTGCCGACTCCTTCTATTTGGATGAAGATGAAGAGCATTATGCTCTGCTGAATTCCTTGATGGATAAATGCGGTAGCATGGAATATTGCAAAGATGCCATGGTGCAGCTGGCCCGCATTGTTAGCCGCCCCGAGGCAGCCCACGCTCGTTTGTGGAGCATCATTCGCAAGGCTATCGGTAAGGAAGCTCCGGCGAATGTGTATTCTCAGGATACCGGCGAAACATTGGCAGAGATAGCGGCTCGCCAAGGCAATAAGGAAATGGTGGAATTCCTTTCCGTTTATTGCTGATAACCCAAATCTACAACAATTCCCCGTAGCTTCCCATAAGTTGCGGGGTGTTTTTTTGGGGGCAAATAAAAACGCCCGTGAAGCTATCTTCACGGGCGCCTTCGTTGCTTAGTAGTCTCGCCAGGATTCGAACCTAGACAGACAGAATCAAAATCTGTAGTGCTACCATTACACCACGAGACCACTTATCGTGATTCGGCTGGTGTGCCGAAAACATGCGATGCGCGCCGATATTAGCGTTATTCTGCTCCATTGTCAAGTATGAATTCTGAAAATTGCAAGAAAAAGACGCCGAAATATGTTTAGAAAGCAAAATAGTTAATAATATTTGTCATATTTATAAGAAAAAACTTGCTATCTAATTCCAGAGGGGTATAATGACACCAATCCAAAGGTGCGTCATACGCAACAGCCTGAGGAATGTTATTCTGTAATCAAGAAGAAAGGAACAAAAAATGAAAATTCCCACGATAGCAATTGCCATGTTCAGCGGGGCAGCTGTTCTGCTGAGTTCTTGCGTAGTAGATCCCGGCACGTACTACGGCGCATCCGTAAGCTATTCTACGCCGGGATTCAGCACAAGCGTAGCATGGACGAACGCCAGCTATGACGCTAATGGTTATCCGATTTACGGTTATTCTTATGGTCGACCCGTGTATGGTTATACGGCTGCCGGTGTTGCTGTTTTCACCATTGCTGCCTTAACGGCTCTGTGTTATGTGCCTGATTGGGCTCCCGCCCCGTGGTATCATGGTCCCTTGCATTACCCGCCGCACATTCATCGCGTACCGGCTCCGCCCAAGTATGCTCATGGCCATGCGCCCCATCATCGTCCGGCCGGTGGTATGCATGCCCCGATTCACAAGAATCCCTCTTCCATTCTTGGCAAGCCTAATCACACGGTCCACCATAAGCCGCATGTGAATCATAAGCCGAATCACCACGATAAGCCTCACGTTAGCAACCATAAACCGAATATGGGGGCAAATCACAGACCGAACGTCGGCGCAAACCATAAGCCGAACGTAGGCGTGAATCATCGTCCCAACGTAGGTGCCAACCAGCGCCCGAATGCCGGCGCAAACCATAAGCCGGTTCAGGCCCGACCGAACAACGCGGTTAACAGTCGCCCGGTTCAGAATCGTGTGAACAACGCCACGCGCCCTAAGGTGAACACCACGCAGGCCCGCCCCCAGCACACGCAGAATGCACGCCCGGCTGTATCGCAGAGCGCCGGAAGAGTTCGCCAGCAGGTGAGTCGCCCGGCCGCCACGGCTGCCAGACCCGCTGCTGCGGCCAGAGCGTCCAGACCCGTTCAGAATCGCGCATCCGGTGCAGCTCGCAGTGGTGGTCGTGCTGCGGGCCGAGGAGGTGCCCGCCATTAACAAACATCTCATTTAGCCATATAAAACAACATGACAGGAGTTGCCGGGGGCAGCTCCTGTCATGTTAGAAAAAGTAAGCATTAATGCTTGCAAATGACACAGAAATTTGATACCTTGTGTGCGTATGAAGAAATCTTTAGCAGCTTTTGGAGTAGGCGTCTCCGTTCTGGTGGCTTTGAGTGCATGCCAAAGCACGGAGATGTATTCCACCGATAGTGAATACACTGTAGCCAGTGGCGAAATTCCGCCGTGGTTGCTTGATGGTGAGGATTCTGAGCAGATTTTGGCAGGTCCCACAACGCAGAATCGTAATGATATGATTTTCCCGGACGAGTCCGAGGCTATGGCCGATTTGGATTCTCACAGCACTTCCTCCCAGGTGCAGCCCGACAATATTGCTCAGCATACACCGCCCCCCACGGATGAGGTGCCCTTTAACGAGGCTCCCCAGTTCAACACGCCTCCGCATGTAGACCCGCTGGCCGGTAACTCTACAGCTGTAGCGGTTAACACTCCCACGACGCCCCCCACCGTCACCAAGCCGAAGCCGGCTCAGACCACAAAGCCGAACAAGCCTAATAAGCCGAATAAGGCCAACAAGCCCGCTCAGAAGTTCACGGAGCCCACGCTTATCACTTACACCGTGCGCAAGGGAGACAACCTGCACGATATTGCTAAGCGCAGTCGCACCACCATTGCCCAGATTAAGAAGGACTCCAAGCTGACTAAGGATACCATTTATCCGGGGCAGGTGATTAAGGTGCGCTACATTCCCAAGGATTACAAGCCCGGCAAGAATGGCGCTGCCGCCGGCAAGGAGCGCGTGCACGTCGTAGCTAAGGGCGAGACCATCTCCGGTATCGCTAAAAAGTATGGTGTGCCTTACACGCAGGTTCTCAAGGCTAATAATATGACTCTTTCCGAGGCTGCTAAGATTCGCCCCGGCAAGCGCCTGACGATTCCTGCCGCCAAGAACACTAAGAACAAGAAGCGCTAAAATTCTGCGGTGCCATTAACGGTATATCAATCAGAGTATAAGCCATGATTGAAAAGCCCCGTCAACTTTTTATTCTCGGATGCTCAGCATGCCTGTTAACGGCATGCTCGGCATCGGGGCCTTATGTTGATGTAGCATGGATTGGCGATTCACTTGCTGCTCCTCAGAATGAAACCGTTATTATTGAAAGCGGCCAACACTTGCCTCAGTTGGCAAACGCCACCCATGCGCCGGTTAACAAGCCGGTAGGCACGTGGAATAATATGGTTGCGCAAGTGCAAAAACAGCCAACCGCTCATACTCCGCAGCAACCTGCGCAACCTGTGGCACCCACGGCGGCACGCACATACGTAGTGCAATCCGGTGATACAATCAACCGTATTGCCGCCCGCCAAGGTGTGAGCCCGGCTGCACTTATTGCCGCAAACGGCCTATCTGCTAACCCCAATGCGCTGCGCGTAGGTCAAGTGTTGCGTATTCCGGCCGCAGCGGCAAGAGTTGCCCCTCAGGCTTCCGCAACTCAGGTGGCTTCCACCTCTTATCAAACCTATACAGTCAAGGGCGGAGATACCCTCTCTGCCATTGCTGCCCGCCACGGTGTTTCCGTTGCCGCTATTTGTGCCGCTAACGGTTTTACCATCCAGCAGGCCAATCAACTTCGTGTTGGCCAGACAATCAAATTACCCAGAAACTGATAGATGAACAAGAAACTTATCAGCTCCGTTTCCCTCAGCGCCCTCTTGCTGGCTTCCTGCTCACAGGACGACTACTTGGGTGGCGTAACTGTGCGCACTGCACAAGACATGATGCAAACGCCCTCCCTGTATGCAGAAACAGGCGGCGTTAATCCCCTTTTGATACAAGGTAAGGACCAACCCGGCTATATCAATCCCTATCCCACGGGCACCTACGAGCATTTCGTTGCTCAGCCGGAGTATCCCAACACAATCAAAAACTTCAGCAATAAGGCGTTGCTTTCTCAGGCCACTCCCTACAATGCCAAGATTATTGTATGCTTGCCCCAGCAGCGCGCACGTATGTATGTAGATGGCTCTGTGGCATACGATTGGCCCATTTCCACCGGTACCGATGGCCACGAAACACCCACAGGCACCTTCCGTATTATCGAAAAGGATAAAGACCACAAATCCAACCGTTACGGTAAGTTTGTGAAGGATGGTAAAACCATCGACTCCAACGCAGATACTGCTAAAGGTATTCCTGACGGCGCCACCTTTACTCCCGCCGGTATGCCTAACTGGAATCGTTTGACGTGGGATGGTGTCGGTATCCATGCCGGCAAGGTGATTCCCGGGCGTCGTCTTTCCCACGGTTGCATTCGCACGCCTTTTGATGTAGCTGCCGATTTGTACAAGTACACCGACCTCGGTATGCCGGTATACATCAGCGCCGGTGTAGAGGATTACAACCGCGGCGGAGCTGTGCGTAAGGATGACGTGAAGTATCGTCCCGGTGGCGACTATAAGGATATGCCTGCCGTTCCTGTTACTCAGTAATCTTTTTTTACATCTATCATCGGGCAGGGCGCATTCGGAATCTTCGGTTAAGCGTTCCTGCCCGTTTTCTTTATTCTTATGCTCGCCCGCACCATTCGTTCTGCTAATTTTGCTTTTTACTGGGGTTGCATTGCCTTGGTATTATTTGCCTGCATCTATGTGCCGTTTACACGCACCTTAAGTCCCTTGTTGCTTACGTGCTTGGTGGCGGCCGGAGTTGCTTGTTGTTTATGGGGGGTATACTATGCAGCCTTGTGCTATAAAATTGATGCAGAGGGAATCACGCGTTGTTCTCTCTTTGGTAAAAAACACCTCCTTTGGCGTGCTGTCACTGAGAGCGATTGGCAAGAGACGGATGCCAACAGTATTGCCTCTTGCCGCTTAACTCTGGTGACTCCGCAGCAAACGATGGTATTGAGCAGCGATTTGCTGCCCCTTGATGCCGTACAGGAATTGGCTGCGGACTTGCGCTCCGCCGGGCTTCTACCTGCTGTAGAAAAAAATCAATGATAAGTTATTATTTTTGAGGGTGTTAGTAATTTTCTCAAAAAAAAGACTTTTCAAATCAAAACTTTTTGGTATAATCCGCGCGCTGACCCGCTGCAGGCAGACCTAGCTTTGCTTGCGGAGGAACCCAGTCGCACAACAAATATGACTGATTATACTACACGAGTGCTGGAGCAGGTTCGCGCCAAAAACGCCGCTGAGCCTGAGTTCCTGCAGGCTGTGCAAGAGGTGATTTCTACCATCGCCCCTGTGCTTTCCGCCAACAAGAAGTACGAAGATAATTGCATTCTGGAGCGCATTACGGAGCCTGAACGTACTATCATTTTCCGTGTGCCCTGGACAGACGATCAAGGCAAGATTCACGTTAACCGTGGTTATCGTGTTCAGTTTAACAGCGCCATCGGGCCGTATAAGGGTGGCATCCGTTTCCATCCTTCCGTAAACTTGGGTATCCTGAAGTTCCTCGGCTTTGAGCAGGTATTTAAAAACTCTCTGACCACGCTCGCCATGGGCGGTGGTAAGGGTGGTGCAGACTTTGACCCCAAAGGCAAGAGCCGTGCAGAGGTGATGCGCTTTTGCCAGAGCTTTATGACCGAATTGCAGCGCCACATCGGTGCAGATTGCGACGTTCCCGCCGGTGATATCGGTGTAGGCGGCCGCGAAATCGGTTTCATGTACGGTCAGTACAAGCGCCTGCGTAACGAGTTTACCGGCGTGCTCACCGGTAAGGCTCTCAACTGGGGTGGTTCTCTTATTCGTCCCGAAGCTACCGGCTATGGCTGTGTATACTTTGCCCAGAACATGCTCGCCACCAAGGGCGACGACCTGCAGGGCAAGGTATGTGTGGTATCCGGTTCCGGCAACGTGGCTCAGTACTTGGTGCAGAAGCTTCTGCAGCTTGGCGCCAAGGTTGTTACCATGTCCGACTCCAACGGCTACGTATTCGACCCCGAGGGTATCAACGAAGAGAAGTTGGCTTGGATTATGGAGCTCAAGAACGAGCGCCGCGGCCGTATCAAGGAATATGCTGAAGCCTTCAAGGGTGTTCAGTATTTCGAGGGTCAGCGCCCCTGGAGCGTTCCCTGCGATTGCGCTTTCCCCTGCGCTACGCAGAACGAAATCAACGGCGAAGAAGCCGCCACTTTGGTACGCAATGGTTGCATGCTCGTAGCAGAAGGTGCCAACATGCCCACCGATTTGGAAGGTATCAATACCTACCTTCAGGCCGGTATTCTCTACGGTCCGGCCAAGGCTGCCAACGCCGGCGGTGTTGCTACCTCCGGTCTGGAAATGGCCCAGAACAGCATGCGCTTGCGTTGGACCTCCGAGGAGGTGGACGCCAAGCTCCACGGCATCATGCGCGATATTCACGAAAACGCCTACAACCACGCTCGCGAGTTCTCCCCGGATTCCTCCGGTGACTTCATCAACTACGTGGCCGGTGCTAACATTGCCGGTTTCGTCAAGGTGGCAGACGCCATGATTGACCAGGGCTTGGTTTAATATCGCCTATCCCCGCAATCCTTTTAGGCGCATCTTCGGTAGCCCCGGAGGTGCGCCGTTTGATTATTTAAGAGTGGTAAATAATAATGGGAGAGCAAAAGCATCCTTCTCTCGCTGCTCTATGTGTGCTAAAAGCTGCATTATCAGCCACATCAAGAGTAAAAAGTCAATAAAATACGAAAAAATTGTTGGATTCGCCTTGCCTAAAAGGTATATGTGTGGTAAAGTGCGGGCACACCTCTCTCATCACCCAAAACCTCTCACAGATGATTCGATTCCTAACCGCACTGATGCTTGTAGTGTTGCTAGTGGCTGTCCCAGGGTGTCAGCAGCAGCAACAGTTGCAGCAGGATGCCTCCACTCCCAAATATGTGTATGTGGAAGGCTACACCGCGTACCTGCGCGGGAATAAGGCAGTGGCGCCCTCCAAGGCTCCCAAGCATATCAAGAGAGTTATTGCCGCCGGTAATCGTATTGTGCATTGTCCCTATCGCCACGGCGGTGGGCACGGGCGCCATATTGATACGGCGTATGATTGTTCCGGTTCCGTTGGTTTTGTGCTGCGCGAGGCTCGTATGATGGGCCGCTTGCAGTACCGCTCCAGCAGACAATTTTTAAGCTGGGGCAAGCCCGGCTTCGGCAAATGGCTCACCCTCTACGTCAAGCGCGGCCATGTTTTCTTAGTGGTGGCCGGCCTGCGTTTTGATACATCCGGTTCCAGGCAAGGTATCGGCCCGCGTTGGTACAAGACCCCGCGTCAATGCTCCGGCTTTTACGTGCGTCACGTGCCCGGTCTCTAATTTTTAACCCATAATCCTTAAAGATGAACGAACAAAACGAACGTAACCACGGCCCTCAGCGAATAGACGACATCATGCTCGCTTGGGGGCTGGATAACCATGATTTGGTAGATGTCTCCTTGGAACAGCTTACGCACAAACAGGTGCAAAAGGCCAGAACCGGACGCCAGCTTACCCTCAAAATGATGCAGAAGGTAGCGCGCGCGCTCAATGTGGCCATTTGGAACCGCTTGGACGAAGAGCAACGCGAGCTGTACTACGAGTACATCCACCGCGATTTGTTTAGCTATGCGAAGGGGTATTCTCCGGATTGGGCAGACCCCAACGCCGCGTTGGTACCCGCGGAGTGATAGCTCCCTATGCCTCTAAGTGTTACAGAACTGGTTGCTCGCCTAAAGTCTGCCGTTGAGTACAGCGTAGGCGAGCAAACTGTTGTGGGTGAGGTAGGCTCTTGCAAAATGGCCGGCAGTGGCCATACCTACTTTACGCTGAAAGACACCTTTGCCCAGTTGCAATGTGTCTTTTACCGCTACCAAGCGCAATACTCTCGCGTGCGTTTGCGCGAAGGTATGCTGGTAGAGCTCACCGGCAAAGCCACCGTGTGGGAGGGGCGCGGTAGTCTGCAATTCATTGTAAGCTCCGTGCGCGAGGCCGGCTTAGGCTCCCTGCAGCAGCAGTTCGAGGCGCTTAAACGCAAATTGGAGGCTGAGGGGCTCTTTTCTCCCTCTCGCAAAAAGCCTTTGCCAAAGTTCCCGAAGAGCGTGGGTCTCATCACCTCTGCCACCGGTGCGGTGATTCAGGATATGCGCCACCGTTTAGAGTCGCGCGCACCGTGGGTAAACGCCTATTTGTTGCCTGTGCAAGTGCAGGGCAAGGGGGCAGAGCTGGGTATTGTGCAGGCCATCGAGCAATGGAACAACGCGGCACAATACGGCTTGCCGGAGGTAGACTACCTTATTATCGCACGAGGTGGCGGCTCGTTGGAAGACCTCTGGTGTTTCAATGAAGAGGTGTTGGCGCGTGCCATTGCTGCCAGTAGGCTTCCCATCGTGTCCGCCGTGGGGCACGAAACAGATTTTACCATTGCCGACTTTGTGGCAGATTTGCGAGCCCCCACCCCCACTGCCGCCATTGAGCTTACCACCCCGGATGCCGCCGCTCTGTCTGCCCGCTTGCTGCAATTAGAAAACAGCCTGAAGAACCATTGCGTGCGCGCTCTGCAGCATGCTCGCTTGCGCTTGCGCGTGGCAGAGCAGGGGCCTTTAATGCACCCGTTGAATATCATTGCTACCCGTGCCCAGCAATTGGATGCGCTGGAGGATGAGCTGCTGCGTGCATGTAGAGATAGCCATACCCGCGCTACCTCGCGCCTGCATCTATTAGCAGCTCGCGTATCGCCTCGTGCTCTCCTAGCCCGCCTCGAGGGAGAGAAGGGGGCTCTAGCCTCTTACACCGCCCGCATGGGAGCCGCTGCTGCCAATAAAATAGCCTCCTGCTCCGCTGCTTTGGATGTACAGCAAGCTCGTATACTCGCCGCCAGTCCTCAAAATGCCTTAGAGCGCGGCTTTGCCCTTGTGCGCAAACCTGATGGCAATTTGGCTCGCTCAGCTACGGAACTTCCCGCCGGTACCACCGTGCATATTACCCTTTCCTCCGGCGAGCTCGATGCCCGCGTGTTGGAGTGATGTTCTTTATCCTTGCGCCCTTGCCAGCTGAAGGTAATCGGCCAAAGTGCCATGTTGATATTGGCGTGCCAGTTCATCCGGGCGCAATCCTTGCTTATCTTGAAGGTGTGGATTGGCTCCGGTCCCCAAGAGCAGTTGCGCCGGGGAAAGCAGATTGTAGCAAGCGCATGAGTGCAGCGGTGTCCACCCATCGCTATCAGGTCTATTTACATCTGCTCCGGCGGCAAGAAGAAGCGAGATGTTATCAACGGAGGCCGGATTTCCAAAATCTCTGCAAGCAATCACAGCGGCATGCAAGGGGGTAATGTGTTCTGTAGCGTCACACACATTCAGTGTTTCCTTGGCGCCATAGCTCAGCAGTAAACGAATAGCCTGTGTTCTGCCATTCCACGCCGCGTTGAGTAGGGGAGTCCTCCCGTCGTTGTCGGTAACATTGGCATCTGCACCGGCTTCTAAAAGAGTGTTGACCACGCCATCATGCCCTGCATGCCAAGGCTCCATGCCCATGATGAGGTGTAAGGCCGTTTCTCCGGTATCGGGTGAACGGTGGTTGATGCGGGCACCTTGGAGCAGGTATTGCCTGACACGCTCCTCTTGCCCTCGCTCAACGGCATGGATAAAAAGTTCCTGAATCCGGAAGGTATCTCTTGGCATGGGCTTAGTATAAGGCCGTGCCTACCTTTAGGCAATACAAATGTGTGTTTAGGCAGGGTGCAGCATCAATTGTGTCGGATTCATTCCAAGCCGCATGGACGAAGAAACCCGCAAAAGAAGGCTTGAAACCGTGTTGGCGGTATGATATAAAAAGCGTAACTCCGTGCCTGATATGAAGCCCCTTAACCTTTTCAGTTTGCTTTTATTCACCTCCATGATGGCTGTGGCTGAAACCCGGCCTTCGAATCAAGATATTACATGGGAACATGTAGTGGTCGTATCTACAGACACTCACCGTGAAGAGGCTCAGCATTTAATCTCCCGATTGCGCCCCATGATTCCCGGTAACATTGTCTGGCAAGAGGAAACTTTCGGCAATGAGAGCGAGACAGAATCGTCCCCCCACCATCTCCGTATCGACATGAGTTTGTTCACCCAGTCTAGGCCGACTTTGTATTTTTATTCGAAAGACAGAACAACCTTGCATGTGGAATGGCCTCAACGGGAGAACAAGGTACATACTGAAGCATTTGTACGGGCTTTACAGTCTTTTACACAAGACGGTATATTGCAACCGGTGAGCACGGAACGCTTGGAAGCGGCGTTGGATCACCACGTTGCCTACCGCACCATGGATTGGAGCGATGTGCAGATTGTATGCTCCCCGCAAAATCTGGAATATGCGAAAGCTTGGGGAAAAGTGCTGGCTCCTTATGTGGAAGGTAAGCTCAGCGTGCGCCCTCAATCGCAGGAGGTAAAAGCAGGGGTTACGCTGCGCCTGATTACCTTGGAGGGCCCCACGCATGCGCGGTTGCGTTATTTTCGGGACAACTCGATTGTTTTGCAAGTTTCGGATAGCGGGGATATTGCCCAGAATATGCAGCGGGCATTTGCAGAGTTTTTACGCATGTTGCATCCTTACATAAAAAACGGCAAGATTATTTCCATGAAAGACGGGGATTTGGTGGATTCCCTGCGTCAAGGTTTTCATCAGGAGCACGTGTCATGGCATAACATTGTCGTGTGCTCCATAACGGAGGATGGTGCTCGCCCGTATATGGATGCATTGCGCCCGCTTACTTCCGGAACAATCCGCTGGAAAGGCTCCTGCAAGGGTGATTTAGTCGATACTGCTGGTTTGGGGGATGATTATCTGTGCATATATCTGGACTATGTACACAACGGAGGTGCCTATATCAAGGTTCAAGAGGGGCTTCTCCCCGCCATTCGTATTAATCGCAACCCCACGCCGCAGAAGCAGCAGCCCCATGAAACAGAGGAGCAATACCGTGCTCGTTGGGCCGCTGTGAGTCAAGAAATATTTGATGCTTTCTTCCGTGCTCTGCAAAAACTCGCCGTAGATGGTAAATTGAAACCGGTCTCGGTACAAGAGTTGAAAGCAGCTGTGGAGACAAAGTAAAATGCAAGTTTTTTGGGGGGATTGGGTCCATGCTCCAATACTAAAAGAGCCTTTACCACTGCGTTTGGGAGCTGCGCTTAAAATAAAGGCTAGATATGCATGCTTTTTTTGTTATGGTTTGTGTATGAAATGCTTTGCTCCCATCGTTAAGCTTCTTCCTTGTGCTTTGCTTTTGTTGATCAGCTGCCAGTATGTGGCGCAAATGATGGAAGAAAGCCGCTTGGATGCGCAGGGGAGGGTCATTGGCTCCATGTCGCTCACTCAAGGCATAGCCGCCGCAGAAAAGGCAGATTATTACCGCCGTTCCACTAATCGTATTCATCAGCCCACCTATATGATGCCCCAAGCGCTCTTAACTCGTTTTAAGGCCATTCCGGCCATGCAACGCTCCGAAGAGAAGGAAAAGTAGAGGGCTAACTCCGAACGAGTTGGATGAGTTTTGTCGCTGGAAAGACGATGCGAACGGCTGCACTCACCCTCCGCGCATTGAGCAAGGTGTGTGTTTGTCTCTCATTTGCGAGTGAAAAAGAGCAAGGTTAAATGTTTTGACTTGCCCCAAAACGGGTGAGTTCTGATGCTCTCTGCGACATCGATGCATTTAAAAACAGCCGCTAGTTTTCATCTTGAGTATCTAAATCTCTGAGATATAGGATTTGATATTCGTTGCGTTTTACACCAACTTCATGTTCAACCATTAAATTAACAAAGGCTTCTCCATTGATGAGGTCGATGAAGCAATTTTTTGTCTTATCTCGAGCAGTTTCTTGTGCAGCCTTGGAAAAGTCAGAAGAGGTAACAATCACCCCTCTCTCTCCAGCACTTAAACATCCTCGTAGCGCATCGACAACCTGTCGCTGCACATTTTGGGAAATTCGTTTAACTTGAATTGCAAGATTTATATTGATGACTCCTTCAACTTCTAGAATTCCACGGACATCCACACCTCCATCTTTATTGAATGGAGTTGTTATCATTTCTTTGAATCCCATTTTCGTAAAAACTAAAGTGACAAGTTCTTCGAATTTTTGGGGTTCCATGTGCCGTATTTGTTTTAACAATTTCTGTTTGGTCTCGTGGTTTTTTTTCTCTATTTGTTCCTCCAAACTATCATCGCCATGGACAATCAAACCTATCATTCCTTGTCCGTAACATATGAACCTAGGTCTTTCTGCTCGCGCTTTTCTACGCTTGTTTTCAGAAAGAATTTGGGCATACATCGAAGCTTCAGGAGTTTTTCCTTGAGTGCAGAGTAATCCTTGTTCGATAGCTCTGCGCGTTATTTCGCGATAATGCAAAGGTGCATTATTAGGTTCTTGTTTTAATATCGCTTCTGCGCAGGTTGTGAATGAATAGTATGTCGCTTCGTTTTTATTGATTATGGATTTAGACGAGGCTGATATGCTTGTAGTTGTTTCGCAATAGTTAGGGTTAACTGTAAACAACATTTTGGTAGGGTGAAATTTACAGTAAGGTGACTTATCTCCCTGTATTTTTAATGAGGTATATAGTTTTGCTGCAATCGTTTGTTGAGGGGTCTTACCTTTAGGATAATCACGATTGTTGGCTTTCAGCAAATCTAATATTTGTTTAGGGGTAACAGGATGCCCTGCTTGTTTCATTACATAAATTATGTCTTCCTGCTTCATAATGCGTCGCATTTTATCTACAAAGGATGTTACGCGGATTAATATATTAAGTCAAGTTAGAATCATCGGTAGAAGTAATTACTGAAAAATGCAGATATTTCTTGACTTCCATCGCTTCATAGAGCATTGTATACTCTGTCTTACCAGTAAAAAAGGGGTGTCTCCGTGCTGGTATTGTAACTTCAAACTATTACTAACACCGTGTTTATTAAAATTCATAACGATGGAACTTATAGCGAATTGACTGAGGCTGAATTTAAAGCCGACCCCAGCAGCGCTTCCGCTACTGTCATTCGTGCAAACAACAGTAGGGTTTACGCAACAAACCCGGAGAGCTCAAGAATGCTTGATTCTCAAACTCCCCACGTTTCTGCTCGTCGATTCCTACAAGATTTATTTCGATATATTGACTTTGACTCATCGTGCGAACTAGCAGTTAAGCTAATAAAACGGAAAGAAACGCTTTTTATTCTAAAATAGGCTCTTCATAATATAAAACGCTCCGTCGACGCTATGTTGTACGTTTATAGTCCAGAAACACAAGTTTGGGCTATTGCGTTTTCTCCTTTTTATCTGTTGAGTTATTGTGTTTTGTTTGTTGACTTTTTGAGTAATGCCTAAAGTATGTCGCTAACTTGCGATAAGTCCCTCTGTTGTTTCAACTTGTTGTGGCAATTTCTCGATTTCTGCTCATATTGTTGAGCTCAAGTTTTAATATATAGCTATTTTTAAGCTTTCGGTTGATAAATGGGAGTTTGGCGAGTCAATGCCTGCGAGCGCAGCGAGCCGAATTTGAGAGTCCGGAGGACGACAGACAGTAGCCGGGGTGGTTCATCGAGGCGTGGCCGAAGATGAGAACCCCCGGTAACGAATGAAAATTATATGGAGCCCTGTAGCAGCTGAGGCGCAGCCGAAGACGCGGAAGGCCGACAGATAAGGGCGAGGGCGTAAGCCCGAAGCCATGAGCGGCGGCTCCGTATGTGTGCACATGGCATGTTAAGAACCACGCTTTCTGTCGGCCCTCGTTGCCGTCGCATTCGCTCCGGCGCCTCAGGGCTCCGATTTTCTTTTCCTCCATACCAGGGGCTTACGCCCCCGGCTATGTATCTGTCGTCCTCCGGACTCTCACATTCCGTTCGCTGCGCTCACGTACAAAGCATCAATGCAACTAGCATCCATGCTTGTAGACGACAGAATAGAGTTGATTATTATAAAATAATATTTTTCTGCTATTACAAAACAGAATCGCTGCGAAATTAAGCATTTCGCAGCGATTCCTTATGTATTTGAGATGGAGGCGAGGGGAGTTGAACCCCTGTCCTAAACACTGTTGACGCAAGCATCTCCATGTTCAGACGCAGATTAGCTGCTCTCGCCGGCGGTCCGCTCTGCGTCAGCCTTCCGCCATAGCCAGGAACCTGTGGATGTCATATACGGCGCGGTTCCCCCGCCGTATACCTGCCTACTAAAGCTAGTGACCGTCCTCCCCAGTAGGCGTCAGGAATCGGGTCTAGGCGCTAATCTTAAGCAGCCATTGCGTATTCGTTATTGGAATAGGCATTTAATCGTTTGAGCGGCTTTTAAGGAGGCCAGCCGATCAACCTCCACATGCAGCCGGCGCCTCGAATGTTCAGTCGAAACCGGGACGCCCCCATGTCGTTGTGTGGAAACCACACAAAATTTAGAGTCAAAAAAGGCCGGACTTGTTCAAAAGTTCCGGCGTCTTTTTTGTTGAAGGAGCACGCCCGCAGGGATTCGAACCCCAAACCTTCTGATCCGTAGTCAGATGCTCTATCCAATTGAGCTACGGGCGCTTTGCCTTGTTTTGTTTGTTCCGCTGTGTTGCGGTGCGCTTATTATACAATATGGAGCAGGAAAGTCAAGATTTAATTTGTATTTTTTTCGATTTTTTTGCAAAAAAGTGCATTTTTTAGCAAATTTAGCCACAAATTAGCCCAAACGGTGCTCAAAATCGGAATAATTGAGCGCGCAAACGGTGGAAATTGCACCATTTTCCTGCAAAAGTTGCACAGACGGGTGCGGCACACCGTTAAAATGGGTGGTTTTGACGATGGTGTAGTGGGTCATGTCGTCAAAAATAAGCTCATCGCCCACTTCTAAGGGGTGGGAGAAAGAGAAATCGCCAATCACATCACCTGCAAGGCAGGTGGGAGCCCCAAGCCTGTAAGAATACGGCAACACACCTTGTTCTTCTGCCGGGGCGTATGATTCATTCGGCAGGGTTAGGGCAGGGGAGCCCTCCGCTTCGCCTGCGGGGCGCACGGCAAACACATCCGGGCGATAGGGCATTTCCAGCACATCCGGCATGTGGGCGCTGGCGCTCACATCCAAAATAGCATGGCGGTAGCCTAGGGAGTCAAACACGTCCAGCACGCGCGCGCGCAGCACGCCCGTGTGCACGCACCAAGCTTCGCCGGGTTCCAGGAATACCTCCACACCATAGCCCTCGCGCACCTCGCGAATCAGGGCAATCAGCGCTTTGCGGTCGTAGTTCGGTTTGGTAATCCAGTGCCCGCCGCCCATATTAAGGTATTTAATGCGGGGCGAGGCCAACAGGGAGCCAAAGTTTTTCTCGAAGGCGCGGAAGGTGTCAATCAACTCTTGGGCACCCTGCTCGCAGAGGGTATGGAAGTGCAGCCCGGAGATGCCGGTCAGGTCCACTCCCTCCAATTCTGCGGCCGGAATCCCGAGGCGCGAGCCCGGCACACACGGATCATACAAAGCAGTATGCCCCGTAGAGTAGCAGGGGTTAATGCGCAACCCCAGCAGCAGCTCGCCGCTTACCACACGCGGATGGCGCAGGCATTGCTCGCGATAGCGCTGCCACTGAGGCACGCTGTTAAAATCGATATGGTGAGCAAACTCCAGTAACTCCGTCAATTCTGTATCGCGGTAGGCAGGGGAATAGACCGCGATGTGCCCGCCCATGTGCCGGGCTGCTAAGCGAGCCTCATACAAGCCGGATGCACAACACCCGGCTGCATAGGGGCGAATCGTCTCAAAACAGGAAGTGGTGGAAAATGCCTTGAGTGCCAGCAACATGTGCGCCCCGGATTCGGTTGCTACCTGCTGCAGAATCTCGGCATTATGCCTGAGGGCCGATTGTGAGATGATGAACGAAGCCACGGGAGAAAAATGCAGGGTGAAATCAGCGGCGATTGCGCGTTTTGCTACGGGTGGATTTCGTGCTCTTTGCCGTAGTCTGCTCTGCGGCTACCGGGGCGGGCTCCGTTACTGCGGCTACCGGGGTATCTGCGGCAGGAGCTGCGGGCTCGGTGCTGGGGAGCTCGGGCAAATCCTGCTGCAAGGGCTCCGTGGGAGCAGCCTCGGGAGCAGGGGCGGTTTCTTCAATGGACTCGCCTGCACGCAGCTTGTTTACCATTTCCTGGCAAACTTTAATTTGCTGCAGCATCATTTGGCGAATAGAAGCATTGTTGGTGCCGTTGTGCACATTTTGGCAGTGGATGGCTACCTTGCCGCAGTACTCAATAGCCTTGTCATTGTTGTTGCAACGGGCTTCCAGGTTAGCAGCAGATGAAATCAAGCGAATGTACTGCATGTGCGTGGCGGCTTGGTGGCAATACATCAAATCATCCACACGGTCAATGTATTCTGCAAAGGCGGTGCGAGCCTCCTCGGGGTCGGTCTGGGCCAAGCACTCGGCACGCGTGCGCATGGAGGAGATGAGGTCATGCAGAATCACGGCCTCCAAATCTGTCATTTTCTTCTCTGCTCGCTCACCAAAGAGGGAGGCCGCACGGGCTTCGTCGTTCTGCAGACGCAAATCGTATTGAGCCAAAGCGTTGGTTGAATCGCCCTTCTGCAGGTAGCAATAGGCCTTGCCATAATAGATGGAGCTCAGCATCGAGGCGGAGCCGGCCTGGCTCTTCACATCGTCTGCCAGTGCATTAAAGTCCTCCAGCGTGCGGTCATATTCACTAATGGCGGCATTCCAAGCACCAAAGGAGCGGCGCATCTCAGCAATGGTAAAAGCCATGTTCACGCGGTCGGCCGTGCCGGCGTTGGTAGCTTTCTCGTTTTCATACAGCTCGTTAAGCAAGCGCAGGGTTTCCTTAATCTGCGGGGCTACGGCAGAGTTGGGAGAAGCCAGCTTGGGTGCCAAATTATAAACAAAGAGGTTGAAAATTTCATCGCGTGTTTGCTTGGCCGGGGAAACAGCCTCCTCGGTAGACTGCGTGCCACCCTGCAAGGATTGCTGCAGAGCCATTGCGCCCTTGTTCACATCCATTGCAGCTCCCTGAGAACCGGTATCTTCGCCACAAGAGGCCAAAGCTAACACCATTGCACTGCAAGCGGCTATGCTATAGCCGTTTTTCTTAAAATTTTTCATACCACGAATTTTCATAACATTTGTATTCTGACTGCGCGTTGCCTATTCGTCAAGCCTATTCTGTGTTAGAAACGCAATTTAACATGGCAAGATGCCAAAATAAAGAGCCTAAAATCCACAAAAATAAAAAAAAATGCCTTTTTGACAAGATTTTGCTTGTCATTACCCGCTTTCATTGGATAGAATAAGGAACACCGAAACGTCATGAAACATTTTCCCCTTCTCCAGAATATTGCGTTGACCTGCTGCGCCGTTGCTGCTACGCTTACTGTCAGCTCCTGCTCCAGCCCCGTCTCTCCCGTTAAGGCTTCCAAGCAGCTGCACAACAGCTCTGCCGTTGCCGTATATAGCCACAATGATGCCTCCAGCCCGATTTCTCGCGATGTGTTGGAAATGGGTGCTCTGCCCGAGCGTGCCGGCCGCGCCCTCGAGAAGTGGCTGCGCAACTCCACTGTTAAGACTTTCTCCTATGCCTACCCGCAGTACTACATTGCCCTCACTAAGGAAAACGGTGAGCAGGCTGTATGGGGTATCTGCTCCGATGGTCAGGGCAACATGACGGGCGTGCTCATTCCCAAGGATGGCCGTGCCGCTTGGATGGCTCCGCACACCAGCGAGCTCATCATGTACGTTTACGATGGTCACGAGCGTGCCGCTCTTAGCGGTGCTATCATGGAGTCCCTTGCTGATGCCGGTTACGATAAGTTCCGCATCGATACCCGCAAGAGCTCCGGCCTTGTAGAAGAGGATTACCTCCTCTCCAAGCCCCGCTCTGCTGAGGCCCAGCGCGATTACGAGCTGCGCGAAATGGCCAAGCGCCAGAAGGAAGAGAAGGAAGCCGATGATGCCGCTGCCGAGGATTCCGGTGAGGAAGTTGAAAGTGACGATTCCGACGTTCTCGGCTCCGATGACGATTTGGATCTCGACATCTAATAGTTCTTCTACTGTCATCTCCTAAGAAAAGCGCGGGTGCTGCAAAGCCCCGCGCTTTTTATCGTGCCCATTTCGTGCGGCGCAGCTCCACCGCCGGGCTGCCATATATTGGCCGTTACGCGAGTTCGCGAATCCTGTTCTCTGCGCTCGCATCATATACAAAAAAAATCAAGGAGTTACGCTTTCACGTAACTCCTTGACTTATGCTCGAAGGGGGACTCGAACCCCCACGGATCGCTCCACTAGATCCTTAGTCTAGCGCGTCTACCAATTCCGCCATCCGAGCTTCGGATTTTGCACTTGGTGCGCAGGCATTATACATATTTTGGATAGGTAATGCAAGACTTTTTTTGTAAATTTGGTAATTTTTCGTCTTTTTTTGTCAAAAATGGCTCATTTTTGCTGTTATAAGCCCATTTTACCCCGAAAAGAAGAAGGTTTGGCGCATTTTATGCCGGGGGTGCCCGTCAAATGTCGATGGCAACGAGGGGGCTACAGCAAGCATTCGGCGCGCTGCGCTTGCGGAACAAATCCAAGCTCCCCCTACTACTTATCGGCGGAGGGGGGATACGATACGCCCGGGTTTTCCTTCAAGAATACCTCCAGCTCATGCGGCCCCCATATTCCCACGCGCAACAAGCGGCTAATGCGGGCGGCGGTGTGCTCCGGTTCGGAGCTCACCAAGCCGCCACAGCGCGGATTCAGCGTGCGGCTAATGCCATGGGTAATCAGGTAGCGCAGCATCTCTTCCGATTCGGCTCGCCAGGTGTTAGGGTAAAAGAGGCCATCCTCCTCAAACTCGCCATCGTGCAGGTTGGCACCGCCTTGGCGCAGCAACTCCAGCATCTCCAAGCGGTCGTTTTCAATACACTCCACGACCCCGCGAAGCGTGGCTCCGTGTTGAATCAGCAGGCGGGCTACCTCTATGTGCCCATGGCGGGCTGCACGGGCAAGGGGACTATAATCGTATTCCGGAGCAATGCAGGAGTTGCCGTAGATGATTTCCGCGTCGTCCACCTTCAAATTAGCACCGCGGCTTATCAGGTAGCGCAGGTATTCCACATCGCCCGCTCCGGCGGCATCTCTCACGGCGTGTGTGCTATCAATATCTACCTCGCCTGCGGCTATAGATGCTTTCACCTTGGACAAAGCAGCACGGTGGTCTTCCACCGTCATTTCCTCCGGAAAAACAAAAGGCTGCACCACCGCCGGCTCTTTGGGCGGCGGTGTGAGTTGGCATGCGCTCAGGCACACGGCACAAAGCGCAGCAAACGGCGCATAGGGTAGTTGTCTTTTCATGGTCTGGGTTGCTTATTTTTTCTTCGGTTGGCGCAGCACCTTGTACATGGCACGGCCTAAGGAAGCATGGTGGTTTAAGGGCAAATCCGTTTCGTAGGCCCAAATCATCACGCCGCCAAAGTCGTTGTCCTTAGCCCACTGGCATTTTTCCGAAATTAATTTGCGGCCATTGAACGAGTGCATGGGGCCGTCGCTGCCGTCCTTCTTTTTAGCGCGGAAGGTATTGACATCCGGTTTAAGGTTGGGGTACCAGTTATAAATTTGAGAGTAGCCGTACTGGTCTGTCAATTTACCCTGCTCATTGCTGTAGAAGGGAAGGCCCAGCACTACCTTGGGCTTGGGCATGTGCAGCTTGTTCAGGCAAATGTTGGCCTCGCGCTGGTAGCGCTCCATGGTAGAGTGCTGCGCTGCCTGCGAGCCGTACGACATGGTGAGAATAAAGTCAATCTGGTCCGTTACAATCAGCGTCGGCAGTCGGTAGTTTACAGAGGCAGCCAGGCTGATGCTAATGCCCGTGCCGGCCAGTTCCTCACGCAGGTCTGCCAAGAAGAGGCCAAACTGATTCCACTCAGGGTTAGAGTCCGGGTATTCCCAGTCAATATCAATACCTTGGTAGCCGCGCTCGATAGCCCATTTAGCCATATTGCGGGCCAGGGTGCGGCGGCCTTTCGGGGTTTTAATCACCTGTGTGAGCTGCTTATCCATGTGGCCGAAACCGGCAATGAGGCGTGCTCTGGACTTCGCCTCTGTGTGCAGACGCTTAATTTCCTCCAAGGCGCCGTCGACTGTCTTCTTATTATCGCCGCCGCCGGCCCATTGGTAAGTTACCTTGCCTTGGGCATCGCAGCTGTAGGCAAAGTGAATCAAATCCGTGAAGAGAGTAAAATGCTCCGGGGTCAAATGAATGGCCTTGGTGGATTTTCCCCAGCCTTTCACCCAGCGCGGACGATAATAGGGCACAATGCGGTATGGGAAGGGGTACACTCTGCCCACCTCGCGCTCTGTAATTCCCTCCGCCATCACCACTTGCGGTTCAACGGTCGAGCCGTCGGCCATTTTCACCTCGGTGCACAAGGCGTCCACCTTGGCATTGCGCTTAACGGTTGGGGCTATATCATAACTCAGCCACAGGTAGAGCGGTTTATCGCTCAATTCAATATCTGTTTTGAAGCTGAAGGACTCCTTCACGGATTTTGTGGCAGCTTTTTCCTGCACCGGGTTTTGGGTGTGCAGCGTAAAGCAATTTCTGTTGCCTGAGGAGCTAAGCTTTGCCGCCTTAATCTTCCCTTTCGTGGTAGATTCACCCAAGGAGAACTTGAGCTCTTTAATCTTTTCACCCGGTGTGCCCACAACTTTTAATTGCAGCACTGCTTGGTCTTCTAGCCCGGGGTAAAACACACCATGTGTGTGGCGTGCTTCAATAGTAGCGGCAGATACTGTGCTGAGAGCACCAAGCAGAAGAGAGAAAATGGCAGGTACGCATTTCATGCTCATGTTATACCATTCCTCGCCCTATTTGGCGAGCAGATTAACGGAAGAGGAGGGAGGGGCAATTACAATTGACGATGTACAATGTACAATTTGTTAGGCCAGGCGGCTGCGACTCAGTGGCTGGCAGAGCTTAGCTGAACTTACCGCCTGCGCTTGAGGCGCGGTGCCGAAGCGGTTGCACGAGCTACGCTACTCTTGCGAGCCGCAGGCGAGCGGAGGTAAAAAATGTAAATGGCACATCGTCAATTACAAATCCCCTCTTTCTTCGGTTGGGGCATGGGCTCGAGATGCGGCATGGGGAGTTGCTGCTGCTCGTGCTGCTGGTATGCAAAGAATGGCAAGCAGGGAATAGACACGGCACCCAAAATGCCGGCAGGGATGGCGGTGAGCGGGGCATCGATACAGCTGGCGGTCAGCATACCGAGCGGGTAGCAATACAGCGCATGCGGCGTGAGGGTGCGGCTATTTCTATCCACCGCAGGATAGCTTTGCTCCTTATTGTCGGCATTTACTGCAAGGAGCGTGGGCTGTTCCGGCAAGACAATCCACGGGTTAGCAGACTGCTCGTTTTGTGTCGTAACCTCGCGATAGACAATTTCTCCCTCGCTGCCGGCAATTTTTTCGAATTGATCCGGCGCAGAATAAAGCACAATCTTGGGGTCTGTATAGGTGCGGCGGTATTGAGCACGCTGCCCCTTCATGTATGTTTTACCGTTGTAGGCGTATGTGTGGCTGGGCTCTGCCACCTCAACACCGGAGTAGACGGCACCGTAATCCATTACCTTTTGGTAAAAATTGGTGCAGGAAGAACAGGTGAACACACTTGCAACAACGGCCAATCTGAGTAAAGAATTCGTCATGGCGGGCATTATACACAGCAAACCCGCTTTGTCAATGGAAAGCAATAGAGATTTACGAAGGACGAGTTACGAAGGACGAATTTGGAGTTGGGCGGCTGCGCCGCAGTGGGGAGCTGAGTTTGGCGAAACTTACCGCCCGCGCTTGAGGCGCGGAGCTCAAGCTGTTGCTTCTGCTTTGCCTTACCTGCGACCGCAGGGAGCGGAACTTTCCAATTCGTCCTTCGGAATTCGTATCTCGTACTTCCAATCATTCGCTGATGGCGAATGAAAGCCCGCGCAGCGGAGCCTCTTCCATGTGCAGGCCACGGGTAAGGGCACGCAGCAGCTCCAGCGAGCCGGCGGCATCGTACAGCGCATCGTGCCAGCGTTTGCCGGGCACCAGGGCATCCACCTGCGGGGTAATGCGCAGCGCATCGCACACCTTGCCCAAGGAGTGGTCTTTCAGCCCCGGCATCGCCTTGCGCGCCAGTAGCAGCGTATCTAACCACGGGCCAAACCCATGGCCGGGGAAGGCGCTCAAAAAACGCATTTCAGTAGCAGGGTTGTGCCCCACCACCAAGCACCCGCTCAATAAACGCTGAATTTGCGGCCACAGCTCGGCAAAGGTGGGCGCCTCGCGCAGCATCTCTGTGGTAATACCATGCACCTTCGCCGCGCTCCAGCACACGGGGCGAGCGCAATGAATGTACGAGGTAAAGCACTCCGCCTCGCCAAAGAGGGTGTTCACCCGCACAATGCCAATCTGCACCGGGCAATCCGTCTCGCCGGGGGCTGCCCCGGCAGACTCAAAATCGATAGCCGCCACCGGCAGTTGCGCCAGTGGCATCTGCATTAGCCCTGTACCCATGCGCGTGCCTGCTGAATCTCTTGCGAGAGAGCCTCAAAATCACAGGTCAGGAACTTGCCGTCGCGGTACAGCTCTTTGCCGTCCACCACCGTCAGGCGGTTTTCAAGCCCCGTTGCCGCATAAACAATGTTAGAAACAATGTTGTGCACCGGCTGCATGTTGGGCGAGCTGAGGTCCAGCGCAATAAAGTCGGCCTTCATGCCGGGCTCCAGCGTACCGATAAGAGGCTCGTGCAGTGCATCGGAGCCACCGCGTGTAGCGAGGTCGAGCGCCATTTGGGCGGGGCATGCCGTGGGCTCCAGCGTGTTCACCTTTTGCAGCAGGCTGGCTAGGTACATCTCGCGCACCATGTTTTGGGCATTGTTGCTGGCAGGGCCATCGGTGCCCAAGCCAACAGGAATGTGGTACTTGTGCATGGAGCCAATGGGCGCCACACCGCTGGCCAGTTTCATGTTGCTGGCGGGGTTGTGCACCACGGCGCAGTGGCCTTCTGCCAGCAGCTCCCAGTCCTGCGCATCTGCATGCACAACATGGAAGAACGTGCTGCCCGGCTGCAGCAGCCCCAAGCTGTGGCAGTACGGAATGGGGCGCATGCCGTGTTCCTTCAGGCAAGTGTCCGTCTCGTTCTGTGTCTCTGCCAAGTGCATGCCGAACAGGGAGTTTGTCTCCTCTGCCAGCGCATAGCACTTGCGCAGCAAATCCGGGTTGGTGGTGTAGGGCGCATGCGGCACCACCGCTTGGCGAATGCGCGGGTGCCCCTTCCATTCCTCCGCCTGTTGGCGCACCAGCTCAAAGTAGGCCTCTTGGTCCTTGCAGGAGAGGGAGGGGAAATACTGCGTTACGCTCTCGCCCAGCACGGCGCGCATGCCCATGGCATCTGCCGCCTTAAATACAGAGCGCTCCCACATGTACATATCGTAAAAAGCCGTGGTGCCCGTGCGTATCATTTCTGCCATGCTGAACCGTGCTCCCAGCTCCACCAGCTCCGGGCTCAGCTTAGCCTCTTGCGGAAAAATATCCTGCGTCAGCCAATCCATTAGCGCCTTGTCGTCGGAGTACCCGCGCAGCAAGCTCATGGGCACATGGGTGTGCGCATTGATTAGGCCGGGCATGATGACGGCGTTGCCCAGGTCCACACGGCGGGCATCCGGGTACAAAATCTCCAGAATATCCGTATGCCCCACACACAAAATGCGATCCTCACACACGGCTACGGCGCCTTTCTGTATCACATCGCGCCCCTCGTTCTGCGTGAGCACGTAGTCCGCCGTATACAGCGTATCACAAACGTTCTGCATAAGTTTTCAAATCAGGCATTAATACCAAAAACACAGCGCACATACCACAATGGCTGCACCCCATACGGCACCCACGGCATTCACCACGGTGTACAATGTGCCGTGGGCCGTAAACTTGTTCATCCAATCGCGGAAAAGGTAGGGCTTAGCCACCCAGAACATGGCCAAGGTAAGCACCGGGTACCACCAGCACGGTATCAGCAGGCGCGTTACCGGGTCCTTCAAAAAGGCAGCCGTCAGCGGCACAATAGCCATGAGCAGCAAGAACAGCCCCAAGGCTCGCGGGAACAGTAGCTCGCGCCCCTTGTTGTAAACCAGCAGCACACCACACATCACCGGGCAGAGCACCAGCAGCAACCCGCGTGTTTTGTTGAAGTCAAACAGATTCATCTTCAGCGGGTTCCAGTCTGCATCCAGCAACAGCAGGAAAATCCAGATGAAATCCAGCACCAGCAGCTTTTGGGCTGCCGCTGTGTTGGTGGCTGCCTCGCGCAGCGCTTGTTTGGTGGCCTCCGGTTTGGCCAAGGCTATGCCGTGCAGCAGCAGCAGCACCGCGCCCATGATGACACCTGCCGTGCCCAAGGAAAGCTTTTCGTATGCGTGAAGATATTGGTCGTACATGGTTTACTACCCGCATTCTACCCACATTCCGCCCACTTATCAAGCTAAAAGAAAGTCACACCCCACTCATTTTATGCCCCGTTGTGGTATTGTTAGTTCTAACTCCTTGACTCCGCGCGCCCGGCGTGCGATGATGCGGCCATGATGAAACAATCTCCGATTACCCCCTTGCATGAAAAATTGGGGGCCCGCATGGGCAAGGTGGAGGGGTGGACCATGCCCCAAGGCTACACCGACCTTGTGGATGAGCATTTGGCCGTGCGCTCCTCCTGCGGCGTGTTTGATACCTCGCACCTCTCCAAATTCCGCGTGCAGGGGGTAGGGGCCCTAGCGTGGCTGGAGAGCACCTTTAGCTGCTCCGTGGCCTCTATGGAAGACGGTGCGGCTCGCCCGGCTCTTCTGCTCAACAGGTTGGGTGTGATTGTAGACCATGTGTTGCTGGCTCGCCGCACTGCCGAGCAGTTTTTCATCGTGGGCTCGGCCTCGCAAGAGCAAGTGGTGGAGGCCCGCTTGCATGCGCACCTTCCCCTTCGTGGGGTAGAGCTGTTTAATGATACCGAGCAATGGTGTGCCCTCTCCGTGCAAGGGCCGGATGCTCCCCTCATCTATGCACGCACCTTGCCCGGGGAAGACTACCCCGCCACCTACACCTTCCGCCCCTACTCCCGGTGGGGTAGTGCATGCTATGTGGCCGGAGCCGTGCCTACTCTGTCCGATGGCTTTGTGCTTTATTGTCGGGCAGATGCCGGCATTCGGTGGTTTGAGGGCTTCATGGCCGCCGGGGCCATCCCATGCGGGGCTGAGACCGGAGAATGCCTGCGCTTGGAGTCCGGCCGCCGCTCTGTAGCGCAAGATGCCGCCGGGCTTTCGCCCGCCATGGCCGGCTTGCAGCACCTGTGTGTCCCCGGTAAAGAATACTTGGGCAGCAACGCCGCCTTGCGCACAAAAAACGCCCCGCAACAGCTGGTGCAGCTTACCTGTGCACCCACCAACACAGCACCCGCTGCGGGCTCCCTTGTGCTCGATGCGCAAAACCGCAAGGTTGGCAGCATTACCAGCAGTTGCCTTTCACCCGCCCTCCACCGTGGGTTAGCCATGGCTCTTGTGGATTCCTCCTCCTCCGCCCCCGGCACCGAGCTGCAAGTGCTTATTAATCACATCGCAATACCCGCTAAAGTGGAGAAAAGTGCAAGCTGCGACTTCCGAGAAACGTGTTGATGCGGGCTGCTTCCTGCGGGGGTCTGCGGCCTATATACGGGCGCAGAATGGGGGAAAGACGGCCTTTATCTGTGCGAATGTGGGGCAGGCGGTGTGGGATAAGGCAGAGAAGTTTTTGGAGTGATGAGGCTAATGCTGCAAGCGTTCTGCCACCTCAGCGTGGACGGCTTCAAAGAGACGCAGGTCATGCTCCAGCGTGGCCAGTTCTGTGTGCGTCGGTTGGGAGAGGTCGTGGTGCTCGATGATAAAGCGGCAGAGATCACGGAGGAAAGCGGTGTGTTTCTTAAGGTCGCGCGTGCGTACCTCTCTTCCGATCCACCAACCGGAGCGAATGCGCTCAAGCTCACCGCTCACGTATTTCAGCTCACCCATTCGGTGCAGAAAATACTCGCGCAAAGCTTGCTGAGGTGTCAGTTTTCTCACCATGCTTTGAGGATATCAGATTTTTTCTTTTTAGTCAATAAATGTTTAAGGAAATATAACTTTTTTTAGGTATGGCAAAAGAAGATGTTACATTTACAATCGGCGCGGATGGACGAGCGATGGCGGGAGAACTGGGGAAAATTGCTGCAAAAACAAAAGATGCGTTGGCCGATATTGGCCAGATGTTTTTCGGCTTGCAAGGTATCGCTGCGGGGCTGAAAACGGTGTTTGGCGGTATCTCGGGCAAGGCGGCAGAGGTAGAGAATGTGACGGCCTCCTTACAGCGTTTTTTGATTTTGGATTTTGAATGTTGGATGTTGAATTTGTGTTGACAAGTGCGGGGGATTGTGTAAAGTAAGCGCGTAGGGTGCAAGCCCTTCCCGGGGTGGTGCCCGGTTATCGCATAATTTTCGGCCGCTGGGTGCGTAAGTGCTCAGCGGCTTGAAGTTTTTATAGAAAAGAATAAAAAAACTTTACTTGACGCTCAAGGTATTATAATAAGCGCGCCGCTTCTGCGGCATGGTGCAGCCGGGGCAGGCATTACTGATATGGTCAATAATACCCCCACCACCAAAGTAGTAGTGACAGTCTTAATGATTGTCTGGTATATCCTGGAAATCGTAAAACGCTCTGTTAAAGTTTTTAGTTGATAGCCCCACAAATAGCAATTTGTGGGGCTCATTGATGTGAGCGTAGCGAACGGAATTCAAGAGTCCGGAGGACGACAGACACATAGCCGGGGGCGCAAGCCCCCGGTATGGGGAAAAGAAAATCGGAGTCCCGAGGCGCCGGAGC
>CAJGCZ010000015.1 GCA_904501975.1 uncultured Akkermansia sp.
CACGCCAGCATGGAGCATAATCGTGTTTCCGGTGACATTGAGAAGCGTGAAAAACTTCGACTGGAGGATGACTATATCGTGTGGACGCTGACATGGGATGATATACAGAATGATTTCATTGAGGCATTGCAGCCGGGGAGTGCGCCCGGTAGTCTGCCGGATGCCCCGGTGAAACCGTGGATTGACCAGTTAAATTATCCGCCGGCGAAAGCATACATGGAGGTATGCAAGCCCGATATGCAGCTTTATCAAAACGTGCTGAAGCCCATCGTAAACCTGAAGACTTTGCTGGAGAACGGTGAAAACGATGAGCGACGAAAGGCATGGATGTACACGGCTGCTATTCTGGCTATGGGGATGAGTGTGCCGGGTCGTGTTAAGGGGCAGCGTATGCAGCAGGCCCGCGAAGTTATCAACACCGGTTCTGATGATGCTGTGAGCATGATCGGCGGTGACGGCGCCGATTATCTGGGCTACTATGTAGATCAGACGCCTTGGCGCATACTGTGGCAGTTGTCCAGAACGGACGGGCGGGCCTTACATCAGGCTGTGGTGCGCCTGAGCTTTGATTCGGATAAGACGGATGATAGCCCCGAGTACCAGCGCAAGTGGAGAGGCTTCTGGAGCCTGTATAATATGCTCCAGATTCTCCCGCATTTCCGTGCCACCACTCCTGAACTGGGACAGCAGGATTACCGCTGCGAAGAAGTGGAGCAGATTACCCACCAGCAAGAAGGCCTTACCGCCGATATGTTGGACGGCTTGGAGACGGCATGGGAAGCCTTGCTGCTGAACCAGCCGCTGCTGCAACCGGAGCTTTTCTATGAAGTGACCGATAATCACGGTGTCGTGGTAGACGGCAACGTGGAAGTGGCATGGCCCGAGCAAAAAGTGGCCATATTGACCGAAGACTACGAAGAACTGGCAGATAATCTGAACCAGTGGGGCTGGCGCACATTTGTGTGGGGCCGGATACCTGAAGCTGATTTACTGAAACAATTAATTGAACTTGTAGGAGCATGACAATTAGCGCAAAGAATGTTGTATGGGGTGAAGATTTCTTTGACTCCCTGGGCAAGTTGCCCAAGGCCGTCAAGTTGCAGGCTCTCCTGGTATGCGGCAACTTGATGCAGGGTAAGGTGAACAACGGAATGAATTTTGAGAGCTTGAATAACCCGCTTGATCGTTCGTTCCGCTCCATTCGCCTTGATAATACCTATCGTCTGATTTTATCGGAACAGCCAAAGTCATATATCATGCTGTGGGCGGATCATCACGATGATGCCTACGACTGGGCCAGAAACCGACGATTGAACGTGAACCGTGTATCCGGTGCATTGGAGCTACAGGTTATCAAGACGGTAGAGGTGGTGCGTGAAATCCCGGTATACCAAACCATGGAGGTGGAAGGTTCGCTCTTGAGTCACGTTACCAAGGAGCAACTGAATGAGTTGCTGCCGGTGTCTGATGATTTGCTGGCCCGTTTGCTGGCATACCGGGATGTTGATTCCATGCTGGAGGATTCCCAGATGCTGGAGGAGGCACTTGGTCGTAGTGGCGTGGATATTCTGCTCAGTCTTGCCAGTGGCGATGACTACGATACGGTCAAATCCACCTACCTGAGCAGCAGCAAGATTGACCCCGATGATATTGATACTGCTGTTGATAATAAGGCATCCCAGATGTCGTTCTTCAAGTTCGATAACGAGAACGATATGAAGATTGCCGCTGAGTATCCGCTGGATAAGTGGCGCTTATTCCTGCACCCTGATCAGCGTGTGCTTGTGGAGAAGGATTTTAACGGCCCGGTACGTGTGACCGGTGGCGCCGGCACAGGTAAGACTGTGGCTGCTATGCACCGCGCTCGTCATTTGGCTCAGAGACTGGTGCAGCTGCGACATCCCGGTAAGGTGCTATTCACGACCTTTACAAAGAACCTTGCGCTGGATATTGAGGATAATCTGACCAAACTTTGTGATCCTGATGAACTGGAGCATATTGAGGTTATCAACCTGGATGCCTGGGCTCACGAACGCATGAAGCAACGCGGCATCAACGTGCGCTTGAGCTTTATTCCGCAGGTGAAGAAGGCGGCTGAAGATTCCTGGCAGGACGCTTTGGATAAGCTGGATGGAAATAAACGTCCCACCGGCATGAGCGATGCCGAAATTGAAAAGGAATGGAAACATGTGATTCAGGCCAACGGTGTGAATACCTTGGCTGAGTATTACCGAGTGAGCCGCGCCGGTCGCCGAATCAGTCTGAGGAAGGCCGATAAGGAGGCTTTGTGGCCGGTGTTCGAGGAATACCGTGCCTTGCTCAAGGAACAGGGCATCATGGAGCCCGAGGATATGTACGCAGCTGTGTGCGGGCTTATTGACGAAGATCCCCGTATCTCTGCTATGTACGAGCACGTCATTGTTGACGAAGCTCAGGACTTTGGTAACGCCGCCTACAAGCTGATTGCCAAGATCCTGTCGCACAAGTCTACCGAAGTAAACGGTCTGTACATCACCGGTGATGCTCATCAGCGCATTTACTCCCGCAAGGTTGTATTAAGTCGTTGCGGTATCAATGTACGCGGTCGCAGCCGCCGCCTGCGTATCAACTACCGCACCACTGAAGAAACACGTAAGTGGGCTACCGCTGTGCTGGATAATTGCACGGTGGATGACTTGGACAACGGTACCGAATCCAACAAGGGCTATAGATCGCTGACCAAGGGCGTGCCTCCGCAGGTGCATACTTTTGCTGATGCCGGCGATGAGATGAATGCAATCGCCCAGGCTATCAAGGATCTGCAAGCAAAGAGCGTGGAGCCGTCGGCGATTTGCATTGCAGCACCGAGCGCCAAGAAAGTGGATGAGTACCGCAAGGAGCTGGCAAAGCGGGGCGTGGAAACGGATCCCATCGAATCCAATAAGCGTGCACGTGATTCCAAGCTCAGCCGTATTTCTACCTTCCACCGAGTAAAGGGACTGGAGTTCGACTACATGATTCTGGTCAGCATGGATGATCAGACATGGGAACCGTATATGGTCGATGAAGACGCTAAGCTCCGGGCTCGCTGTCTGGTGCATGTAGCAGCTACACGTGCTCGTGTGGAGCTACTTGTAACCGCCACACCAGCATTGGCCGGATTCTTGGGGAACCTGTAAGGTGAAAATCCAGGTAAGGTAATGCCAAGAATACAGGAGCTAGAACGAATACGTTTATGCAATGTGGACAAGCGCTAGAATTGCCAGATTATTACTTATTTCCAGTTCCTATCACTATTATTTTTATTTTTCTATCTAACATACAAAGCGGTCAGGTGATGAAAGGCTACGTTATAGGAATTCTGTTGGGGGTGCTCACAATATTGGGCGCATTTAGCATCTTCTCCCCGTTATTGGGAATAACCGAGAATGTTGCAAATCTTATCAATTGCGTAATAGGAGGAGCTGGCTTGCTTGGACTATGCTACACATTGTATTTACAGATGAAGGCAACAGAACTGCAGGCAAAAGCTACAGCTGATCAAATAGACGCTAACAGGGTACAACATAAAGCTCAGTTTCGGCAAGAAATGCTGAGCTCTTTTTCGGTAATATCCGAAACGAAGTCAAAGATAAAAATCATACCGCCGGTCGAGTGTAAGTTGCCACCTCCGGATCAAAGGACGGATGTATCGACCCAGTTTAATACACATTGCGCAACACTGGCAATCATCATAAGCAGATGGACTCATTGCTCAGACAACCCCCAGTGGAAAAGAATATTTGAAGTGTATGAAAAGCAATTTTATTGTCTGATAGATGCTTTTTTTCCATATGCCATTGCGTTCAAAAATGCTACGGAAAAAATAATAGGTAATCAAGTGCTGGATGCCAAGGAAAAGCAGGAACTTTTACAATCTCTGCATGAAACGCTGAGCACAAACGATGCGTCTGCGTTAGGAATTATTTTTAGACTACCCCACTTCAGAAATAGTGAGTGGATAAATGCACAGTTTACAAGAGAATGTTGTATGAAATCTGTCCGCAACAGCATAAAAAACGTGTGTGCGAATGAACCTCTAAAAAACACATTGCAGAAGGCAATAGGAAGTTTCGGTTCTCAGGACCGTCTGGATAAAGCGGCAGACGCCTTTGTCCTCGGACTTGAAAATGCCAAGATGGAAGAAAATACATATTGGTCTATGTATATGTCTACCTGTGGCTGTAAAGAATAAAAACGTTCACAGCAACCCTTTTTCGCAGGCCGTACGTTCAAACTCCTTCAGCATTTCGTGCCCGTAATACTCCCGCAAGGGGCTTCGCCACAGCTACGCCCGCTCTGGCGAGAGCGCCCCTGTAGAAGATAGAGAAGCCGCATACCTCGCGGCGTTGGGGCGGTTTCCGTCTTCGGCAAGCCTACGCCGTGACAACAGATGGCTCGCGCCGGGGGACGGAGCTGCTTGAGCAAGGCGAGGAGCTTATAATTCTGTGCTTTCGTAAACCTCTACAATATCCTCCACCGGGATGCGGGTGTCGGTGTCCATGATAAGCAGCTTCTCGTGTGGTATAAGTTTTTTTTATGCGCCCGGTGAGCTCCATGTAGGTAGGTGCCGCCGGCCTTGCGGGTGTCTGGGACGAAATAGACGATGTTCAAGACTAGGTTGGAATCGGTTGAGGCGAGTTGGAGAAGATTGGAGATTTCCTGCTTCACAGACTCATCGAGGATAGGTCTTTCGTCTGTGAGGCGGGCGTCCCTCGGCGATTGCGGCATCGTGCCCCGTGAGCGCAGCAAAGGGGGAGAACTGGGCAGCGCGATCAGCCATGCTCATCTGGGGGTGATTCCGGGATACATGGTGGGGCAGATGGATGATATCTGCGTATTTGTCTTCTGCATCGTACATCATGCCTTGTGTCCTCCTATCTGCTCGTTGCAATCGCGGGTGGTGGCTCCTTCTTCCTTGCGGGCTATTCGCAGCGTATGGCGCTCTCCTGACGTGCTTTCAGATAGCGTTTCAGCAGGAAAGCGCAGAAATTAGGTGATGGTGAGGAATGAGTCTGAACGACCGATATTGGCACGTGCCAGTTTGATACCGGAGTGAATAGCATCATATTTTTCTGATTCCACCAGCTTGCGTAATGATTTCGACACCGTGTTTCCAGCCTTGACCTCGACTGGTATCAGATTATCTGCGGTGCGAACAAAGAAGTCCATTTCAAGGGGTGAATCTATTGCGTCAGTTGGAAACCTCCCGGGTTGACATAGGGTGCCGGATTTGTCATAATCCGGACGCATCAATTTTGCGCACATGAAACTCGCACACCATCTCGCATTAGCATTGGGGTTCACGCTCGGTATGGCCTTTGCCGAAGAGGTCGGGGGCGAAGTGCTGCCGTATACCGGTATTTATGCCGCCAGCGGACTCACCATCACAGAAACGCAAGATTCCGGCGTAACGATTTCCGGCTGGTACGACATCGATAAAACGCCTGAAAAGGATGTTGATGATTACATGTGCTATGCCGCCTCGGCTGCGAATCTTATTGCTTGGTGGCAAGATGGTTCCAACGCGCCTGAAAGCGATGCTCCTTCAACGCTTGATGATATCTGGAACACCTTTATAGAAAATAATCAGCTGCCGGGCACGGGCGGCACCCCGCTTGCTGTCATTAACTGGTGGATTTCCGGTGTGTATTCTCCCTCCGAATATATCACAAACACAGACCCAAACGCTGAGAGCGGTGGCTCTTGGACCGTGCTCCCGGAAAGCGACCCCTTGTGGGACCGCTTCTTTATGCAGCGCAATGACTTGGTCGACGATGACGGCCAACCTGTGCCGATTCCGGTATCGCTTCCGAACTTAGCCCAAAAGGGTGAGTCGTATTTCAGTGGGTATTACTTTGACCGGTATGGCCTCACGAAGGAGTCTCTTTCTAATTTTCTGACAATCAACTGGATGTTCAAGGAGCCTGTTGAAACGCCGGATGAATCCGAGCCGGAGGCAGATGACTCCGTCCCTCCCGCAGCCTCCCTGACGCTGCCTGCTGCCGAAGAAGTAGAAGCCCCTGTCAGCATCTGCGATATAAATTTTGCTGAAATCCTCGAGGGTTCCCCCATATCTCTCGGAATCTATTCGGATAGTGCTAATCTCGCTCACTCCGTCACCCTGTGGGCCGTGGAGTACGACAACGACGGTAATCTGACGACCATCTGGCTGACGGATTCCGATGACTATGAGAACCGAATCTTCTCCGTGCAGGTGACCTTGGATAAGGAGGAGAATAAGATATACTTCGGCACCTTGGTAGAGGGGGAAGGGGAAGAAGAGGACGATTATTACAGCACGGACTATGCGGGTATTAAGGATATCTTTATCGGCACGGTCTTTTCCATCAACCCCACCGAATCGGCGCAATGGACGCTTGTGCCCGAGCCGTCCACCGCAACACTCAGCCTGTTGGCTCTTGCTTGCTTAGCAGCCCGCCGCCGTCGGGCTGCTCGCTGATACGCCCGCCCCGGCCCTAGTAAAAAGACCTCCTCAATAGCAAAACTGCTCACGGGCTTTCGGAAACGTGAAGAACAGTTGCCGATGTGGTGAAGCTTGCACCTGCTGCAGATGGCGGAATGTGGGCTTTTCTCGCCTGGCACCGCTTGAATAAGCATGGCATGGCGATAAAAGGCGAATCTTAAAACTTGACATTTGGGGCTGATTTGTAACAATAGAGAAAAGTATAGGAACCGACACGGTTTCGCACGATAAAATAACGAGAGTTCAGACTATGAAGTTGAGAAGATTTCTGCTGGGAATGGGCGCCGCCTTGGCATGTGCAACAACGGTGTATGCCTGGGATGCAACGGATAGGGCTACGTGTGAGGCCTTGGCTGCCCGAACGGAGAAGGGCTTTGAGGATATGCTGCGCTACGGGGAGCGCCATTACTCGCAGTTCAATTACAAGGGCTGGGAGCTGTGGCAGATAGAGATGCCCAAGTTGCTGCGCTATGTGGCGCGCAGTGGCGATGTGGATGCATGCTCCGGCGGTGGTTTCACGGCTTTGCAGGCCGCATGTTACTATGCCGATGTGGCGTTGGCAGAGGCGTTGCTGAAAAACGGTGCAGATGTGAACATGCGCCCCATGGGCTGGAAGGGCTACGGTTTCCCCGGCGATACGCCTATTGCCTTGCTGGTGCGTGGTATGACCCCCGAAACGGCAGCTGCACGTGTGCAGATTGCCCGCATGCTGATGGAGAAGGGCGCCAACCCTGATGCTGACATGATGGATTGGGTGTGGGGTGGTTCCGGCCCTGTTACCCCGTTCTGCTACCTCACGCCGGATGCTTACAATAACGAGATGCGCATGGTGTTGATTGAGGGTGGTACGAAGGATTTGCTGACTCGCTCACGCACGTGGGATTTTGCTTGGCATGCCTATACGCCTGAGCTTATCTGCAAGCTGTTGGAGGCCGGTATTAGCCCCAACCGCAGTGTGGGCACCCAGGGCGAGACCCTGCTGCTGCACATGGTGATGCGTGGTGATGTGGAACTGGTGAAGCTGGCTTTGGAGAAGAAGGCGGATGTTAAGTCCTCTATGTTGTTGCAGCGTCATTTTGGTGGCTACCTGTTTGCTATTCCGGTAGACAAGGATGCCTCCCCGGCGGTGGCGGTGCAGATTGCTCGCTTGCTGATTGATGCTAAGGCTGACCTGAAGGCTAAGTTTAACGGCAAGGGGCTTTACCGTTTTTATAAGGATGTGAACACGCCTGCCGCCAAGGCGCTGATGAGTGAGTTTGCGGCACGCGGTGTGCGCTTCTGAGTTTTTTACCATGCGTTCATAGAGGCTTGTTGCCTATGCTGAGAAGAATATGCGGGGTAGTGTCGGCTGTGTGCCTGTGTGTAAGCGCAGGCTCGGCTGCTGCTGCCACGCGTATTTCGTTGGACCACGGGTGGTTGTTTAAGTACTACGGCAAGGAGGAGCCGACTGCTGCGTCCGGCGTGGTAAAGGCGGACTCCGAGCAGGCGGGGCACGGGGCCTTGAAGGCGATTGATGGCGATGCCTCGACCCGCTGGTGCGCCAACGACGGCAAGCCCGGCCACCACCTTACCGTGAGCCCCAAAATACGAGAGCAGGTGGCCTCTGTGCGTATTGTGTGGGAAAACGAGCGCGCCAAGCAAGTGGTGGTGGTGCTGGATTACGGTAAGAAGAAGGAAACCCGTAAATTGACCACCAAGGGTAAGGAGACGGTGCTGGAGGTTGCTAACCGCCGCGTGGAGTCTGTAAAAATTACCGTCAACGGAACGGGCGATGGTAATTGGGCCAGTATTTGCGAGGTGGAGTTTCGCAATGCGGCCAAGGAGGCTTTGCCCATGCCGGCCTCGTATCGCGAGGCGATGCCCGGATTTGATGCAAAGGGGTTCCGCAAGGTGCAGCTGCCGCATGATTGGGCGATAGAAAGCAAGTTTTTGCCGGAGGAGCCCAACGAAACCGGTAAATTGCCGTGGGCGGGCTATGGCTGGTACCGCCGTGAGTTTAATATACCGGCAGATTTTGATGCGGAGACGGAGCGCTATTATTTGGACTTTGACGGCGTGATGTCGAGTCCGCAGGTGTTTGTTAACGGCAAAAAAGCAGGGGAGTGGGCGTATGGCTATACCTCGTTTCGGGTGGATATGACCCCGCACCTGCGTGCCGGTAAAAAGAATGTGGTGGCAGTGCTGGCCGGGAATCGCCCCTTGTCTACACGCTGGTACCCCGGTGCCGGTATTTACCGCCATGTGTGGCTGGAGAAGACGGAGCCAGTCCATATCGACCAATGGGGTGTTTATGTGACCACGCCCAAGGTGACGGCAGATTTGGCCACGGTTTCCGTGGAAACAACGGTGCGCAACACCGGCAAGAAGCAGGCGGTGATTACGGTGATGCAGCGTGTAGATGCAGAGCGCGCCGAGGCTAAGAAGGTAACGCTTGCGCCCGGTGCCTCGCAAACCGTTAAGCAAACGCTACAGCTTAAGAAGCCGCAGCTTTGGAGCTGCGAAACTCCGCACTTGTATACGCTGGAGACCATGCTGCATGCTGATGGTAAAGCACTGGAGCGGCGAGAAACTCAGTTTGGCGTGCGCCATATTCAATGGAAGCCTGAGGGCTTTTTCCTGAACGGCGAGCGTGTGCAGCTGAAAGGTGTGTGCGAGCACCACGACCTCGGCCCGTTGGGGGCGGCGTTTCATGAGCGTGCCTATGAGCGCAAGATTGAGATGCTGAAAAATATGGGCTGCAATGCTATACGCATGACCCACAATCCGCCCGCCCCGCAGGTGCTTGATTTGTGTGATAAGCATGGCATGCTGGTGATTGATGAGCTGTTTGATATTTGGCAGCTCAAGAAATACGATAAAACCAACGGCTACCATATTTATTGGAAGGAATGGTGGCAAAAGGATGTGCGACAGTTCATGCTGAGAGACCGCAACCACCCTTGCATTATTGCCTGGAGCGGTGGTAATGAGGTGCCCGAGATTACGGCTAAAGGTGGTGCCGAGGTGGCAGAACGCCTGCGCGATGAAATGAAGCGCTACGACTCGACCCGCCCCTTTACGGTGGGTACCAATGCGGCGGATGGTGCTTACAACGGTTTTGGCGATAAGCAGGATGCCTTTGGCTTTAATTATAAGCCCGGCCGCTATGCGGATTATGTGAAAAAACGCCCCAAAATGCCTTTTTACGGGTCGGAGACGGCATCGTGCGTCGGTACGCGAGATACCTACGTGTTCCCGCTGCGTTGGGATGTGCAGGGCGGTTATAAGGGGGAGGGGGTGATTCCTTTTCAGGTGAGTGCCTATGGCGTGTCTGCCCCGGGGTGGGGGTATTGCCCGGATGTGGAGTTTACCGTGCAGGATGCCGTGCCGAATGTGGCCGGTGAGTTTGTGTGGACCGGCTTTGATTATTTGGGTGAGCCTACGCCCTATAATCAGGACCCCTCCATTGAGAATAATATTAAGCATTTGCCGCCGGCAGAGCGTAAGGCGGTGATGCGTGAGTACCGCAAATTGGGCAACAAGGCACCTTCGCGCAGCTCGTACTTTGGTATGATTGATTTGGCCGGCTTCCCGAAGGATACGTACTTCTTATACCGTAGTCGTTGGAATCCGCAGGCTCGTTATGCGCACTTGCTGCCGCACTGGAATTGGCCGGGACGCGAGGGGCAGGTAACGCCGGTGATGTGTTTTTCCTCAGGCGATGAGGCGGAGTTGTTCTTGAACGGCAAGAGCCTGGGAGTGCGCCGTAAGGGAGAGGGCGGCCACTTTACGCAAGCCGGGGTTAAGGTGTGCAAAAATGGCCACCGCTTTGTGTGGGAGGATGTGGTGTATGCCCCCGGTGAGCTGAAGGTGGAGGTGCGCAAAAACGGGCAACCTTGGGCTGTGGCTACTCGTGTTACTACCGGCAAAGCGGTTGCGGTAGAGGCTGAGGTGGACCGCACGGAAATTTCCGGCGACGGGCACGACCTCGCCTACATTGCTCTCTCCGTGGTGGATGCCGATGGCTATGTGGTGCCCACAGACTGCAGAAAAATTACCTTCTCTATTGACGGCCCGGCAGAGCTTGTGGGGTTCTGTAATGGTAATCCTATTGACCAAACTTGCATGCAAGACCCCAAGCAGGAGTTCTTTAATGGCCGTATTGTGGCCGTAGTGCGCTCCAAACGCAAGGCAAGCGGCAAAGCCACGGTGCTGATTAAAGCTGCCAACCTGCCGGAAAAACGGGTTTCCGTTACCGTCACGGCGCCCTAGGCGTTGTGACCTCCAATGCCCCGCAGGGGCATTTCTCTGTTAAACTTTTTAGTTGATAAATGGAAGTTTGTAGAAGTACGAGTTACGAATTCCGATATACGAATTTGTGAGTTCCGCGCCTTACAGCGCAAAGATAGCAAAGCTTAGCATAAGCTGCCGCCCGCGCCTTAAGCGCGGAACACAAGGCGACTAATAAACTCCGCTTCCCCTGCGAGCCGTAGGCGAGCGAAACTCTTAAATTCGTCCTTCGGAATTCGTAACTCGTACTTCCACAAATTGCTATTTGATGGGCTATCAACTAAAAACTTTAACAGAGCTACATACAAAAAAGGCCTGTGCCATTATTTAGCCTTGAAACCTGAGCGGGAAAATAGTACAATAGCCACCGCTATGTTCTACATTACTACAGCAATTGATTATACCAACGGTTCTCCCCATATCGGGCATGCTTATGAGAAGGTCCTTGCGGACGTATTGGCTCGTTGGCATCGAATGTGTGGCGAGCCCACGTATTTTCTTACCGGTGTAGACCAGCACGGGCAAAAGGTGCAGCAGAAGGCCGAAGAGGCCGGCATCTCTCCGCAGCAATATGCTGATACCGTCACCGAGCGTTTCATTGCACTGTGGAAGCGTTTGGGCTTGCAGTACGACGGTTGGGCTGCCACGACGGATCCGCGTCACGAGGCCTGTGTGCAAAAGATTCTCACCAACCTGCGCGATAAAGGTTGCCTCTACAAGAAAGCATATAAGGGTTTCTACTCCGTGCGTCAAGAGCAGTTCCTTACCGATAAGGAGCGTGGCGAAGACGGCAATTTCGGCCCTGAGTGGGGGCAGGTGATTGAGTTGGAGGAAGAAAACTGGTACTTCAATCTCACGGCTCATATCGATTGGCTCAAGAACTTCGTTAATACGCACCCGGATTGCGTGCAGCCCGAGTTCCGTCGCCAAGACCTGCTCATGGCCATCGAGCGCGCCACGAACGACCTCTGCATCTCTCGCCCCAAGGATCGCCTTAGCTGGGGTATTCCGCTGCCGTTCGACCCGGATTTCGTAACCTATGTATGGTTCGACGCCCTCATCAACTATATCTCTTTTGCCGGTTATTTGGCAGAGGGCGACCCCAGCCTTCCGAACTTTGAGGAGCTGTGGCCGGCTGCCTGTGAGGTAATTGGTAAGGATATTTTGGTGCCTGCCCACGGTATCTACTGGTTCTGCATGCTGCATGCTATGGGATTCACAGATGAGCAGATGCCCCGCTTGCTGGTACACGGTTGGCTTAATATTAAGGGCGAAAAGATGTCCAAGTCCCTCGGTAACATTGTGGACCCCAACGACCTCTGCGATGTGTTCGGCCCCGAGGCTGTGCGCTATTACCTTGTGCGCGACACCAAGACCGGTTACGACAGCGACTATGACCCGGAGCGCCTTAAGATGATTTACAACACGGAGTTGGCTAACGATGTCGGCAATCTCTGCAACCGCTCCCTCAACATGTGCGTGCGTTACCTTGGTGGCGTTGTTACCGTGGCAGATACCTTGGCTGATGATGAGCTCTCTGTGGCGCTGCGCAATAGCTTGGCAGAGACAGAAGCCCGCTTTGCTGAGTGCATGAACAACTACAGCACCTCCGAGGCTTTGGCTGCCCTCAATGCTCATGTGGGGCAGTGCAATGCCTTCATTGAGAAGACCCAGCCCTTCATGCTGGCTAAGGACGAAGCCCGTTTGCCCGAGCTGCAGAGCGTGCTTGCCCACTTGCTGGAGAGCTGCGCCCACATCGGTTACTTGCTTGGTTGCGTTCTGCCTGATGCCTCTGCCCGTATTCTTTCCCAGTTGCAGGTAGATGCCGCTACTCTCACCCCGCGGACCCTTGCATGGGGTATTCTTAAGAACGGTCACACTGTGCAGGCTCCCTCTCCGGTGTTCCCCCGCATTCTTTCTGAGGAGGAAAAACAGAAGATGGCAGAGAAAGCTGCTAAGGCCGCGGCTAAGGCTGCCCGCAAGGCTGAAAAAGCCGCCCAAGCATCTGCTGAGTAATTGCTCATTCCCGGTGTTTATTTTCCCGCGTCCCTGTCGGCTCTCGCCGGCAGGGACGCAAGGTTTTTGAAGAATGTACAATTTATTTGGCAAGGGTCCCTGTGGACGCAGAGATAGCGAAGCTGATGCCACTGCTTACGCCCTGCGCTTTGGGCGAGGGCAGTAAGTTTAGCTAAGCTCTGCTACCTGCGGCGCAGCCGCCTAACTGAAAAATTGTACATTGTACCTTGTAAATTGTACATCCTTTGCTTTTTTCTTGCTATCATGGGGTGAATGGTGTTTAATACTGGCGTATGAAACTGATTGCCATATCCGTACTCGGAGCCGTAGCAGCAGTGGTGCTGAGTTCCTGCGGTGAGTGTGACTGCCATTCTTATAACAGAGATTACCTGAGAGATGTGCCCACATCCTCGTACCAGAGTTTTGATTAAGAGTTATGTCGTTTGAGATTCGGGAAAAACCGGAGAAGTTTGAGCGCGCATTGCTGGTAGGCTTAGGCATGCCGGGAGAATCGCGCCGCGAGCGTGCAGCCTTGCTGGCTGAGCTGGAGGATTTGGTGCGCAACCTGGGCATTGGTATTGTCGAGGTACGCTTGGAGTTTATCCGCGAGATGCAGGCGAAGTACCTGTGCGGCATCGGCAAGGCCGAGGAGATTAAGCAGCTGGCGCATGATTTGAAGGCCGACTGCGTGATTTTTGATAATTTGTTGGCGCCCTCTCAGCAGCGCGAGTGGGAAGAGCTGGTGGAAGAGGTGGTGATGGATCGCGAAGAGGTGATTCTGGATATCTTTGCCCAGCGCGCCCGCACCCGAGAGGCGGTGCTGCAGGTGGATTTGGCCCGCATGCAGTATGCATTGCCGCGCATGGCCGGCATGTGGAAGCACTTGGACCGCCAGCGCGGTGGCTCCGGTGGTGGCAAGGGCGGTGGTGCTGCAGCCCGTGGTGAGGGTGAAAAGCAGATTGAAGTCGACCGCCGTTTGGCTCGCGACCGCATCGAGGCTATTCGCGATGAGCTGGAGGTGGTGCGCCGCCAACGTGGTACGCAGCGCAAGGAACGCAACAGACAGGGAATTCCCTCTGCCGCGATTGTGGGGTACACCAATGCCGGTAAATCCTCGCTGCTGAACCTGGTGACAGGGGCAGGGGTGTTGGCTCAGAATATTCTGTTTGCCACCTTGGATACCACCAGCCGCAAGATTGAGTTGCCGGATGGCCAACCGTTGGTGCTGACGGATACGGTGGGCTTTATTCGCAATCTGCCGCACCGCTTGGTGGAGGCCTTCAAGTCTACCTTAGAGGAGGCGACACTGGCAGATTTCCTGATTCAGGTGGTGGACGCGAGCGATCGCGAGGCCCTGCGCCACTATGAGACAACCTGCGAGGTGCTGGCCGAGCTGGGTGCTGCAGATAAGCCGATGGTGGTGGTATGGAACAAGACCGACCTGATACCGGAAGACCAGCGCGAGGAAATGGTGGCGGCACTTTCTGCCAAGGTGCAATGCCCGTGCATTACCTGTAGTGTGAAGGAGGAGCAGGGTATGGATGCGCTGATGGCCGCGTGTGTGGAGATGCTTTCTCACCGTGTATCAACCGCTAAATACCGAATTCCGTTGGCAGAGAGCCGCATTATTGCCTTGATGCACCGCGATGGCAAGGTGCTGAACACGGAGTATGAGGGAAATGATGCGCTGGTGGAGGCTATTTTGCCGCGCGAGTTTGCAGCCCGATTGGAATCTTACCGAATTTAAGCTGATGAAGAAACTACTTTTGCTGTTGCCGGTGGTGGCCTGCTTGGGTATCAACGCATGCCGCACCTCATCCGTGGACTATTACCGCTTGGGAGATGAGTGGGAGGAGGCCTCTAAGAACGTAAAGGTGGGGTATACCTTTGAGGACTTCATTGCTAGCCCCGGCTATCGTTCCTCTCGCGACTTTTGGCGCGGGGCTGCCCTGCAACAGACGGACCCCGCTAACTCTCATGTCGAGATTTTGCTCAAAGAGCAGCGCGGGCGCTTGTATATTAACGGGCAGATTGCTATGGATTTTCCGGTGTGCACCGGCTCTACAGGCGGTAGCGAAACCCCGAAGGGCAGTTTCCGTATTACAGAGAAAAAGCGCGAGCACCGCTCCTCTCGCTATGGGTGTTTTGTGGATGCCGAAGACAATTTGCTGCAAACCGATGTAACCTCTACGGATACTCCGCCCCCCGGGGGGCACTTTAAGGGTAGCCTGATGGAGTATTGGATGCGCTTTAACGGTGCCGTTGGCTTGCATGTGGGCAATATTATTGAGCGCGATGGCCAGTCACACGGCTGTGTACGCTTGCCGATTGAGCCCAGCGAGATTCTGTTCGAGAAGCTGGATGTAGGTTCTCGCGTCATTGTGAAATAGCTGTTTTTTGGGAGGGGGCGTATGATTACACGTTTGCATTCGGCCGCAGTTGCCGGTATAGATGGCTACGAGGTACAGGTAGAGGTGGATGTGCAGCCGTCGAAGGATGTGGCCCACTACTACATTGTAGGCTTGCCGGATGCCGCCGTGCGTGAGAGTGTGCAGCGTGTAACATCTGCCCTCAAAAACAGCCATTTTTATTGCCCCGGCGAGTTGCAGGTGACGGTTAACCTGGCCCCGGCAGATGTGAAAAAGCAGGGGCCCGGATTTGATTTGCCGATTGCCATAGGTTTGGAGATTAATATTCAGCACTCATGCGAGGGAGTGCCGCAGACAGAGAAGCGCCGCACACCCCTGCATTTGGAAGATTGGTGCTTGGTGGGTGAGCTTGCCTTGGATGGCATGGTTCGTGGCGTGCGTGGTATTTTGTCGCAAGCCGTTGCTGCACGCGATGCGGGGCGCAAGTACCTGATGGTGGCCGCCGAAAATGCAGCGGAGGCTGCTGTGGTGGAGGGCATCACCGTCTATGCGGTGGAAAGCTTGGGTGAGGCGTGGTCTGTTTTGCTGGAGCCGGAGAGATTTTCTCCTGTGCAACCGGTACAGGATACGGAGAACGACTATGATGGCCCCGATTTTTCGGAAATCAAAGGCCAGCCGTATGCTCGCCGTGCTATGGAGATTGCCGCTGCCGGTGGGCATAATCTGTTAATGAGCGGTAGCCCCGGAAGCGGTAAGAGTATGCTGGCTAGTCGCTTGCCTTCCATTTTGCCCCCGCTTACGCATGAGGAAGCCCTGACGACGGGAAAAATCCATTCTGTATGCGGTATGTTGCCGCGCGGGGGTGGGTTGCTTAAGTCGCGCCCCTTCCGCTCTCCGCATCATACGATATCGGATGTGGGCTTGATGGGTGGTGGCTCCAACATTACCCCCGGTGAAATTTCGCTGGCTCATAATGGTGTGCTCTTTTTGGATGAATTGCCGGAGTTTAGTCGCCGCACGCTGGAGACGCTGCGCCAACCGTTGGAAAGTGGCTTGGTGACGATTTCTCGTGCGTCCGGCAGCTTTGATTTTCCCTGTTCCTTCATGCTGGTTGCAGCCATGAATCCGTGCCCCTGCGGCTATTTGGGGGATACGCGGCGCAACTGTAAGTGCTCCTATTCAGAGATTACGCGCTATCGCCGAAAGATATCCGGTCCCTTGTTGGATCGATTTGATATGGTGATTGAGGTGCCCGCAGTGGAGCCTGCGGCTCTGTTACAAAAGCCGGATGGCGAGAGCAGCGCCGCGATTCGTGCGCGTGTGATGGCTGCCAGAAAACGCCAGCAAGTGCGCTATGCCGGTACGGGGATTACCTGCAATGCTCGCTTGAGCGGACGATTGCTCCGCCGGTATTGTCCCTTGTCTCCCGCGCAGCAGGAAATGTTGCTCATGGCGGTGGAGCAATTCTCTCTTTCTGCCCGCGCCTTCGACCGCATTTTGCGTGTTGCCCGCACCATTGCCGACCTTGCCGGCCACGAGCTCCCCACGGATGACGACCTCTTTGAGGCGATTCAGTTCCGCCAGTTCGAATGCAAGCTCAGAGAATGATGGGGATGTACAATTTACGATGTACAATGTACGATTTTTGAGTTAGGCTCCCTCTCGGTCGCGATGGATGCGAAGCCGACCGCAAGCTTCACGCCCCGCGCTTAAAGCGCGGACGGTAAGTTTAGCAAAGCTCTGCCACGCCCTGCGGCGCAGCCGCCTAGCTAAACAAATTGTACATTGTACCTTTTTTTGAGAGAGGCTCCCTCTCGGTCGCGATGAATGCGAAGCCGACCGCAAGCGTCACGCCCCGCGCTTAAAGCGCGGACGGTAAGTTTAGCAAAGCTCTGCCACTCCCTGCGGCGCAGCCGCCTAGCTGAGTCGATTCAATTTCGTTAGTTCGAATGCAAGCTCAGAGAATGATGGAGATGTACAATTTACGATGTACAATGTACGATTTTTGAGTTAGGCTCCCTCTCGGTCGCGATGAATGCGAAGCCGACCACAAGCTTCACGCCCCGCGCTTAAAGCGCGGACGGTAAGTTTAGCAAAGCTCTGCCACTCCCTGCGGCGCAGCCGCCTAGCTAAACAAATTGTACATTGTACCTTGTAAATTGTAAATCAAAGTCCCTGTAACAGCTCTTGCAGCTCTGCGAGAGAGGCTACGCGGGAGAGTTGCGGACGCAGGGGCTTGGTGCCGGGAATTCCTTTGGCGTAGGCGAGTAGGCGAGCGCGCATGGCGCGCATGGTGAAGATTTCATCGCCATAGTGCCCGCTCTCGATAGCCATGCGGGTATGGCGAAGCATAAATTGAATGCGCTCAGCCGGGGTGGGTTCGGCGGGGATGGTGCCGGTGGTTAAGTATTGTTTTGCGCGCCTGAAAAGCCACGGCGCATTCATGGCTGCACGGCCAATCATCACGCCGGCCACAGCTGTGGTCTCGCGCACGCGTTTCACGTCTTCGGGGGAGGCAATATCGCCATTACCTACCACGGGAATGTTGACGGAGCGGGCGCATTCATCAATAATCTCCCAGTTGGCTTGCCCTCCGTATTGCTGTGAGCGTGTGCGGCCGTGAATCGCAATGCTTTGCACACCGGCGTCTTCCAATCGGCGGCAGGCCTCTAAGGCGCAAATGTGTTCGGCATCCCACCCGATGCGTATTTTGGTGGTGACGGGGCAATCGTTGCCCAGCTCTCGAACCACGGCTGCGGCAATATCCTGCAAAAGGGGTAAATCCTTGAGCAGCGAGGAACCGCCGTTTTTGCCCACCACTTTCGGTACGGGGCAGCCGGCGTTAATGTCGAGAAAATCCGGGTGCATGGCATCGACAATAATACGGGCAGCGGCTGCGGCGTGGTCCGGTATCGAGCCAAAAATCTGCACGCCTAGCGGGCGGTGTTCTTGCTCAAACTCCACATAGCGGCGGTTGCGGTGCCAAGCTTGCAGCACGCCTTCGGCAGAAACGAACTCAGTTACCATGACATCTGCACCGGCCTCTTTGCAGAGGGTGCGGAAGATAGGATCCGTTACCCCGGCCATGGGGGCAAGGTAGAGAGGAAAATGATTTTCAAACCACGGTAAAGCTGCCATGCCCTCATCATAGCACACGCACCTTGCCTGAGCAAGAGCGAATCCGCCGCCATGACGACAAAAGGGGTTGCCAAACAGCGTCGGACGGAGTACAATGAGCCAAGGACGTTTTTTTGATATGATGAAGAAATTAAAACAGCTTATTTCGCTTGTTGCCACGGTGGCATTGGTTGCCAGCTGCACCCAGCAACAGCAGGAGGTAGAGGATCCGTTGAAGCCGATTCCTACTGAACCTGTTATCGTGAAGCCGACAACACCGGCCAAACCCAAGCCTGCTAAGCCTGTTAAGCCGGAGAAGCCCGCCAAACCTTTTGTGCCGGCGGCTCCCGGGGTGCGTGTTTCTTCCGTCAGTGTGCCCGGCAAGTATGTTGCCATTACGTTTGACGACGGCCCCCACGCCACGCTCACACCGCAGGTGCTGGATGTGCTGAAGAAGTATGGAGCCAAGGCTACATTCTTTGTCGCCGGTAGCAATGCCGCCCGTTATCCTTCTATCATGGCTCGCGCTGCGGCCGAGGGACATGAGATTGGCAACCACACCTATAGCCATATCCAGATGACAGCTGCCACACAAGAGAAGATTGACTCCGAAATCTCTCGTACCAATGCGCTGATTGAGGCCGCTACCGGCTCTAAGCCCAAGGTGATGCGTCCTCCCTACGGCGCTATCAATTCCAAGTTAGTGAGCCGTATGTTTAATACCTATGGCCTGAAAAGCATTTTGTGGAATGTGGATACCAATGACTGGCGTCGCCCCGGTTCTTCCGTAGTGGTGCAGCGTGCTTTGGATGGAGCCAAGCCCGGTGCTATTATCCTGATGCACGATATCCACGCCGGTACGGCTGCTGCCGTAGAGGGTATTGTAACCGGCTTGCAGGCTCGTGGCTATACCTTGGTAACGGTATCTGAGTTGATTGAAATGGGCCGTGTGGCAGCTAAAGCCGCTGAGCCTAAACCCGCTCCTGTTGTTGCCCCTGCTGCTCCCGCTACAGAGGTTACAGCCCCGGTAACGGAAGCTGTAGCCCCGGAGGAAGCCCCGATTGCTGACCCGCTGGCCCCGCTGCCGGTGGAGGTTCCGGCTGCGCAGGGAAGCGCCACGCTGGGCGGAGTTGCCATTTAACCTCATGTTGCATGACTATGAAAACGAAAGTCATCGGAAAAGTTTACCTTGTGGGCGCCGGCCCGGGCGACCCGGAATTAATGACGCTGAAGGGACGCTCTTTGCTGGAGAAGGCAGATTGCTTGGTGTATGATGCCCTGGCAAACCCGATCATGCTGGCATGGCTTAAGCCTGACTGTGTCAAGATTTATGTAGGCAAGCGAGCCGGGCACCATGCCATGCCGCAAGAGCAAATTAACCGCGTTTTGGTGGAGTCTGCCTCGCAATACGCTTGCACGGTTCGTTTGAAAGGGGGCGACCCCTACGTGTTTGGGCGTGGTGCCGAGGAGGCATCTGCCCTTTACGCTGCCGGGGTACCCTTTGAGGTGGTGCCGGGCATCAGCTCTGCCATTGCCGGGCCTGCCTATGCCGGTATTCCTGTGACGCACCGCGCCTGCTGCACGCAGTTTACCGTGTTTACGGCTCACGAGGACCCCACCAAGGGTGAATCTACCTTAGATATTGCCGGCATAGCTGCTGCTCATGGCACCAAAGTGATGCTCATGGGCATGAGCCGCTTGCGCGAAACCATGCAAGCCCTGATGCAAGCCGGGCAGGGGGGCGATGTGCCGGCTGCGGTGATTCAGTGGGCTGCTACCTCTCGCCAGCGTTCTGTTACGGCAACGGTTGCCACCTTGGCAGATGCCGTGGAACAGGCCGGGCTGGGGGCCCCCGCCGTTGTTGTCATAGGTGATGTGGTAAGCTGTGCCGCCGAGCTGAATTGGTACAGCCGTTTGCCGCTTGCCGGTAAGCGTATTGTGGTAACTCGCACTCGCGAGCAGGCCAGCGAGCTCACCACGGCTCTTTCGGCTTTGGGCGCGGAAGCCTTGGAGCTGCCTACTATTAAAATTGTGCCGCCGTCCGACCGCAAAGACTTTGCCTCTGCCGTGGTCGATTGCCCTCGTTATGATTGGCTCGTGTTCTCCAGCCCCAACGGCGTTAAGAAGTTCTTTGAGGCCTTTTATGCCGTATATGAGGATATTCGCGAGTTGGGCGGTGCCCGCATTGCAGCCGTAGGCCCCGGTACTGCAGCCGAGCTGAAGAAGCATGGCCTGATGGTGGACATTATGCCTAAGAAGGCCGTTGCAGAAGAGCTGATAGCTGAGTTTGACCGCAAGGGCGATGAATTTGGCGGCGTTGCCAATGTGACCATGCTGTGGGTGCACAGCGAGAAGGGGCGCGATATCGTCTATAAGGAATTAATGAAACGCCAGGCTATTGTAGATGAGTGTATTGCCTACAATACTGTGCCCGAGACAGAAGACCCCACCGGCGCCCGCGCCCGTTTGGTTGAGGATGGGGCAGACGTCATTACCTTCACCAGCTCCAGCACCGTGAAGCACTTTATGGCGATGGGTATCGAGTTGCCGAAGAACTGCGTCATAGCTTCCATTGGGCCTGTTACCACCGCTACGTTGAAGGAGTTTGGCTTAGAGCCCCACATTGTCAGCGACACGCACAACATTCCCTCGCTGGTAAAAGCCATTGCAGATTATTATCGCAAGTGAATACCCCCCAGGACAGGACGCCGGCGCTGCAAATGTGTTGCTTCGGCATTAACCATCGCACCTCCCCGTTAGCGGTGCGCGAGCAATTTGCCGTCGCTAAGCGTAATTTGCAGCAATGCAATCAGGATGTGGCTGCCTTGCCGCATGTGGAAGAGTGCGTGCTCTTGTCTACCTGCAACAGAACGGAAATTTACTATTGGTCTGCCTGCCCGGAGGAGGCTCAAACTGCCATTTTAGGGTATTTCTTGGGACACTTAGGTGCGCATGAAGCAGCTCGCAATGCTGCCTGTTTTTATCGATACGAGGCCGAGGATGCCCTGCGTCATTTGGCTCGCGTGGCAGCGGGTATGGATTCCATGGTGATAGGCGAAACCGAGATTTTCGGGCAGATTAAGGATGCTTATCGCGAGGCTGTAGCAGCCGGTGCAACAGCAAGCTGCTCTAACCGAACCTTTCAGCGCATTTTCTCTATTGGCAAGAAAGTGCGTACGGAAACGCGCATTACCAGTGGCCCCACCTCTGTGGGCGCTGCGGCGGTGCAGTTAGCCGGCTCTGCTTTCGGCGGCTTAGAGGGGGTGAATGTGTTGATTGTCGGTGCAGGGGATATTGCCCGCAGCACGGCGCAAAGTTTGCGCTCTCGCGGTGCTGAAGGCATTTTTGTGGCTAACCGTTCGTACGACCGCGCCGTTGAATTGGCGGAAAAGGTAGGGGGCAGGGTCATCCGTTTTACGGAGTGGATTCCGTATTTGGAGCAAATTGATATCGTTATTGTTTCCACCGCCTCACCGGTGTATGTGGTTGGCCCGGCTGTGCTTTCCCAAACGCAGGCCACAAGGCAGGGGCGCCCCTTGTTCCTGATTGATTTATCTGTGCCGCGTAATGTGGACCCCGCGTGCGCCAATTTGCCCGGGGTATCAGTGCATGATATCGACACCTTGCAAAATTTAGCACGCCAATCGCACGATGCCCGACAGAGCGAAATTGAACGCGCCGAGGGCATTATTGAAGAGTGGTTGGCAGAAAATATGCAGGATTTGTTCATGCCCCGCAGCCCCTATACGGCCTGATGGGGCTGTTTTGCAAAACGCGCTGTTAAACTATACAGTTGATAAATGGGAGTTCGTAGAAGTACGAAGGACGAATTCCGACATACGAATTTGTGAGTTCCGCGCCTTACGGCGCAAAGATAGCAAAGCTCAGCACAAGCTGCCGCCCGCGCCTTGAGCGCGGAACACAAGCCGACTGATAAACTCCGCTTCCCTTGCGAGCCGTAGGCGAGCGGAACTCTTAAATTCGTCCTTCGGAATTCGTAACTCGTACTTCCACAAATTGCTATTTGTTGGGCTAACAACTAAAAACTTTAACAGAGCTAAACTTAAATGGCTATTTGAGGGGTGCGCTGGCGAAAAATTAACAGCAATTTCTAAAATAAGTGTTATTTTTTTTTGAACGGAAAACAGTTGGGCGGTGTCTCTGTTAATGTAGGTAGTTTTTCTCGTCTGTATGAACAATAAAAAATCCGGTAACACACGCATCACTGAGGCCGATTTGATAGACCTTTTGGCTTCTCTGAAACAGGAACCCTCTCGCGAGGCGAATTTTGAAGATCGATTCATCCATGATTTCAGAGAGAGAGTGGCTCAGTATGCAGTAACGCGTCCGGCTCGTCGCATGCTGTGGGAGCACATTTTGTGCCGCCTTGCCAATGTGCGCAAGCGTAGCTGGGTATGTAGTGCTACCACATTGGGTGTGGGTGTTTTGGGTGTTGCTTTTTATTCGTTCTCATCAGATACAGCAACTTCTCCGGCCACTCCCACCGTGGGTGCCGCCCGTGTTTACCAGAAGCTCACCCCTGCTGATAAGCAAGAACTCATTATGAGCTCCACTCTTTCCTTGGAATCAACTACCTGCGTTTCTACAGACGATTACACGGCACAGCAGTTTGCCGCCTATTCCCAGCCCGGTTTCTCCATGGCAGATCAGGTGCAGAAACAGGCAGAGTCCTACTACAATATCCCGTCTGTAGAACGTCGCTTCTACAATTCCCGCGCTCAAAACCTTTCTGTGGATACCATGATGGAAAACAATAATTACACCATCACAATTCCCTCTCACTAATCATTTTGTAATTTCATTTGTGTAGTATATAGGCTGTGCAGCGCCGTCATGCAAGCTGCATCAATGAAACGCACGGAGGTTCTTGATAAACTCCGTGCGTTTCTGCTTTTTGCGGAATTTGGTATTCAATTCATCCAACACATTGGTATTTGTAAAATCTCTCCTTGCCAATGAATGAGTTTTGTGGTATATAATTGCACGTGGAAAAAGAATGTACGAGATGCCATCAGATGTTCCATGCCTCGCGTGAAGGCCAGGAAGTGTGTGCCCAGTGCTTGGAGGAAGAATTTTCCTCCGGCTCTTCCTCTGCAGGAACAACTACTTATAAGGAATTGACAAAGGAGTATGCCGTATCTGTCCGTAAGCAGAAGGAGCGTGCCTCTCGCATGGGGCGCAATCTGCGTTCCTCCTCTGCCTACAACGTGATGGGGGCTGTGCGTTGCTGCCTGGGTGTGGCACTTTTCCTTGTTTGTGTGTTCTTCTTCATTATTTCTGATGGCGATAAACCTACTTTCCTCAACCAGTTAGAGTTCTCCTACCAGCTTTCTATTTCCTTTGGTGCCGCCATTATTGCTTCCTTGTTGTTGGTGCCTTCCTTCCCGCGCCATAAGAAAGTGGTGGCCTTGGTTATTGCCATCATGATGGGCTTGGGTGCCACCATGCCTATGTTCTGGCATTACAAGGTGCCGGAAACAACGGAGTTTGTTCCCACTATGGTAGAGGAAGAGCAGGTGGTGGAGGAACCCGTGCAAACCGGCCGCTTGCTGACGGATAAGGACGTGCCCTATTTTACAGAATTGGAGCAAAATCGCCCCAAGAGTGTGCACTACTGCGTATTCATTCGCTGCGATATTGCAGATAAAAACACGGCAGATGGTGTGCTGTACTTCGGCTCCATGGACCAAGGCACCCGCAATTTGGTAAAAACTTCTCTTTCCCGTTTGTTGGATGGCGCCCGTGTAGAGGTGAACAATCCCCCGAACGGCAGCGGTGTGGTATTTACCATTGCTAATGTGCCTGCTGAGCGCAAAAATATTTCTTCTCTCTTAGAGCGTTACGGTCAAGTGTATTACACAGATGCAGCGCGCGGTGTTTACGAGTTGGTGCTGGAGTCCGACAGAATTAAGGTGGGTGAGGACGTAGACCCTGCCGTGTTGTTGGATAATCATCGCCCCGGCTTTGCTGAGGCCAACATGCGCGCCCTCTTCAGCTTGGATGCCAAGTTGGTAGGCGCTGCTGCAGATCGTTTGGCTAAGGCAGATTTGCCCATGCTGCGCCCGGATATTTACAACAAGTTGTTGCAGTGCCTGGCATTCTCTTGGAAGACAGACCCCAACGTGCACAAGTCATTGGTAGAGGCCTTGGTGGTGTATGCTCCGGAGACGGATACCAAGATTGTTCCCGTGCTGTGGGATTACTTTGAGCACAACCTGCGTGCCGGCAGGGGCGTGTCCTCTAAGGTGGTGCACCGCTTGGCCTTGCTGGCTCCGCAGCAGATGAAAACCCCGGTGCTGAAGCTGTGGCAGTCTAACCCTGCCGCGTGGAATGATATTGCCGGCTTGCTGGTGGCAGAACTGGAGCCCTACATGATTGAGCAACTTTCTCGCACAGATTTGTCGCTGAAAGAATTGTCTGATTTGCTGAACTACGAGCAGCCCTATGGCACAGCCAAGGCCCTGCAGGTGGTGCAGCAGCATGCCAACCACCCGGATAAGGCCATCGCCCGCAAGGTGGAAAATACCGTGGCAGACATTACTGCACGCAGCAACGCTGCACAATAATTGACAACGTAGATTTTACACCAGAATAGATTTTATGAGCCAAAACTTAGTCAAACTTTTATGCGGCGTATTCGCGTCCATGATGCTCGGCTATTTGCTCAAGCCCTGTTGCAATATGCTCACGCACAAACCGGAGCAGGTGACAGAGGTTGAAACAATTGTTGAGCAAACACCCACCGAGGAAAAAACGGAAACGGATATTCTTGCAGACCCCGACGATACGGCGCCTGTTATTGTGCACACGACAGAGGCCGACGACTCCTTTGAGCCTGCCGAAAAGACGGATAAGGATGGTTTGTGCTCCGACGAAGATGAGGACGACGATTGGACCGCCTCCGACGATGGGGATGATTGGTCTGTAGCCCGTGATTCTGACTCTTTTGTGCCCACCAAAAAGGAGCCCACTGCGCTTAAAAACGTGCGCGAAGCCGAGGTGCCTGAAGACCCGGCAGAGCAGGTGGTGCCGCCGGCATGCAATAATGCACGCAACCGCGCACTCCGCCGCTTGTCCGACAATTTGGCAGATAAATATGTGCGTGCCGAAAAGAAAAAGAAGGACGGCATTGGCTACCGCGATGATAAATATAAGGCCGAGCACTGGAAGCGCCCCGACCTCATATACCGTGAGTTGCTGAGCAGCACGCTGCCCCCGCTGGCCCGCCAAAAGACCCGCTGGAAGGCCTTGGAAGACCCCGCCACACAGCTGAATTTGGCACGTCTTACCCTCATTCGTAAAGCCGGTTACGAGACGCTCGCTCGCGTGGCTGAAATGAAGATGGGCACCGCCATGCTGGTGTCTCTTACCTCTGATTTGGATTGGATGAACGGCTTACTCTTCTCCGGCCCCACTGATAGAATCGGTAAGGCTCTGGAATATTTGGCCATCATTTATTCTCGCTATACGGAACAGATGACCTCCATCCACACGCGCCGCATTGCCACCACCACCGCCTTGGAGTTTGCCCGCGAGGGGTGGTCTGAGCAAGACATGCTTGCACGCTTTGAGTATTACCATAAGAGCTTTGAGGAAGGTAAGCTCAATGTGATTTTTGATACCTTGAAATACTGGGAAACGCGCCTTGTTACCGGTTGCAAAGAGCCCTCCGGCTGGGGTAGCCCCCGTTCTTTGCAGTGGCAGCGCGACAACGTGCGCCTGCCTGCCGAAGGATACTTGGGTGCCTGCAACCAGCTCGTTTATCGCTTGCGCAACGTTGCCGGTGACTCCGTGTTCTCTCAGGACTATCTGGCACCCATCCTCAAGCACACCAATCATACCACAGCTTGGGCTCACCGCGAAATCGGCGGCGTGTGCGGCGCTTGCTCTCACTACGGCGCCTACGGTGCACTGGCTGCCGGTATTCCGGCCATGACCATGGGCGAGCCCGGCCACTGCGCTTACACGGTGCGCATTGGCAATGATTGGAGAATGAGCTATTCCATCTACTGGCAGCACTCCATGCACAAGACCTTCTGGGGAAATTATGATTGGGATTTCCTCATCCTCATGCAGAACCTGTACTCCGACCACCATCGCCAGTTGATTTCCGACCAACTGTTGGCAACGGCAGAGTTGTTGGCCTCTCGCCGCATGATGAAGTCTGCGTTCAACTGCTATGATGCCGCTATTGCTGCGCAGCCGTTGAACTGGCCGGCCTTGTTGTCCTATGCCGGCTATCTTAAGCAGAAATCTCCGGAGAACTTGGGTCGTTGGAAAGAACTGCACGATAAGGTGGTGACAACCATGGCTGCCACCTATCACAATGCTGCTGCAACTTTCCTGTGCCGCTATGTGTACCCGCATTTGTTGCCCATGGTGCCCGATCGCCGCGCCCGCAACAAAATGTACGATGCTTTCTTTGATAAGTGCGCCACCTTCGGTACCAACCGTTGGGATATTGCCCCGCTGCTGACGGCTCAGATTGAGGGCTGCACCAACGCTAAGGAGAAGTTGGCATACATGAAGGAGTCCCTTAAAACCCTCATGGGCAAGTCCGACTACGCCGGTGCTGTGCTTACATGGGGCTTAGACTACATCAGCAAGTTGCCGGTGGATGCCGCAGATGCTGACTCTGCCAAGCTCCATAAGGAGTTCAGCAAGCTGATTGTGCGCGCCATGGGGCGTGCCCGCGCCAAGGGTAAGGGCTCGGACTCCACATGGCCTGCCTTGGGTGAGGCAATTTATGCCGCTGCCAGCAATGGCGATAAGCTCACCTTCCAAGCCATTGGTAAGTTGGCTTACCGCAAGTGCCGCAAAAACTTCCCCAAGAATAAGTTTAAGTTCCGCACCTTCCCGGGCCGCGTGGTTTCCGCCAAGGGGCTTATTCGCACGGCTACCACGATAGACCCCGGGCAGATGTCTCAATGTTGCTTGCATTGGGCTGTGCTGCAAAAGCAGGGTGGTTCTATCCCCGCTAAGTTTGAGGGTACCTCCGGCATGACGATTGAACTCGAATCCCCCAGCCAGCTCAATGGTGTGGTTTGCGTGTTCAATGGCAACGCTAAGAACGACCGCGACTTTAAGTTGGAGGTTTCTGCAGACGGCCAAAACTGGGAACCCACAGATGCCGTACCCGTGATTGCCGGAAACACCGTGCGTGTTGACCTGCGTAAGGAAAAGCCCGAAACCCTGTTTGTGCGCCTGCTGCGCGATGGCGATAAGTGGGAGTCAACCATCGTCGGGTTCTATGTCTACGGTCGCCCCGTTCGTGCATCTAAAAAATAACGTTGATTGAGCCATGAAACATCTTTTGCTGATATTAACTGTATTGCTGAGTGTATTGCCGCTGCATGCGGCATCTGCCCGCAGTTACGATGAAGCCCTGCGCAAAGCCGGTGGCCGCAAGCCGATTGTTTTGTTCTGCTATGGTGCCAACTACGATAAGGTAAGCCAGCAGACATACGAGTCCTTCATCAAAAAGAGAGGCATTGCCCAAGCGGTGCGCTCTGTGGTGTTCTTAGAGGTGCCGGTATACCAAATGCCCAACGAGAAGGAACAAAAGCAGTGGCATAAAGTGATGGGCAAAAATTCGTTGCCCGGCGGTATTTGGAGCTATCCCTGCCTGGTGGTGTTGGATGGCAGTGGTGCTATGCGTGGTATTGTGCAGAGTGCAGAGGAAATGGAAACCGCAGAGACGGCCTCCATTGCGTTGGAAAAGTTGTTGGAGTCCTTTGACGACCAGGAGGATCTGATTAAAAAGGCTGTTAAGGCCAGTGGCAACAAGCGCTTGAATCTGTTGTCTCAGGCTGCGGATGTGCAGGCCATCATGCCCTCCTCGCTTTCCGGCGGCACGCCGTTTGATCCCATTACCGTGGTGGAGGCTCTGCAGCCTATGGCTTTGGAGGAGGCCAATAACTACATCCGCAGCATGGTGAGCTCCGGTTACTACAGCCGCCGCCAGCGCCAAGAGATTTTTGCTGCATACGCCGGCCATGTGCGCCGCAATGGTGGCTCTGCTAACCGCTTGCGCGCCATTTATACGGAAATGCGCAACATCGACCCCACCTCCATCTACGCAGCCTATGCCGAGGGTGCCATTGAGCTGTGGGTGGTGCCTAAGGAGTTGGACCCCTCTAAGGATACGCCTTATAAGACACTCGCGCAACGCCGTGCCGAGGAAGAGGCCAAGAAGAAGGCTTCCGGCGGCTCCTCTCCCTCCGGTTCTTCGGATGAAGAAGGATGGACCCCCATGGGTACCACCAAGAAATCCGATGATGGTGAGTACACGCCTATGGGGAGCACGAAAAAATAATCACCTTTTGCCCGCGTGGGTGCATGACTCATTACGGGCAATGAAAAGTCTTGCACGAGAGGGGCGGGCAGTGTAGACTGTCCGCTCCCTTAATTTAGCGTTATGACCGGTTTACTCGTTTTCTTTGTCTGTGCGTTTCTGTTAGTGGCGGGCTATTTTGTGTATAGCAGAATAGCTGAAAAAATCTACGGTGTGCAGCCCACCATGAGTATGCCGGCCGTTACGATGGCCGATGGTGTGGATTATGTGAGCATGCCCTCATGGCGCGTCTTCCTGATTCAGCTGCTCAATATAGCCGGGTTGGGGCCGGTGTTCGGTGCATTGGCCGGTTGTTTGTTCGGGCCTGTTAGTTTGCTTTGGATTGTGCTGGGCTGCCTGTTAGCCGGTGCCGTGCACGATTTTCTTGCAGCCGTGGCATCTGCCGAGCGCGGTGGGTGCAGCTTGCCCGAGTTTGTGGGTGATAACCTGGGCAAGGTGGCACTGCGTTTCATGCGCATGCTTTGTGTGTTCCTGATGTTACTTGTGGGTGTTGTCTTTACCTTGGGGCCTGCGGATATGTTGCATGGCTTGCTGCCGTCTGTGTCGGTGTTGGGGTGGTGTGTTATCATTATGGTATACTATTTCTTAGCCACTGTTTTGCCCATCGATGTGATTATCGGCAAAATTTACCCCATTTTTGGCGCCTTATTCCTGTTCATGGCCGGTGGCATGTTGGTGACATTGCCGTTCAGCGGGTACGAGGTTTTACCCAATTTAGACTTTACGCACATGGTACACCCCAAGGGGTTATCCGCCTGGCCCATGTTGTTTGTTACCATTGCCTGTGGTGCCATCTCCGGCTTCCATGCCACGCAAAGCCCCATGATGGTGCGCTGCCTGGGCAAGGCGAAGCATCTGCGCCCGGTGTTCTATGGTGCTATGGTAACGGAAGGGCTTGTGGCCCTCATTTGGGCCACTGTGGGGCTTACCCTGCGCGATGTCATTGGCCTTGACGGTATAACCCCGGCCGTGGCTGTTGGCAAGGCTTGCTCTCTCTTGCTGGGGCCTACCGGTGCCGTGTTGGCTATTATCGGTGTTGTGGTGCTGCCTATCACCAGTGGCGATACCGCCATGCGCTGTTGCCGTTTGATGCTGGCAGAGGCTATTCACCTCAACCAGCGTTCTGTGCGCAATCGTTTGATGTTGGCCTTGCCGGTGTTTGCCGTCGTGATTGTGGTGGCTAATTTGGATTTTGATGTCATTTGGCGTTATTTCGGGTGGACCAATCAAACCTTGGCCTGCTTTACCCTGTGGGCGCTTGCCGTGCTGATGCGCAAACGCGGCCGCAACCACTGGATTGTGAGCTTGCCCGCCGTGTTCATGACCCTCGTGTGCGTGTCCTTCCTGCTGTGCTCGCCGGATTGTATGATTGGTGTGCCCGTGCTGCCTGCCACTTTGGCCGGTCTTGCTGTGTCTGCGCTGTTTTTCATCCTGTTTTTGCGCACATGCCGAGCAGGGGACTGATTGTTTTTGATTTATCCTACCATACAAGCCTGTAAATCGCATTTGCTCCTTGAAACTCGCCGCTTTTTTTGCTATCATAAAGCCGTAGAGCATGGATAACCTCGACGAGTACCAGAACCGCCGCAATGCCGCGGAGGCGCGTCGCCGTAAGCGAAACGACGAACGCAAGGCGCAGGCTGCCCGCAAAGGTAGCCGGTGGAAGCGTTTCTTTATTCGCGCCGGTATTGTCAGCCTGATTCTTTTGGTGTCCGGTGCCTTGATGGGGTATACTGCCTTCCGCATCTTTACGGCGAAGTACGAAAAGTGGGCAGATACCTTCAATTTGGAGGACATCAACAATCTCGACCATCCTTGCATCATCTACGATCGCAATGGTAAGGAAATCGGCCGTATTTTTGATGAAAACCGCAGCTATGTTTCCTTTGATAAAATTGCTCCCTGCATGATAGATGCCTTGGTGGCGCAGGAAGATAAAACATTCTGGACGCACGGCGGCTATGACCCCATGGGCATTTTGCGTGCCGCCAAGGAGGCCTTGGCTGCCGGTGGTGCCGCCAACCAGGGCGCTTCTACCATTACGCAGCAGCTTGCGCGCAACGCATACGACCTCGAGCACCGCACCCAAGTGCGCGGTGGTAGCCGCTACGAGCGCAAAATGGTGGAAATCTTCCTTGCCATGCGCATTGAGGAGAAATACTCCAAACGCCAGATTATGGAGTTTTACCTCAACCGTATTTACTTTGGCAACGGTTTTTATGGTATTCGCTCTGCCTCGTTGGGGTACTTTGGTAAGGAGCCGGCAGATTTGACCGTGCGTGAGGCTGCCAGTATTGCCGCCCTGATTAAGAACCCCGAGAACTATAACCCGCTGCGCAACCACGCCCTCAACCATAAGTGGCGTAATGACGTGATTGACCGCATGCAGCGCCTCAATTATCTTTCCAAAGAAGAGGCTGAGAGCATTAAACTGACGGATTTGGTAACCAATCCGCGCCCCATTACCCGCCAAACCTCGCACCTCCATTCCCTGATTCAGCAGCAGGCGATGAGCATTTTTAAGGACCCCAAGCGTGGTGAGGAAATCCTGAAGAGTGCCGGTATTAAGATTTACACCACCATCGATAAGGATATGCAGGATGCCGCTGTGGCATCCCTGAAGAAAAAGCTGGAGGAAATTGAAGCTCGCCCGGATTATAAGAATCCGCGTTTTGCCGATGCTTCCCTTGCCGGCAAGCGCGAGGGGCGCGACTATTTGGATGGTGCTGTGTATGCCGTTGAGAACAAAACAGGCGCTACCTTGGTGTACGTGGCCGGCCGTAGTTTTGCCCGCTCGAACTACGACTTTATCGAGTCCGGTCGCCGTCCGGTAGGTACGGCTCTCTTGCCTTTCCTCTACATGTGCGCCTTTGATGAAGGCTACAGCCCGTGCTCTCGTTTGGTGGATGATGCCTTGGATAACCGCCTTGCCGGTATTGGTGGCACGGAGGGTATTCTGGGTGAATGGGGTATGGAGTCCGCCAAGGGGCGTTACCGCGACTCGGTGACGATTCGCCAAGCCTTGGCTGAGTCCAAAATCTCCTCTGCTGCCCGTTTGGGTATTGCCTTGGGCTCTAAGCCCAATATTGGTTGCAAGCCTTTTATCAACACGCTCACCAAGGCCGGTATCACCCCGCCGCTGCGCAATCCCGGCAGCACCGAGGCCTGCCCGCAGTATTATCCGCGCGTGTATTTGGGCACAGAGCCTATGTCTCTCAAGCAATTGGTGCTGGCCTACACCCTTTTCCCCAACTGCGGCCGCCGCCCGATTGCTCCGTACATTATCACCAAAATTACGGATAGCAACGATACCATTTTGTGGGAGCGTAAGGAAAACCTGCGCGGCGAGATGTTGTCCGGTGCCACGCCTTGCTCCGCCTTCCGTATCCACTCCATTCTCAAAGATGCCATGAGCTCCGGCTCTGCCGTGCGTGTGCGCACCTTCATGCCGGATTCCTTCAAGGGTGCCGTTAAGAGCGGTACAAATTACGACTTCTCGGACTCCACGCTTTTTGCCTACGATTCATCCGTAACCTGCGGTATTTGGGTGGGCTACATTAACGCCCATGTGCCCATTTACCCGGAGGCCTTTGCGTCAGATATCTGCTCCCCCATCATGGGCGCGGTGTTCCATGCCGCCGAAGGCCGTTACCCGAATGAGGAAATTATGCCGCCGTCCGACACCGAGGCTGTGGAGATTTGCCGCGCATCCGGCATGCGCTCCACCAATCATTGCTATCAGGCAACGATTCGCGGCTGCAACTCCAGCTACGATATGCTGACCTATCGCGAGTATTTCCCCAAGGGCGATACCTCTTTGGCCTCTTGCACCGTGCACGGCGATGGCAGCCCCACCTTGGGTGATTTTATTGAGGCCGGCTCCGGCCATCCGACTTCGTCTCGCGTGCTGCCGGTGGTGCCCATATTGCCCAAGGCCGCAGCGTTGAACGGCGAGGACCCCTACGGTTGCCACACGGCGCTCAACCCGCGTTACAAGAATGCTGAGGATATTGCCCAGCTGCAAGATGCCCAAGCAGAGGAAGTTTCTCTTACCGTAGAAGCCGTAGCAGAGGAGGAAGAGGAAAAGCAGGATGCCACGCTGCATTTGCCCCCGCCTCGCCCCATGCGCGTTCCTCCCGTGCTGCCGTTACCCATTTAACCAAGTCTTTTTCACACTATGTCCGCAGAAACACTCACACTCGCCGCAACCCAGGAAAAAGCCTTCCGAATTAATATGGATCGCCGTGTTTACGGCACCTTTGCCGAAATCGGCGCAGGCCAAGAGACGGCCAACTGGTTTTTCCGTTCCTCCGGGGCGGCCGGTACTGTTGCCAAAACTATCTCTGCATACGATATGACCGTGAGCGATACCCTCTACGGCCCCGTGCGTCGCTATGTATCGCAAGAGCGTTTGGAGCAGATGATGGATTACGAATACACCCAGCTCATTAACCGTTTGGGTGAAAAGCGCGGGGCAGAGACTTGCTTCTTCTCCTTCTGCAACACCGTAAAGTGCAAGGGCTACCGCGATAACGGTCCGTGGTCTGCCTGGATTGGTGTGCGCTTTCAGCTGCGCCCGGAGGCTCCGCCCAGCGATTTCGTGATGCATGTGCGCCTGCTGGTGCCCGACCACGATATCCAAATGCGTATTTTGGGTATCCTCGGTGTCAACCTTCTCTATGCCCTCTGCTACAAACGCGAGCACATGAATGAGTTTGTGAACAGCGTGGCAGATAATTTGGACCGCAGCATGTATGAGGTTGACTTTATGCGCTTCTCCGGCCACGGTTTCACCATGTTCGATAATCGCCTGCTGGCTTTGGAGCTGGTGCGCAACGGCTTGTCGGAGGCCACCCTCTTCTGCCCGGATGGCTCTGTGGCCCAGCCTGCGGATTTCTTGTACAAGCGTCCGATTGTGCTGATGCGCGGCAGCTTTATGCCTCTTTGCAATATCCACTTAGAGATGATGGACAGCGTGCGCGCCAAGTTCACCGAGTCGCTTTCTCCGGAGCAGTGCGATAAGGTGGTGGATATTTGCGAGATTTCTCTCTCCAACCTGCTGCGCGGTACAGATGTGGATTTGTTGGATTTCATTGACCGTGCGGATGCTCTTGCCGCCTTGGGTAAAACGGTGATGGTTACCAATATCACCCACTTCCACCGTATTTCCACACTGCTGAATCAGTATACCAAGGAGCCCGTGGCCATTGCGCTTTCCATTGGCTTGCTCAACGAGCTCTTTAAGGATAAGTGGGCAGATACCCCCGGTGGCATTCTTGCCAGCATGGGCCTGTGCTTTGTCAATAAAACCCGCTTCTACGTCACCCCGTGGATTAACCGCAAGACCGGCGAGTTTGTGACCGCCGGCACCTATAATCCCCCGGAGAAGTACAAATCTCTCTACAAGCACCTGCTGAACAGCGAGGACATCGTCTCTGTGCCCTACTTTAACCAAAAATTACTCTTCCGCACCCCGCGCGATATTGTGCGCATGATTAATGCCAACGACGAAACGTGGAAAGAGTACGTGCCCGAACAAGCCTACCGCATGGCTGAGCACCTTAAATCGACTCAAAACTGATGGATACGCCCGCCTCTTATCCCATTCTTGCCACCCGCATTGGCAAGAAGCCGCTCGTTTACCTTGATAACGCCGCTACCACGCAAAAGCCTGCCCGCGTGGTGGAGTGCGAGCGTGAGTTTTACGAAAAACTCAACTCCAACATCCACCGCGGTGCTCACTATCTGAGCCGTTTGGCTACCGAGGAGCACGAGAAAGCCCGTGCCACCGTCGCTTCATTCTTGCATGCCGCGTCGGAGAAGGAAATTGTGTTCACCGCCGGTACCACGGCGGGTATTAACTTGGTGGCTCAGGTGTTGGCGCTGTCCCCACTCATCTCTGCCGGTGATGAAATTTTGGTAACAACGGATGCCCACCACTCCAACATTGTGCCCTGGCAAATGCTTTGCCAACGCACCGGTGCCGTGTTGCGCCCCATTCCGCTTACGGAGTCCTTGGAGTTTGATATGCCTGCCTACCTCTCCATGCTGGGGAACCGCACGCGTATTGTTGCCGTGCCTTATATCTCCAACGCACTGGGGGTAATCAACCCCGTGCCGCAGATAATCGAGGCAGCCAAGCGCAATAATGCGTCCACGCTGGTGTTGGTGGATGGTGCGCAGAGCACGGCCCACATGCCGGTGGATGTGCAAACTCTTGGGTGCGATTTTTATGTGTTCTCCGGCCACAAGGTGTATGGCCCCACGGGCACGGGTATTTTGTGGGGTAAGGAAGAGCTGTTGGCTCAGCTGCCCCCGTGGCAAGGTGGTGGCGAGATGATTAAGGAGGTATCATTCACCGGTACCACCTATAATGATTTGCCCTTCAAATACGAGGCCGGCACTCCCAACATTTGCGGCAACATTGTGCTGGCAGAGGCGCTGCGCTATGTGCAAGAGCAGGGGCTTGCTGCTATTGATGCTCACGAGCAAATGCTCACCCACCGCATGTTCGATGGCCTGACGGCTCTGGGCGGTATCAACATCCTTGGCCCTAAAGAGGGGCGCGGGGCGCTGCTTTCCGTCGTCATCCCCGGCGTGCACCATTACGACCTCGGTACCCTGTTGGATCAAATGGGCATTGCCGTGCGCACCGGTCACCACTGCTGCCAACCCCTTATGCAGTATTTGGGCATTACAGGCACCACGCGCTATTCCTTTGCCCTCTACAACACCGCCGACGAGGTAGACCAAGCCTTAGCCTGCACCGAGAGAGCCCTGAATATGCTGCGTTAACCGTGGGCCCGACAGATAGGTCGAGGCCGTAACCGCTCGTTCCGCGAATAAAAGGAATTACCTTTACCCATACTCCTCTTTCAATATTCAACATTGCCATATCAAGCCGAGACTCTTGAATTCCGTTCGCAGCGCTCACATGCTTGCGTATCCAAATGCAAGTGCTTGTATTATGCCACGCTAAATGTGTAAATTTTGCTTGACTTCCAAGGTGAAAGGAGTAGAATTTTCGCGCTTCATGTTGCCAATGAGGTAACATGGCAGGTTAATTATAAGCAAGCATACCAATATGAACAGTTACCGTACACATGCGTGTGATGAACTCCGCCTTTCCGATGCCGGCAAGCAAGTAACGCTTTGCGGCTGGGTGGATACCGTTCGCGACCATGGTGGCGTCATTTTCATTGACCTCCGTGACCGCGCTGGAAAAACTCAGGTTGTTTTCCATCCTGAGAATAATGCCGAGCTTGCCAATAATGCCGAGAATCTTCGCGTTGAATCCGTCATCCAAGTAACCGGTAAAGTGGTAGCTCGTCTCAAGACTGGTGAGGTGGATGCCACGAATCCTGACCTTGCCACCGGTGAGATTGAGGTGGATGCCTCTGCCATGACCGTGCTGAACCGCGCTGCCGTGCTCCCCTTCCAGCTGGACCGCAACGTGGCCAACGAAGATTTGCGCCTCAAGTACCGTTTCCTCGACCTTCGCCGCACCGAGATGCAGCGCAACATGATTCTGCGCCACCGCATCACCAAGACCATGCGCGACTACTTGGATGAGCAGGGCTTCCTCGAGATTGAGACCCCCATCCTCTCCAAGAGCACTCCCGAAGGCGCTCGCGACTTCCTTGTGCCCAGCCGCCTTACCCCCGGTGCTTTCTACGCTTTGCCCCAGGCCCCGCAGCAGTACAAGCAGCTGCTCATGGTTGCCGGTATGGAGAAGTACTTCCAGGTTGCCCGCTGCTTCCGCGATGAAGACCTGCGCGCCGACCGCCAGCCCGAGTTCACCCAGATTGATATCGAGGCCTCCTTCATTACCCCTGAGGACATTTACTCATGGATTGAAAACATGCTCAAGCGCGTGTTCAAGGAATCCGTTGGCCGCGACATCGTTACCCCGTTCCCCCGCATGACGTGGAAGGACGCCATGGACCAGTACGGCTCCGATAAGCCCGAGCGCCGCTTCGAAATGAAGATTACCGACTGCTCCGATATCTTTGCCAACAGCGAGTTCCGCGTGTTCTCCGGCGCTATTGCCAATGGCGGCGTGGTCAAGGCCATCAACGCTAAGGGCTTCAACCCCTCTGTAGGTCAGGTGGATTCCCTCACCCAAACAGCTGTAGAAGCCGGCGCTAAGGGCTTGGCCTACATCAAGGTGCGCGACGTGGACGACCTCAAGGAGTGGAAGAGCCCCATCACCAAGCGCCTCTCTGCCGAAGAGGTGGAGGCCCTCAAGACCCGCCTCAACATTGAGAGCGGCGACTGCATCTTCTTTGCCGCCGGCGATTGGGAGCAAAGCTGCACCATCTTGGGCCGCGTGCGTTTGGCCTGCGGTGAGTTCATGGAGCTCCTCAAGGGTAACGACGAGATTGACCTCTTCTGGGTAAACCGCTTCCCCCTCTTTGGTTGGGACGCCGAGGAGCAGCGCTTCTGCGCTATCCACCACCCCTTCACACGCCCCGTTCCGGAGGACGTGGAGAAGGTGCTCAAGGGCGAAATCTCCACCGATATTTGCGCCGAAGCTTACGACGTTATCTTCAACGGTAACGAGCTGGGCGGCGGTTCCATCCGTATTCACGAGAAGGACCTGCAGGATGCCACCTTCCGCGCCCTCGGCTTGGACGACGCCACCATCGAAGAGCAGTTCGGCCACTTGCTGGCTGCATTCTCCTTCGGTGCTCCTCCCCACGGTGGTTTGGCTCTTGGTTTGGACCGCGTGGTCATGCTCATTGGCAAGTGCGACTCCATCCGCGAGGTAATCGCCTTCCCGAAGAACAACCGCGGTGCCGACCTCATGAGCGAGTCTCCCGCCCCGGCAGAGCCCAACCAGCTGCGCGACATCCACATTCAGGTTAAGCTGCCTGAAAAGCTGCGCCTTAAGCTGGAGGCCGAAAAAGCCGCTGCCGAGGCCGCCGCTGCAGAGCAGGCATAAGCCGTTCTGCTCGCCTTGTATTGATTTTGCAGACGCCCGTGCCGCATTCCGGTGCGGGCGTCACTGCTTCCTCCAAACCGCATAATCACCATAAGCCCACCATGCTCTCACGCCTTTCTCCCCGCGAGCAACAGCGCCTCACCGCCACCCTCCGAGAGGGCGAGCGCCTCATTCTCGCCGCCCCCTGTCGTTCTGCCTTGGGCGCAGCTCCCGCCGCTGTAGCCACCCCGCAGTCTCGCTCCCTGTGGCAGCGTCTTTTCGGTAAAAAAGCACCGGCCCACGTAGCTCCCACAGTAGAGCAGGCGGATGCCTTCTTTGCCATTACCAACAAGCGCGTGCTGCTCTTTACCGCCGCCCCCGAGCCACACGAATGGTTCCTCATGCTGGGGCTTATCCAGGATTTTTCTCTGCAACCCGACGGCTCCGGCCATGTCATCTTTGATTATGCCGTGGACGAGCAGGGGAATCGTACCCCGAAAGGCCTGCTCAGCGTGGACCATGCACAACAGGTGCACGATACCCTCGCCTCCGCCATCGACGAGGCCTATAATGCTTCCCCTTGGTCGGTGTAAGCTTTCTCCTCCCCCCGTACCACGCACCGCAGGTGCGTTCTTCACCACAGCGCCAGCTGTTCTTCACCATCTGCCGCAGGCAGATTCTTCACCATGCGCATCGCGCATTCTTCACCACGGCGTCAGCCGTTCTCATCCCTCCCCAATACCGCGAGCGCAGCGAGCCGAATTCAGAGCCCCCGCATGGGGGCGGTAGCGTAGTAGCCCGGTGCGTCAGCGCCGGGTATCCTGATGGTGAACGATTGGAGCCCCGGCGAGGGGCGGCAGAAAGCTGTTGTTTGGTGTATGAGCTTCATTGAAAAGCCAAGTTTTATGTATACTCATATTCGGTGGCAAAAGACAATACCGTTCACTCGTTCTCTGCCGCCCCTCACCGGGGCTCCAATACTGTCTTTACCCAAAACCCGACGCTAACGCGTCGGGCTACTGAGCTATCGCCCCTCGCCGGGGCTCATAAATTCCGTTCGCTGCGCTCACATCAATGCGCCCCACAAATTGCTATGGGGCTATCAACTAAAAACTTAAACACAGCTGAACGAATGTGCGGAAAATGTGGTGAATTTGTCCGAAGTTCGTGCGGAAAATGTGGTGAAATTATCCAAAGTTCGTGCGGAAAATGTGGTGAAATTATCCAAAGTTCGTGCCGAAAATGTGGAAAAGTCTTGCTCAGTCCTGCGCTAAGACTTTATAATGAGCTATTGCCGCAAATATCACCCCCGCGTGGCGGTGCGTTGTTCGATGAATGATTATCACCTTCAATCGCTTGCTCATTCCGCCGAAGCATCTACGCAGCTCATTGATATCCCCTTGTATGCGGTGTCTCAAATAACAAAGGAATGTAGCGCCGCCCTCCGCTTAGCCCATAGCTGCCCGCCTTGAGCCATGGGACCGGATGAATCTTGATATACGACAACAGCCACGGCCTTTTCAAGACCGTGGCTGTTGTGTCGGCGTATTCCGCCTGGTAATTTATGCTGCCAAAGTCGCTTTAGCGACGACGACGGTGTGCTGCCAAACCGGCCAATGCCAGCAGGCTCAGCGTAGCAGTGGTGGGCTCGGGGATGGCCTTGGCTACTAGCATTACTGAGTTGGACGAGCCTTGTCCGGCGTACGTGCTTTCAAGCCAATAATATCCGGCTGTGCCAATCTTGTCTTTGTCCGTTGTGTAAGTCAGGATATTACCATTAGCGTCAACTACAGATACCCCACTAGCATTCCACGTACCACTGTTCTGGGCCATGTTTGAGGCTGTGAAGAGGGTATAGCTGAACTCGTTCTCTGTCATCGTCACTTCACCTGCAAAATTGACGGTCGCTCCACCCTGCATCCAGAAAGCGCCCATGCTGATAACAGAGGTGCCGCTGAAATCGCCAAAATGATAGGTAATGCTTTGGTTTGCAGAATATCCGTTGTTGTTGCCTAAAAGAGTAACATTAGAGCCCAGATACACACGTCCGTTTCCGCCCATCCATGTGGGTGTAGTTACGGTAATGGCCTCATTTGTTGCTGTTAAAATCTGAGAGCCCGCTACGTAGTCAAAGGTGTACCCTATGAAAGCAGGATCTGCGTTAACGGGCTTATTATCGTTTGTTGAATCGGGACTATCATCGTCTACGGACTTATAGTGATTCCAATTATAACCCGTATCCCAATTGCCATTGTTCCCATTGCCTGTCCAGACATATACCCATGCACCGGGATTAGTGTACAAAGAATTGTCTGTTACAATGGTATAGTCAGCCATTGCTGACGCAGCCAGCGCAAACAGCGCTACGAGAGTCTTCTTCATCTTAAGTTGTTGTTAAGTGTTCTATGTATTGCGAGATTCTTCTCAAGTCGCTCGTTCCCTTGCGCAATGAGATATCGAGCCATACCTGATTAGAGCCATCGCAAGTTATTATACAGCATCCGCAATGCTGGAGCAAGCGTAAAAGTTATTAAAGTTTGAAAAAAAATATTTTAGCTTTTTTTTTGACATCAACAAGAACGTATTTTCTTTTCTGTATACATATAAGCTGCTGATTTCTCAAACAAGCAAAGGCTCCAGCATTGCGGATGCTGTAGAATGACGCAAGCGGCACGATTCTGTTGTCTTGTCTTCCCATTGCGCAAGAGAGCAGGGCCTCAGGAACAGCTGCATAACAATTAAAACAAACAGCATATCATGAAAAAAACTCTAATTGCTCTTATGGCTCTTGCCGGTGTTGCTTCTGCTGCACCGACGGTGCTTTGGGATATGGACTTCGAGTCCACCGGTGTTGTTCTCGACACTGCAGATGGCGTTAGCACGAACCTTAGCGCCGGCGTAGGTACCAATATTATTGAGGGTGGTGCAATCACGCTCAACCATGATTCCTTCTCCTTTAGTCAAACTGAAGGTAATCTGAGCTATTCCGATGAATTTACACTGGTTGCAGTAGTTCAATCGGGTGCGACTCAGAATAATGAGTGGCCTGCTATTTTCGGTTTAGGTGAAACGAATGCATGGGCGTGGAAACCGTCATTTTACACTGCAACTGGTACCTTTAATTTGGATAAAGACGGTTTCGCAAATCATGTCAATGAAGAGAACAAGGGCGTAGGAAAAATTACATATACCCTTCCTTCTGAAGGTTATGGTGAACTTGTTACTATCGCCTTGCAGAACAATGGCAAGGGCACTTTGACTTTGTTGGTTGATGGTGTTGTGGCCGGCTACTCTGTTATTACGAGTGCTCCGGAATATGGTAGCAACAAGCTTATTAAAAACTTCACATTTGGTGCACGTAACGATGGTGGTAACAAAGCCAACCTCATCTTGCATGATGCTCAGTTTGTAAGCGGTTTGGTTACGGGTATTGTAGTCCCCGAGCCCACCACAGCTACACTTTCCTTGTTGGCTCTGGCTGGTCTTGCCGCCCGTCGTCGTCGCAAGTAAGAGACGAGAAAACGCCTTTCAAAAAGCCGTTGTTCCGGAGATGGAGCAACGGCTTTTTTCATGGCTGTTGAAAACGTAGAAAGGCGGGGAGGGCATTAATCGGCGTCCTTCTGCAATAGGACGGTTCTCACCGGGAAGGGGATGTTGATACCCTCCTTGCGGAACTCCTCGAGTATGGTTGTAGCAAGGCGAAAGCGAAGCCCGTGGTACACCTCGGTTTTGCACCAGGCGCCAATGCGCAAATTGACGGAGCTATCGCCAAAGGAGGTGAACATGATGGTGGGGGCAGGGGAATCGAGCAAATCGGGGTCGCGGAGGATGATGCCGTTAATCACCTCGCGCACGCGGACAAGGTTGCTATTGTAGTCCACCCCCAAATCAATATCAATGCGGCGGCGGGGGGAGCCGGTGATGTTGGTGACGGGATTTTTAATCAGCGTTTCGCAAGGAATGCGAACCAAGGAATTATCCGCACGGCGCAAGTACACCGACAACAGGTTGATGCTCTCCACCGTGCCTTCTTCACCCTGCACGCGAATGTAGTCGCCCAGCTTAAAACTGCGCTCGGACACCAGGAAGATACCGCTAATAAGGTTGCTGAGCGAGGTTTGCGAGGCAAAGCCAATGGCCACACCCATAACACCCGCTGCGCCCAAAATGCTTACCACATCCACCCCCAGCGCGCGCAAACCTTGCACCAACGCCAGCGCCCACACCACACCCTTGAGCGCCCGCGAGAGCAAAATCATCATCTGATGGGGCAAGTTTTTATTTTGCTCCAATTGGGTAAAAATGCGACCAATGGTGCGCGTAATCACCCAGCCGCCTACCAGATAGGCGCACAGCTCCACCCACCCATTAGCAGCCAGCGTTTTTAAGGCCGAATATACATACTCTGTCCATTCCATGCTCCTAATGTACCCCTAATTTTTCCCGGTGTCAAGGTAAGCCTTGAGTTGTATAGGATTTGATAGGCGTTTAAGCCTTGGCTCACCTTCGCTTTGCAGGGAAACTGGCGGTAAGTTTGGCATGGGCTTTGCACCAAGGCGACTTTAAATCTCTGTTCATTATTTACAGCCCTTTAGGGAGGTTTTAGCAAAAAGTTCCCGGGGGTCAATAAAATCTTACGTATATGTAAGAAAAATCAGAATCAGCTACTTTCTGCCTCCGTTGATTCCCTATATGTAATTTTGTCCTCACAATACCACTCTTTAGGCTTCTCGACTCTCTGCCTCAGCCGCGTGGTTCAGTTTAACGAATGTATGTAAATTGCAAGGATAAATGCGACAAAGGTAAATAAAAATGGAGATTAGGCAAGGATTCTGTTAAAATGGAAAGAATACACTTTTGCTAATTGCCAAGCGGAGTGCCCATCAAGCAATTTTCTTGGGTATTTATTCATCC
>CAJGCZ010000016.1 GCA_904501975.1 uncultured Akkermansia sp.
AAATTAGAAAAGATACGTTCACAAACCGGTTTAGCGGATTGGTCTGCAGAAGTGATTCATTCTGCGACAATGGCAGATATTGATAATCACGCCGTTTCTATATTGAAAAAGCGGTACGCCAAAAAGCAAAATAACGATAATTTTTTGACGCTTTCCGAAGAGCAGGTTTTAAGAGATTTAGAGCTCATAACAGAAAATGGAATCACCAATGCTGCTATTTTGCTTGTGGGTACGGATAGGGCTATTCACCGATATATGCCACATGCAACCGTCATTCTCGAATATCGAGAAAACGAGGCAGATATAGAATTCAAACAGAGGACTGAATATAAGGAATGTTTTTACCTGACGATAGATAAGCTGTGGGAATACATTAATGTGCGCAATACCGGCATTCCCATACATGAGGGTGCCTACATTTACAACATTCCGGCTTTTAATGAGTCTGTCATTCGAGAGGCGATATGCAATGCAGTTGCGCATCGCTCATACAAAATGTCCAGCGAAACAGTCATTAAGCTCTATTCGAATAAAATTACTCTTATTAATGCGGGTGGTTTCCCCCTCGGAGTAACTAAGGATAATCTTCTTACTGTTCCGAGTACTCCGAGAAATCGTTTATTAGCTGATGTTTTGGCCAAGACCGGTATCGTGGAGCGTTCCGGGCAGGGGGTTGATAAAATTTACCGCAATACACTTTCTGAGGGTAAAGATACACCTGATTACAGCAACAGTAATGCAGATTTTGTGGAGCTTAGTATTTCCTCTGTTATCAGGCATAAGGCATTCGCTTTGTTCATAAAGTCAGTACAAGATGAGTTACCGGATGAAGAAAAACTTTCGGTATTTGATATCATTGCTCTGGAGCACATCAGAGATGATGATTATGTCGATATCAAACGCGATACGATAAAGAAGCTCATCAGTAAAGGCTTGGTGGAGAAGAAAGGACAGACAAGAGCTGTGCGTTATCATCTGTCACGAAAATATTACGAATTCATAGATGATACTGCAAGCCATTATAAGCAACAGAGTGATTTAGATGAGACCGTTATTCTTCCTACACTCATCAACTATCTGACTAAGTATACTTCTGCCAAAATGGGTGATTTTGAAGTCTTGTTTCCCGGCAAGTTTTCCCGGAAACAGATGAGAAATATCATAAGCGGTTATGTGGAAAGAAAAATTTTGCTTCGTACGGGAACAGGCCCCGGCACAAGATACGAAATTGCACAAGAATATGCAGAGAAAAACAAGGTCATGCTAAAGGCATTACAAATCGGGTTGCAGGTACTTCACGACAGAGGTGAGATTTCTATTTTATCCTCACAAAATAGACATGAGAACTAAAAGGGCCAAAAAAGGGCCAAAAAAGGCCCAAAAAGGGTGAATAGTAATCATATTTTTTTCGGATAAATTACGCTTTCATTTGATTAATAGTATATTATAAAAGGGCCAAAAAAGGGCCAAAAAACACAAAAAAGGGTCGAATCTGGTTCAAAGATTTTATGAAGAAGAGTAATTTTCCCATCTTAATATACCCGACCACGGATGGTCTGACAAAGGTAAATGTTACCTTTGATGAAGATACGGTCTGGCTGAGTACGGCACAGATAGGGCGCTTCCGAGAGAAAGCAATGTGCAAATTTTGCACATTGCAAATTCTGACAAAACTGTGACCTTTTATAATCCGGATGTTATTATTTCCGTGGGCTATCGCGTAAAATCACAGCACCATGAGCTACGCTGTGGAGGGACTCCCTTCTACGCGTCGCGGTTGCACCGCACATGCTATGCCATGGCGGGACTCCCATCTTCGCGTCATGGTTGCACCATGCGCTACGCCGTGGCAAGAAAGTCCCGCGCGCTATCTGGCTCCGGTTGCTAGTCTGGCAGAGGTGATTGGGGAAGTGTGAGGGAGATTCTAAACAAAAGAACAAAGAACTGTACAAAAAAACAGATAAACAATCAATAGGTCTAAGAAGAGGCTTGAGTAATCCAAAAGATTAATATAAAATTAAACACGTAAATTGTGTATGCGAAGAGAGGAATAATAGACATGGGGGATGTTTTAGGGGTAGCCGAAGTGGCAAATGCGTTGTCGCAGCCATTATGTAAATTGATTGAAGCTGTGTGTGCAGGTTGTGGTAAATTATACGAACCGATACATGTGAGACGAATGGCAAAGGCGAAAGCTGAAGAATTAAGGGTGATTGCTGAGGCTGTTTACAAAAATGGGGATATTCCGATTGGGCACCAAGAGGGGATAGTTTTAATTGATAGTCAGGATGTACAGAGCCTTGCTCAGCGTGCAGCTGGACGGGTTAAATATCAAGAGTTGACAAAGCAGATTAATATCGAGAGTATTGTGAGGGATGCTGCGGTTGAACTGCAGCAGGAAGAAAATGTGCCGGATACTCCTGTGGATAATGATTGGATGATGCGTTTTTTTGATTACGCAAGTGGTGTGAGCGATGAGGATGTTCAAAAAACGTGGGCTCGTGTTCTTGCTGGAGAAATTAAGCAACCTGGTTCTTTTTCTCTCCGAACGGTAGATGTGTTAAGGTTCCTTTCCAAACGTGATGCTGTACTTTTTCAAAAGGTAAATGAAATGGCAATATTATCATCGAGAGGCCCAATATTGTATAGCGATGGTAATATTTTACAGTCAAATGGGATAGATGTGTACGATATTATTTCATTAGCTGATGCTGGATTATTGTCAGCTGAAAGTTTAGTACAGAGCATCTATATTGAAGATGATAAAAAAGTTTCGTTACATAACGAAAAATACGTATGCTTAATAAAAGGTAATAGCGCATGCAAGAATTCAACTATAAAATATGGATTTTACTCATTTTCTCGGGCAGGGAGAGAACTCAGGTGCATTTTGGATTTTAATTCTAGTCTAGAGTCATTTTTGCAAATTGTGAGGGACGTAAAACATAAAAATTCCGGTTTTTCGTATTCTGTGCATGAAGTTTCCAGTCAATTTGAAAATACGTGGAATTATAATCCTTACGATTTATTAAAAGACTGAAGTATAGAAGATGACTCTTAGTGACGGACGTAAAAGGTCATGGCGGAGCTGTATGATGGTCAAGTTTTGGCTATCAGCAAGTATCTTAAAAACATTTTTTATGAGAGTGAACTTGTGTAGGATGTGGTTATTTCCAAAATGGTAACAACCACGTTTCACGATGCTATGAAAACAGACACTGGCTTCCCTGTCGCCTTTTTATAATCCGTATGTTATTATAGCTGTTGGCTACTGTGTTAATAATAAGCGGGCAACGAGGGTTAGTTAATGGGTAGCTGATGTGTTGCTCGAGTTTTGTGTTATATGGCATTTATCGGTAGAAACGAACATGGAACTAAAAGTTCTATGTCGCAAAATACTAAAAATCATTGTAAAAGTTAGTTCAACATGTGCAAAATATGCACATGTTGGACAATGGTAGGAAATTCGGATTTTCCGAATTTCCTCTCTCTCTTCTGCACGCGGTTGCGGGGGTAGGGAGTAGCGGAGCTCTGCGGCGTCTACCTGGTGCCACTGGATGCGGCCGGTGGTATCCAGATATTGGGCGCGGAAGGTGCGGTAGAGGCGCGTATAGAGGGGCGGAGAGCGTGCTCACTCAGGCGCTGGGTGGCAGCATGGTGCCGCCCAGCGTAGTGATGCCGGGAAACTGGGTGTAAGTGTTCAGCTCAGCTTTAATGATACCCTAGATTCAGAGGAACATTGTACGATGAGTAAAGTGCTGATACCTCTGTTGTCGGGCGATTTCTGCTTGTTGATGAATAATTGATTTTAGCTCGGAGGCAATGTGTTCTGCAAAATCATGACACTCTTCAGTATTTGGGATACGCTGATAAAAGAGGTTGATAATGTTATGTAGCAGGTGGAGAGAGAAATCTATCCTTTTGCACAATTCATCTTCTATTTGGTATATATCGTCTGCATTGTGTATCAAGGGGGATAGTTCTCTTATTACATTCTCAATGAATGTTGACCACTGTTGCGGACTGTAGTATGTACACAATGTGTTACTAGTTTGATTTATCATGATTTTTTTAGAGTAGGAGGGTTATCTGTTCTTGTTAACGGATGAACTTGCTCTGAGAGTACCTATTTTTTTACGAAAAGCAAGTATCAAATAAGAAAATTATTATGTATTACTAGGGTATAAGGCTAAGGTGCTGAGGCTTTCTGAGGATGAAATCATGATAGCATGAGAAAATTCGAAAAAATCGAATTTTCGCCGTCTGTGCTGCCGCTGTTTTAATACCCCGACTCCTGCACGCGGTTGCGGAGGGTGTAGCCTGCGGGGGCGTGGCGCAGCTCTGCGGCGTCTACCTTGTGCCACAGGACGTGGCCGTCGGCATCCAAATAGAGGGCGCGGAAGGCGCGGTAGAGGCGCGCATAGCGGGGGCTGAGGAGGGTGCCCTCGTAATAGTTTGCGGGCATGGGGGTGGTGCCGAAGTAGTGCTGCTGTATAAAGGTGCGGGCGGCGTGGATGGCATGCCCTTCGCAGATGGTGAGGGGGGTGCCCTGCTGTACTTTGGCGAGTTTGGGGTAGCGGGAGTAGAAGAAGCAGTGTGCCAGCTCGTGTACTAGGGTGTCGGTGAGTGTTATTTCGCGCAGCAATGGGCCGTGCTGCCCCTCTGCCGGGGGCAGGGCGGCGGTGAAGAAGCTCATGCGGAATTTGACGATGGTGTTGCTGGCGGCCCATTGGGCGCCGCCTAGGTGGCGCCCGTCGCCTTGTTCTACGGTGATGGGTACGAGGTCTAGGTTCGGCACGGTGAGGCCGTCTACGTGGTAGCTGGCGGGGGATTGGGCGATTTGTGCTAGGATGAGCTGCAGGCGGGCGCGGAGGCCTGCGGCGTCTTCCCCACATTGTGCGAGCTGCTGTGCTAGCGGGGAGAGCTGCACGGCAGGGTGGCTGCCCGCTTGCTCTGTCGGCAGCGGTGTTTGGGCGGTGGCTGCTACGGGGTGGAGCAGCCAGATGAGGTTGAAAGCGCACAGCAAAGGGTGCAAGGCTCTTATTTTCATGCGGTGCGCCTTTCTATTTTTTATGTTGTGGATTTTTAACAGGTTAGGGCGTTTTTGGCGAGGCCGGCCAGGGCGGTTTCTTTGTAGCCGGCGTGCAGGTTGCGGCCGGTTTCGTCCATGGTGGCGATGACGCTGTCGAGGCTGACGTAGTGCGAGCCGTCGCCACGGAGGGCGAGGCGGGTGGCGTTGACGGCTTTGACGGCGCCGATGGCGTTGCGCTCGATGCAGGGGACTTGGACGAGGCCGCAGATGGGGTCGCAGGTGAGGCCGAGGTTGTGCTCCATGGCGATTTCTGCGGCGTTTTCTATTTGGGCTAGGGTGCCGCCCATGGCTGCTGCCAGGCCGCCTGCGGCCATGGAGCAGGCTACGCCTACCTCGCCCTGGCAGCCTACCTCTGCGCCGGAGATGGAGGCGTTTGCGCGGTAGAGGCAGCAGATGGCGGAGGCGGTGAGGAGGAATACCTCTCGCCCTTGCTCGAGCTGGTAGGGGGAGGATTTGGCGCCGTAGCGCTCGAAGTAGCGGAGGACGGCGGGGAGGATGCCGGCGCTGCCCATGGTGGGGGCGGTGACGACGCGGCCGCCGGCGGCGTTTTCCTCTGCCACGGCGAAGGCCCACAGGTTAATCCAGTCGATGATGGTGAGGGCGTCCGTCTCGTTTTTGTGGAAGAGGTGCTCGAGGCGTTTGTAGATGATGGGGGCGCGGCGGTTGAGCTTGAGCGAGCCGGGGAGGACGCCGGGGGTGGCGATGCCGCGGTCTATGGCTTGGCTCATGATGTTGCAGATGGCTTGCATGCGTTTGCGCACGATTTGGCGGAAGCGCAGGGCGCTTTCGTTTTCCATGATGATTTGCGCGATGGTTTTTTCTTCTTCGCGGCAGATAGCCATGAGCTGGGCGCAGGAGTTGAAGTTGTACGGTACGCGGGGGGCAAGGGGCGGGGTGTCGCCCATTTCTGCTCGGCGGCGTATGGCGCCACCGCCGATGGAGAAGAAGTATTCCTCGTGCAGGAGTTCGTTGGCGGTGTTCCAGGCGCGCAGGCGCATGCCGTTGGCGTGCTCGGGCAGGGTGATGTCGTACTCGAGGCTGATGTTTTGCTCGATGGTGAAGGGGATGCGGTGCTCTCCGCCCAGCAGGAGGCTTTGGCCGGATTGGACGAGGCCGATGTGGTCGGTGCTCAGGTCGAGTGTTTCGGCATCGAGCCCGAGGAGGCCGTAGACGATGGCGCCGGGGGTGCCGTGCCCCTCGCCGGTGAGGGCTAGGGAGCCGTACAGGTTGACGTGTACACGCGCGGTGTGGTGGAGGTTGCCTTGTTGCTTGAGGTCTGCCACAAAGGTTGCTGCGGCGCGCATGGGGCCCATGGTGTGTGAGCTGGAGGGGCCGATGCCGATGGAAAAGATGTCGAACAGGCTGGTGTACATAACTGTTGCTGCGGCTGTGGAGGGGGGGGGAAGGATGGATGGAGTGCTTCCGTGTTGTCAGTATGCCATATTCCTGCTCTTTTGCAAGTGTTTTCTGTGGAATTATGGGGTGGAATGCGGGACGGGTGGTTTTGCTGTGGGGGAGGCGGTGAGAAAAAGCCCCACGCCGCGTGTGCTGTGCGGCATGGGGCTTGGGGTGAAGTGTTTTGTGTAAAATGGGGGATTAGATGACGCCGAGCTCGCGACCGGTTTGGGCGAAGGCGGCGATGGCGCGATCCAGCTGCTCCTCGGTATGGGCGGCGGAGAGCTGGGTGCGGATGCGGGCCTGCTCCTTGGGTACTACGGGGTAGAAGAAGCCCATGGCGTATACGCCGAGCTCGAGCAAGCGGTTGCTGAAGCGCTGAGACAGGGCGGCGTCTCCCAACATGACGGGTACGATGGCGTGGCCGGCACCGGCGAGCTTGAAGCCGCACTGCTCCATGCCCTTGCGGAAGTAGGCTGCGTTGTGCTGCACGCGCTCGGTGAGCTCGGTGGAGGCCTCGAGCATGTCGATTACCTTGATGGTGGTGGCGGCGATTGCGGGCATGACGCTGTTGGAGAACAGGTAGGGGCGGGACTTCTGGCGCAGCATGTCTACCACCTCCTTACGGGCGGATACGTAGCCGCCGGAGGCGCCGCCGAGGGCCTTGCCGAAGGTGCCGGTGGTGATGTCTACCTTGCCGAACAGTCCGCAATGCTCGTGCGTGCCACGGCCGCGGGCGCCGAGTACGCCTGTGGCGTGGGATTCGTCGAAGTGTACGAGGGCGCCGTACTTCTCAGCCAGCTCGTGGATTTTGTCCAAGCTGGCAACGATGCCGTCCATGGAGAACACGCCGTCTGTGGAGATGAGGATGGTGCGGGCGCCGTTGGCCTTGGCCTCTTGCAGCTTGGCCTCGAGGTCTGCCATGTCGTTGTTGGCATAGCGGTAACGGGCGGCCTTGCAAAGGCGCACGCCGTCGATGATGGAGGCGTGGTTGAGGGAGTCGGAGACGATGGCGTCTTCCTTGGTCAAAAGGGCCTCGAACAGGCCGCCGTTGGCATCAAAGCAGGAGCCGAAGAGGATGGTGTCCTCCATGCCGAGGAAGGCGCTGAGGCGCTCCTCGAGCTGCTGGTGCAGGGTCTGCGTGCCGCAGATGAAGCGCACGGAGGCCATGCCGAAGCCCCAGCGGTCGATGGCGTCCTTGGCTGCCTTTTCCAGCTCGGGGTGGTTGGCAAGGCCAAGGTAGTTATTGGCGCACATGTTGATGACCTTGCTGCCATCATGCAGGCCCACCTCAGAGTATTGCGGTGTGGCAATGTAGCGCTCCTGCTTGTACAAACCTGCCTCCTTCAGCGCGGCAAGGTCCGTAACTAGTCGGTTTTTGAAATCTGTATTGTACATAATGGTCTCTACCCCTTCAACGGGCGCGATATTGTAGTACCTCCCACCCCCTTTGTCAACCTTTTTGCTGTATAAGAGGGGGATAGAGCGCGCATTTATACATATTCACCTCACCAACAGCATGGTGGGGGATTCGGATTTGATGGTATCCCAGCCACCGCTGAGAATGTGGATGGGGGCATCGAGGCCGCCCTCGTTTTTAAGGTAGGAGGCAATTTCATCGGATGCCGTGCAGGAGGCGGTGCAGAAGACCACAATGCACTCGCCTCTGTCGGTGGCTTGGAAGAGGCGTTCTTCAATGCGGTGAAAAAGCTCGTCGCGCTGCGGGCCGGGACGCAGGGGATAGGATTTGGTGCCGGCAAGGCGATTCTTTTCGTAGTCGGCCAAGCTGCGGGCATCTATCCAAATAATGTCGCCTTTGTTGTACTGTTGCATGAGTGTTTGCCAGCAGATATGCCCTTTGCCGGCAGCATCCAGCTCTGCTTGCTCGCAAATCACGCGGTTTGGTGCAAACCATGTGCGCTCCACCCAATACAAAACGGTGCCCAAGGCTAAGATAACAAAGCCCAGGCGAATGAATTGAGTGAAGGTGTCTTTCATGCGCCAATAGTTTTAGCATGTAAGCCCTGCGTTGGCAAGCCAATTCTTGCGAGCTTCAGTATTCACTCAGCTTTCATCTCAGTATTGCGTATGCAGCCTGCTTATGCACAAACACCGCAACGGGGAGCGTTGCGGTGTTGAAAGGGGAAGGGCGGGAAGAGGGGTTACTTCTTCTTTCCGATTTTGGCCTTCTTGGCGGGGACTTCCTTGCCGGTTACAACGGTTTCCAGCGGAATGCGAATAAAGCCGATGCCACGGCAGCCGTTTTTGCCGTTGTTGTGGCAGGTTTCGTAGAAAATACCCACATGGTTGGCATCCGTCATGGCTATGCAGGAGTACCCCATGCATTGGCGCACATCGTACAGGTAGCCTTCATTCCAAGTCTTGCCGTCATCGTGAGAGGTGCGAATGGTCATGTGGTTGCGGCCACCGCTCTTGGGGTTAGAGAAGAGCATCAGTTCGCCGTACTTCTTCGTCTTCACCTTCACCACAGACCCCTGGCAGGTCGGTTCCTGCAGGTCCTTGAGGTTGGTGGAGTGCGGCTGCCAGGTCTTGCCTAAATCCTTGGTAACGTACACAATGCGCTTGCCTTGGCGGGCTTCGTTGCGGCAATTAATCATGATGGAACCATCCTTCAGCTCTACTACCTGGCACTCAGAGGTGCTGTGCGGCACGCCGTTGCCGTATACCCAGTTTTTGCCACCGTCTGTGGAGTAGCAAATGGTGCTCATGCACTGCGGGTTGGCACCGCGCTGCCAAATCTGAGCCGGGAAAACAATCGTGCCATCCTTCAGCGTAATACCATTGCCCGGGCCGGCCAAAATGGTTGTCCATTCATCCTTCTTAATTTGGCGAGTCGGATTCACGTGCTCTTTGGCCCAAGTTTTGCCATCGTCGTCGCTGTAGGTCATTTCCCATTGGCCGGTAGATTTCGGGTCAAAGCCGGTCTTAGAAGTCCACAGTGAAGCACCGCCGGAGAAGTGACAAGCAAGGGCCTGCATCCAAATGCGGCCGGTTTTGTCCTGCACAATGCAGGGGTCGCCACAGCCGTTATCGCCGCCGGGGCCGGCATCCATGCCCACATAAGGCTTGGTCCAGGTTTGGCCACCATCGGTAGAGCGCACCACGGCCACATCAATATCGGCGCACAGGTCGCCCTCGTGCGTGTAGCGGGCATCAAAGCAGCCCACCAAAGCGCCACTCTTGGAGCGAATCAATCCCGGAATACGGAAAGCAATACTGTCGCGCTCTCCTCCGGCAGTTTGGTTTTGCACAGCCTCTCCGGGCACGGCCACCAAATAGCCTACTCGCTGTGTCACGGGCTCCAACTCGGCTTGGTATGTTGTGCCGTCAATGGTGGTCACCATGTCGCTGAAGGTGATGGTGCCGCCAACCAGACATTGCTCAGTGGGCTTCACATCCACCCATAAATAGCTCTGGCCGGACGGTACCTGCCCATTGCATTCAACTGTCACGCTGCCATCGGCATTCGGTGTAGCGCTGCCAAACACAACACTGTGGCTAAAATCCATGCCCTTATCATTGCCGGTGCGAATCGTTACACTTTCCACGTTGTCCGGGTTATCCACCTTCAGCGTCACTTTGTCCAAGCTCTTCGGATCGGTTGAGCCGCCGGTCTTAATCTCCACACCCATGACGGGGTTGAAATGGGCACGTTTCATGATGGGGTATACGCCCGGATTAATGCCCGTTACGGACTTGATGACCATGGGGCCATCCATAATGCTGAAATCATCAATCAAAATACCCCCCTTTTCATCGGAAGTGCAAACAAACTTAACCGCCGTGGTGCCGACCGGAAGCTTCGCCTCAGCATGCAAACGATATCCGCCAACCCCTATATTGTTGTTGTGTACCAGTTGCTTTTCACCCTCCGGGGTAATGGCGATGAAGGAGAAATCAAACGGGGCGCGGCTGGTCCAGCGCTCAGCCCAAAAATCGCAAGGTGTTTCTTTGGTTAAGGGCTTTTCCAGCGCAATGGTAACGCTCTTGTCTTTGCCCCCCAAAACACGCAGAGCAGCAGCACCTGTGCGGCCCTTGCCCTTGGTAATTTCTGCATGACCCGGAGCCGCGGTTAAGGCACCGTAGATGGTCTCGCCGTTGGTAAGATTACCGCCGGGCAAGGAATCAAAACTTTCTGTAGCCATCACAAGGCCACACGCCAGCAAACTAAAGATGGTGTGTTTCAACATACTCGTATCTTCTACCATAAAGACGCCGAGCTTTCAAGCCAATTTTTCGAGGGTGTTTGTGGGTTATCGCTCACTTGTGCCTCTTCAGCCCTCGCCACAGGCAGGTGATAGCCAGCGGAATACAGCCAAAATCGAGCACCAAGGCGGTAAAAGCCCATAATTCATACCCCGGGCGCAACACCAAGCTCAGGGCATAAAACATAACAATACACCCTACCAGAGGGTAATAGCGGGCAGGGGTATCGCCCTCTTCGCGCTTAAAAGAATTATAGAGCCATGCGCGCCAGTTCTCCACCGCAAAGAGCCCTCCTATAACAAAGAGGACAACAGCAACGGTATCAAAAATCCAACCCATGGCTCATTTGGAAGGAAAATCAGGAGGGGCGGAACATCTTTTCCACATACTTAGCAATCATGTCCACCTCAATATCCACAACGGTGCCGCTGCTGTAGGTGTGCATGATGGTGCGCTGCCAAGTGTGCGGCGTAATCCAGAATTCTAATTCACTTTCTGCGGCGTGAATCGAGGCAATCGTCAGCGAAATGCCGTCAATACAAATACTACCCTTATCAATGGTGTAGCGCAGGTATTCGGCCGGAATCCTGATACTCACCATGTGGTCTTGCCCCACCGGAGTAATCGAAGTGACCGTGCCGGTAGCATCCACATGGCCCATCACCAAATGGCCTCCGAATCGGCCATTGCTGCCCATGGCGCGCTCCAAATTACACAGGGAACCTTCAACCAGCGTGCCCAAAGAGGTAACACGCATCGTTTGAGTCAGCAAGTCAAACTCCACCTCGTTGCCGTTGATGCGGTCCACCGTCAGGCAGCAACCATTCACCGCTACCGAGTCGCCCAAAGAAAGCTCCGCAGCAAAGGGAATCTCGATAGTGTAGCGGGCTCCCTTTTCAACGGGAACGCGTTTCAATACTTTGCCGGTGCATTCAACAATTCCGGTAAACATATTGTGTATAAGCGTTATTGCTGGTTCTCAACAGTGGTTTGTGTTACAGGGGCTTGCGGTGCGGCAGGCGCCTCTTGCTCTTGAGCTGAGGGGCAGGTAAGCAGGAACATCAGGAACATGATAGTGGTGGGAATAAATGCCCACAGGAAAAGCTGAATGGCATTAATACCCCCCTTGAAGAACTTACCCAAAATAGCCTGGCCGGCCGGGTTCGGGGCGTTGGCAATCACCGTCAAGCCACCGCCCGTTACAGCACCGGCAACAATGGCGTATTTAATCTGCTCCTGCAGCCCGGGTACCGTGCTGGCAAGGTAGGTTACAGAGGCATTATCGTTGAAGGCCGTCAAAATGCTGGCAACACCCATGGTAGCAGTAGCACCCATTTCTGAGAGGGCTTGCAGCACAGGCTCCATCCACCAACCTTGCACACCGCCCAGCGTTACCAAGCCGGCAAGGAAGAAGGCTACCAGCAGCGGCACCTTGATGGTTACATGGTTTTGGTACTGTGGCGTGGCTAAGGTAAAGCCCAAGAAGAACATGAATCCACCCATAAACAAGGCCGGATGGTGGTTGAAGTATACCGTCCAGGCCAAGAAGGCAATGGAAACCACATAAACCCACACCGGAATATTGTCCTGGCGGTCTTCCCATGTTGTGGGTACTGCGTGTTCAAATGCCATCTGGCTGCGCTGCACTTCTTCCAAACGCTTGAACTCCTTGCGGAAAATCATGAAGTACAGGATATTGGAGATGATAATGCCTACAACGGCCTTCCACCCGAAGTTGATAATCATGTGGTCAAATCCGAATCTCCATTTCTCGGAAATCATCACAATGGGCGGGGCGGCAAAGTGGGTCAGTGTGCCACCTACGGACACGTTCACAAAGAGCAGTGCCAGCGTGGCATAGCAAAGGCCGGCGCTGGGCTTCAGTTGGTAAATCTTCTTGCTCAGCAAAATGGCGGCCAATGTCATAGCGGCGGGCTCTGTAATGAAAGAGCCCAACAGCGGTGCAATGCAGAGCACGGAGAGCCACCAAGCGGCAGGAGTTCCCTTGCCCAAGGCGGCGCCCTTCTTCAGTGTGTTTTCTGCCAAACGGTAAATGGGGCGGGAGGCTGCAATCACCATCACTACAGCCACAAACATGGCTTCCGTAAAGACCACATCGTGGTCAATGTACTTCAGGAAGTCCTCCATCGAGTAATAGTTAACGCATACCAAGGCAAACGGAATCACCCATAAGCCGAACACTACTTCTACCTCGCCCAAGAAATGCAGAATCGTGGAGGTAAAGGAGACCGGCAAGCGCTGCTCCGGGTGCTCGATACGGAATTTTTGAGCGCGGAGAGATTCCTTGTGCTTTTTCTCTAAATGGTGAGCGTAGGAAGAAATCTTCGGTGCCAAGAAGGTGTGCAAAATGGCCATGAAAAAGATAATCGTAGCGGCCAGGTTGAAGGGGTCCACCTCCACGCGGTAACACAGCTTTTGCCAAAGAGACATGCCTTGCTCCCCTTGGGCATACAGGCGCAGCGGAATCGGGAAGCGGGAGTACTGCTCGTTGTTGCCGGTGTAGTGGCAGGTCCATGCCGGTAATTCATCTTTCTTGCGGTTCCACACCAGCTCGCCGCAGTCGGGGCAGGGAATACCATTGGGCGGGGGCAGGAAGTTGACTCGCATGCGTGCGTGCTCCAGAGGAGTGTGGCCGTCAAAGGCGTGGTGCTCCGTCAGGTTCATGTACCCTCGGAGCACATGGAAGTTGATGTACGGAGCCACCTTTCGGAGTACATTTTTTGCTTCCGCCGGCAAATTAGACTGTTCGATATAAGTCTCTTTAATTTTAGTCTCCGTATTCGGTTGGTCTTTGGCACCTTCATCGGTAAGAGACATCATATCTGCTGCTTCCGGACGCACGTTAGGAGTGGACTCCGTTGCATGAGATTGGCAAATCAAAGCCGTAGCCAACGTGCAGATGAGAATCGTATATCTGATGATAAAACGCATGACGAGAGAAAGTGTTACTGCGCTCATACTAGCACAACAGCGCTCCGTTGGCGAGTTAAAAATTGCATGCGCAACGGATTTTTTGCGCTCAAAAACAGCTAATTGAGGTATCAATTACGCTTGCTGCGCGTCTGTTTCAACTTCTTTTCCGGTTCCGGCGGATTAAGCTCCTTAATCTCTCCGCCGGATTCGCGGATGCGTTGAGTTGCAGGCAATTTCAGGCGCAGTTTCACTCGCTTGGTGCGTTTGCCTTTTTTCACGCGCACCGTTGTGGTGCTGAAGCGCGATTTATCCACCGTGGTGCTGCGGCCGGCATCCGAGGGGGTCGGTGCCGCCTTGGTACCCGTGGCGGTAAGGCGAGCAATCTCCTCCATAACGGAGCGGCGCTGGGCCTCAATGGGGTCTTCCTGCACCTCCGGTTCCGTGGCGTCTTCACTGTTCGGCGTCTGTTCGCCATCAATGTTTTCTGTTGAACCGTCCGTTGCCGGTTGTTCTCCGTCCGCCGCAGGCTCCACACTATCCGGATGGTGCTGTTGTTTCAGGCGCTGAGCTTCCGTTTCCGGTTGAATCTGCTCCACCAAGTCATCGCCGGGAGTATTGGCGTTATCCGGGTGGTTGCGCAGGTAATTTTCAAATTCGGTATCGGGCTCGGCGCCTGCACGCACGGCACGGTCGTAGGCACGGGCGGCGTCCGGAATGCGCCCCATCTCAGCATACAAGCGAGCCATGTTGTAATGGGCATCGGCCAAACTGGGCTTCAGCTTCACAGCGGCAGCAAAGTGGCTCAGAGCCGGTTCAATGCGATTGGAAATACCCTCAATGTTGGCCAAATAGAAGAAGGCCTCGGCATTGGCCGGATCGAGCTCAATCGTATAAATAAACATCTGCTCCGCTTCTTCCATGCGGTCCATGCGGTAGTAGCAAATACCGGCCAGGAAGTAAGAAATCGGCAAATCCGGGGAAAGTCGGGTAGCACGGGTTAAAAACTCCGTTGCTTCCTCGCACTTATTGCGGTACAGCAAGATAGTGCCAAGGTTTACCAAGCAGGGAACATGGTCCGGCTGGTAATCGTACAGCGTGCGGTACAATTGTTCTGCCGCGGTGTATCGGCTCTTATTAAAGGCGTTATCAGCTTGCTTGGTAAGTGTTTCAATCGCCAGGCTGCGGCGCACGGCGGCAGTGCCGTCTGCGTCTTCCTGGGGCTCGTTCTTCTCGCCGGCACGAATAGACTCAATCATGCGGCGCTCGGCATCAGTCAACTCAAGCTTACTTTCGTCGTCCAGCTTTTGCAACTGAGCCACCATTTCCGCATTCTCATTTTTCAGCTGTTTGTAGGTATCCAGCAGCATTTGTCGGCCTTCTTCCTGCATCTCAATGGTGCGGCGCTGTTTGGCGATAATGTCTTTCAGTACCTGCGTTTCCTCCACCAAGGCGGGGTCTACCGTGGGTTGGGCAGCTTGGGCAGCCGCAGCGGCCTCCAAATTGTTCAGGCGCTCCGTCAAGTCCGACACACGGCGGCGGTAGCCGCGGTTTTCGTCGTAAATGGCACCCAACTGTTCGCGCAGTTGCTCCACCTCGTCGCGAGCCGTGGCAATTTGCTGGTTGAGCACATCATTCTCATCAGCGGCACCGGCAGCAGCGGCTTCCAGCTCAGCCACGCGTTCACGTGCCTGTTTAAGTTGTTCTGCCAAGGTCAGGTTTTGGTCTAACAAGGCCTTGGTCTTTTCCGGGTTATTAAGTTCCACAATGGCGCGCAGCTGCTCATTTTCAGCCTTCAGCTCATCGCGTTCCTTCTTCACACGCTCCAACTCTGCCTGCGTTTCAGCCAACTGAGAGCTTAGCTCGGCAGCGCGATTTTCCGCTTCCTCGCGAGCCTTTTCGGATTCCCTCAGCTTTTCTTCCGTTTCTGCTAATTTCTTGGCGTACGAGGCAACCAGTTCATTGCTCACGGTGCGCTCTTTGGCAATCTCCTGCTGCAGGTTCTCATAGCGCTCCTTGTACATCTTCATGTCCAGTTGAGAAGCAACCAGGTCTTTCTGTACCTTTTTGTACTGCTCATCCAGCTCGGTGTAAGCGCGGGAGATTCGGGAGCACTCTTCCTTAAGGCGTGCAATTGTGTTGTAAAGTTCCTTATCCGTTGTGTCGTAGTTCGGTAGTACCACGCTGTCGGGGTCAATAATACGCCCTGTTTCCGGCAGCTCCGGCATGTTGGGTATGCCAAGGCCATCAATCTTCGGCAGTGTTTTGCCCGGTTGCTTACCGGTCGGAATCGGTGCATTGGCAGAGGCCTGCTTGTATTCAGCCATGGCCGCAGCCAATTTTTCGCGGCGGAATCGAATCATCTCCGGCTTCCAATTCGGGTAATCGCGCACAATGGTGGCAAGCACCTTTTCCGCCTGGCGGCTCTTTTTGAGGGCTTCAACGTAATTGCCTGCGGTGGCAAGCTTTTCAGCATCGCTGCACAGGCCGAACGCTACAAGAAAGTACTCTGCCGGGTCTGCCGGTTTTTTCTTGCGAGAGCTCTGAGAAACCGGGGTGGCACCACTCAATGATTGGGCATACACCGCATCGCTCGCCAAGAGGGCTAATCCTCCGAGCGCCAAATGAATGTATGTAGAGAGAGCTGCCATGCAGATAATATACGTTATATCTTACCTGATTCCGCCATGAAATCAAGCAGGAATTGTGTATGCGCCGCGCTAAGATATTGTGTTGTTACTTAATTCAAACGCGGGACAGATGCCAGAAGGTTTTGAGTATAGGGGTGTTGTGGAGTGTGGAAAATGGCGTCAGCCGTGCCGTATTCTACAATTTTTCCGCGCTGCATGACGGCAATATCATCTGCAATGTAATGCACTACCGACAAGTCGTGCGAAATAAAAATCATACTAATCCCCATTTCTTTCGTCAAATCCGTCAACAAGTTAAGGATTTGGCTTTGGATGGAAACATCCAGCGCAGATACCGGTTCATCTGCCAATAAAAGTGCCGGTTGCGGGGCAATGGCGCGCGCAATAGCAATGCGCTGTCTCTGCCCGCCGGAGAACTCATGCGGGTATTTGTACATGTGCTCCGGGCTCAGTCCCACGCGGTTCATCAGCTCGGCCACGGCTTCTTCTCGCTCACTTTTGCGCAAAGGTGTGCGGGTGCTCAGTGCTTCTGCCAAGGTGCTCAAAATACTCATGCGAGGGTTGAGCGAGGCGTAGGGATCTTGGAACACCATCTGAAAATCCGTCCTTCTGCGCCGAATCTCACGGCCGGGGAGGGTGCTTAAATCCGTGCCATTCAATACAATGCGCCCGCCGGTCAGGGGCTGCAGCTGCATAATGGCGCGCGAAAGAGTGGATTTACCGCAACCGGATTCGCCCACCAAGCCCAAAATGCGGCCTTTTTCCAAACTCAGGCACACATCATCCACTGCACGCACAAGCTCTCCTGTCGTTCCCCAAGTATTGCGCACAGGGTAGTGCACACACGCGTGCTCGATTTCCAGATAGGCCATGGCTCGATTGTAGCAAAGCTCCTGCGTGGGGTCAAGTAACAAAAAACACGCCTGAGTTTTCTCAGGCGTGCTATCGTAAATTGATGGTAAGCAAAAGCTTACTTTGGGTCAATTACTTCTTGGTCTTTACAACCTCTACAACAGTCTCCTGCTCTACAGGCTGCTGCTGCTGCTGCTGCTGCTGGCAGGAAACGAGAGCGGCGGCGGCGAGGGCAAGAATAGCGATGGTCTTCATAATGATCTTGACTAGTTTTGATTGTTTTGAAGTTCCCGCTTCCAAGAGTAGGAAGGGGCACGCACATTTTACAGATTTTTTCTCACTTGGCAAGCCTAAAATAACGTAATGAGTGCTTTTTTAGAGCGTTTGGTGTCTTTTGTGCATTATTACGCCTAGTTGATTGCTTTTATAATTAAAAGATTTACAATGTTTAACAAAAATTTCCTATCATATTTGAGGTGATTCAATGAAGATGCATTTTTTTTGAGTTCAAGGTCCAAGTTATTCACAAAACCGTGGCGAAATCAAAGAAATGAGTTGCAAACGCCGGCAGATTATGAGAAGCTGGGGGCAGATATGCACAGCTCCGAAACCATAGCCGCCATAGCCACACCGCCGGGGAGCGGTGCCATAGCCGTTATTCGCATGAGCGGGCCGCAAGCCGCAGAGGTATTGCAGGCCTGTACCGGTAAGATAACGGAACCACGGCGCGCCACCCTCGCGTACGTGCGCGATGCGCAGGCGCGTGTCATAGATGAGGTAGTAGTCACCCGCTTTGTGGGGCCCGCCAGTTATACCGGTGAAGATGTTGTGGAGCTTTCTTGCCACGGCGGCATGTTGGTGACTCGCCGTGTATTGGAGCGCTTATTACAATGCGGAGCACGCCCGGCCGAAGCCGGAGAGTTTACCCGTCGCGCTTTTGAAAACGGGCGCATGGACTTGACCCGCGCCGAAGCCGTGATGGATGTCATCAATGCCGGCAGCGATTTAGCCCTGCGTGCCGCCCAAAACCAGTTGCATGGTGCCATCTTTCGCAAGGTGGAGGCGGCGGTGGATAGGCTTATCTCCGTAGCTGCGCATGTGGAGGCCTACATCGACTTTCCGGAGGAAGATATAGCCCCGGATACCACCCAAGAGCTGGTGGCTGCGGTGGATGGAGTTGCCGCCGAGTTGCGCGCTCTTTTAGCCACGGCAGATGAGGGGCGCCTGCTGCGCGAGGGCGTGCGAACAGCCATCATCGGTGCTCCCAATGTGGGCAAATCCAGCTTGCTTAATATGCTGCTGGGCTACGAGCGAGCCATTGTCAGCGATACTGCCGGCACCACCCGCGACACCATCGAAGAAAGCGTTAGCCTAGGCGGCTTGCGTTTGCGCCTTATTGATACCGCCGGATTGCATGAAAGTGCCGATGCCATTGAGTGTGCCGGTATGGAGCGCAGTCGCCGTGCCGGAGCAGAGGCCGACCTCATTTTGGAAGTGGCAGATGCCACCTTGCCTCCTGCCCGGGCCAATCTGCCGGAAACGGCAGCCAAGCACATGCTGCTGCTCAATAAGTGCGACCTTGCGGAGCACCCGGGCTGGGGAGACGTGCCGGCGCTGCGAATCTCCTGCCACACAGGGCAGGGGCATGAGCAATTGGCAGAGGCCATTACCGAGCTTTTCCTGCACCGCAGCGGCGAGCTGGATTCTCTGGCGGCTATCAACACCCGCCACCGCTATGCCTTGCAGCAAGCGCTGGAGTACCTGGCCGCCGCTCGCGAGGGGCTTACCTCCGGTATCTCTCCCGAGCTGATGGATATCGACCTCCGCGCTGCACTGGATGCCTTGGGCTCTATTTCCGGCAGAGTGGATACGGAGGATATTCTCACCCGCGTGTTTGCCACCTTCTGCTTAGGTAAATAAACGGTACCTGCCCGCACATGCAAATTAGCGTAGTACAGACGGAGCAAGGCTTGCGGATAACACCCGCCGGCTGTGCGCCGCGCTTGGAGCGAGCCTTTGCCGCCTCCGCCGGGCGTGGCATGCTCGATTTGCTGCGCTATGGATTACCCGTGGGAGCCACCCCGGACTTGGCGTGGCTGCGCGAGCGTGCCCGAGAGCGCATGATGGCCTATCTGCGTGCCTTGCGCCGTGGCGAGGAGGCACAGTCTGCTTTGTGTTTGTCCGGGGCGGCGCTGGTACGATTGTATGAAAGTTTGCCGCCCATTGAAGGGTTACCCATAGCCATGAGCCATGTGGCGGCTTGGTTGGAGAGCCTGCACCCGGCTGTGGAATGGCTGGCCGGTAAAGAATGCTGCACGGTAGAGGAATGGCTGAGCCGCTTAGGCGAGGGCTGGCAGCAGCTGGGCATGCTCTGCTTTCATTTGGCAGAAAACGCCGGCGATGCCGCACAGGAGTCGCCCTTTGCCTTTTTAGCAACCTTTGTTCATAAGGTTGGGCAAGATGGGCGCGCCAAGCATGCGCCCTTAGGCATGGCCGCCCGCTTGTTGGCGGGCGATAGTCCTGCTCTGTTGGCACTGCTGCGCCCGCTCAAGCAGGTGGCTGCGCAGGATGCTTTTTTGGCAGAGCTCATCAACTCGCAGGCCGTCTATAAACCATGTGGCTGGGCGCCCCGGCAAACGTACCGCTTCTTGGAAGCCATGCCCCTGCTGGAAGCTGCGGGTATTGAAACGCGCATGGTGAATTTGTGGAAGAATCGTCCGCCGCGTGTTGAGCTCGAGGTGCAGCTTGACACCGCAGAGGGTGGGGCCGGTGGCGGCAAGGCAGATGCTTCACCCTCCGTCAACATCAACTCCCTCTTATATTTTTACCCGCGCGTGGTGCTGGGGGATTATCAACTGACCGACGAAGAATTGCAGCAGTTGTTGGCGATGGATGACGATGGGCTCGTGCGATTTCGTGGCGAGTGGATTCGCTTGGATGCCGAGAAGTTGCAGAAACTCATGGATAGTTGGCGGCAGGCTGCACGCATGGCCGCCGGCGGTATCCCCTTGCTCGTGGGGCTGCGTTATCTCTTAGGTAAGCGCCACGATGCTCTGCCCGATTTGCCGCCGGAGGAGGACGGCATGCGCCTTGCCTTGAGTGCGCGCCTGGCCTTGGCTTTGTCCAATTTGCAATTTGGGCAAGAGGCGCCCGATTTGTCGCCTTCGTTGCAGAAAACGCTGCGCCATTACCAGCACGAGGGTGTACGCTTTCTGTTGAATGTAACAGAGGCGGGTTTTGGTGCCTGTTTGGCAGATGATATGGGCTTGGGCAAAACGCTCCAAGTTATCAGTTGGCTGGTGCATTTGTCTCGCCGGGGTGTTTTGGGGGAGGGCAAGGGCTGTGCTTTAATTATTGCCCCGGCATCGCTACTCTCCAACTGGCAAGAGGAGCTCCGCCGCTTTGCGCCTGAGTTGCAAGTAACCATGCTGCACCCCTATGCCTTGGGGAGAGAAGGCGAGAATTATTTGCGTACCAACCCTGCCTGGCTCATGCGTCGCTCGCATGTGGCGCTCACCACGTATGGCATTGCCACGCGTAACGAGCTGCTGACCGCTGTGGAATATCCGGCCTTGGTTTTGGATGAAGCTCAAGCCATCAAGAATGCGGATTCGCAACGCGCCCGTGCTGTATCTCGGTTGAGCAGTGCACGCCGCGTTGCCATCACCGGTACCCCGGTAGAGAATTCTCTGGCAGAGCTCCGTAGCCTTTTCGAGTTTCTGAATCCCGGCTTGTTGGGCAATGAAAAAGAATTCAACGCCATGGTGCGCGATATGGGAAGTGATTACACCCCCTTGCGCCGCATGGTGCGCCCCTTCATGCTGCGTCGCCTCAAGAGCGACCCCGCCTTGTTGCCTGAGCTGCCGCCTAAAACCGAGCAAGCTGCCTACTGTCTGCTCACCCCGGAGCAAACGCGTTTGTATGCGCACGAGGTGGAAACGCTGCGCGCCGTTATTGCTGAGCCTGATCCCAAAGTGCGCCTCACGCTGGTGCTGCCCATCTTGGGGCGCCTGAAACAAATTTGCAACCACCCCACGCAGTATGTGGGTGAGGGATGGTACGACCCGGTGGAAAGCGGAAAATTCATCCGCCTAGGGCACCTCGCTCGTCAAATTGCACGGGCAGGGGATTGTTGCTTGGTCTTCTCCCAATACCGCAGTATGATAGAACCGCTGCATGAGTATTTGGCAGAGATATTCCGCGCTCCCGGCCTGATGCTGCACGGCGGCACTCCCATTGGGGAGCGTAAACAATTAGTCGAGCAATTTCAGGCAGAGGGTGGCCCCCGCTTCTTTGTGCTTTCGTTGAAAGCTGCGGGAACCGGGCTTACTCTTACCCGTGCCCGCCATGTTATTCACTTCGACCGCTGGTGGAATCCGGCGGTGGAAAATCAGGCCAGCGACCGCGCCTACCGCATCGGTCAAAAGAATCCCGTTATCATTCACCCACTCATCTGCCGCGGTACCATCGAGGAGAATATCCACAACATGATTATGCGCAAAAGTGCCATGGCCGATTCCCTACTCAGCGGCGGGCTGGAGAAGCTTTTGCTGCATCTCAGCCCCCAAGAGCTGCTCTCCTTGGTCAGCGGCGAGGCTCCTACAGAAGAGTAAAAGTCCACCCGCGCAGAAAAAAGCCGCGCGGGTGGGACTCTATCGTATTGCGGATTTACCCGATGGTTTACTGTTGTGGCTGTATGCCTCTGTGCTGTAGTTCTTCTTTAAGTACGCGCAGTGCCTCTTCTTGTGTATAGGCATCCGCCGCGCTTTTCATATCATCGGCGAGGGTATCTTGCACCCAACGCGGTTTGTCGGAGGTCAGAAACTCATGCAAGGAGGTGCGGATGCAGGGGGAGTATAGGTGTGGTACTTCCGGCTGCCTCATATCACTATGGCACATGCGTTGGAGCACGAGTGCGAAGTTCATGTAGCGGAAGTGGCTCGGCCTGCCTACGGAGCAGAGGGATTGCGAGAGGTAATTGCCCTCCTTGGTGCAGATAAGCTCGGTTTGGCGGGGCGGGGTGCTGTGTTTCTCCGGTTCCTTTTCATCCCAACTATCGAATGAATCCCAGATGACGAGGCGGGCGTAATCCTCATGCAACTCTAATTGACGCCAGATGCGGTGTAACCCACCGATACGCGCTCCCCGGAAGTGCATGTCTCCCTCCCAGCTATCTTCCGCAGAGGTATAGTCGTCTTTTCTCACGGCGGCCCAGATGGGGTGAATAAGAGCCACCCACGCATATCGGTCGTTGTTGATGGTGTAACAATAGTTTCCCTTGTGGTCGAAAATGAAGGTGACGGGGTTGCTCGGAGCTTCCTCACCATAACACAGCGGAGCGTGGTAGTGTAGGAGGTATTCCGGCTCCGGCCCTCCAAATAGGTCATGCAACTTAACCTGCAGCTCGCCGCCGATGGTTTCGCCTGTAAGCTCCGGATCAAGAGAGCTCTGCTCCCCGAATCCGAAATGGAATTCAGAATTCAATAAGTGTTGCAGCAGTGCCGTTGGTGCGGATTTGAGGGTTGGCAGCGGCAGCTCTCCCTCCGGTATGTCAATGGTGATAATCTCGATGCTCTTCGGTTTGGTAATGTCGTTGTAATGTTTGAGGCGCGTCGGGAAGAGCGGGGCAGGTATTTCCGTATCCGAGGGTGCGTTTTTAATTCCCAAATGCTCGTTCAGCTTGGTCAGCGCTTCATGGGGAGTGAGGTATCGACTGTATTCGATGCCTTTTTCTGTGTTATCCCGGTAGCCTTCGTGCTCCACTTCTGTTAACCATCGGGGCGAGTCCGTGCTCAACAGCTCATGCAGCGTGGTGAGGTATTGTGTAATAACCTGCTTCTTTTGCCGTGCAGCCTGGTGTACTTGCTGATTCGGAAGTGTAGCGCAGTATTGCATGTTGCTGTCATATATAAGCCAGTGGCGAGGCTGTTCTTCCAGGGTGTGCAGCAGTCCGTATTCCGGCTGCTCATCCCCCAGCACATCGGCTTGAAACATAATAATTCGCCCGCCTGGAGGGGTGCCGTCCCTGTCGTAATTGTAGCGCCACTTATAGGGGAATTTTGCGCTTTTGTAGTGGAGCAAATTCGGGTCATTATCATGGCATTTTATCGTAATGCTGCGCACATGCCACAGGAAGGAATCCGGCATGTCGCCCAGATTCAGCGTCGGTGCATCGCTTGCTCCGGCGGAACTCGTTACAGCTGCCGCCAGCAGGGTAGTGAGAAAATGGGGAAATTTCATATCGGGGAACGAAGTTTGGTTCGCCCTGTATTATGGTAAAAAATAGCAGTTTTGCAAGCAGAAAAACAGGAATTCTTTTGCTCTGAACTTGTACGGTTACTTGTACGGTTACTTGTACGGTGGCGTCGTTCTCCGGGATTGTCGTAGGGATTAATCAGAGGTGATTTTGGCAGCCAAGTAACTGTTGTGTAAAAGATTTCCCTTGATGGTTAGTAGGTATTTTTGGCGCGGGTGATTCGGTTTATCTTCGTGAAGAAGTTTGACGATGCCTTCTGATATTGCAGGTTTTATGTAGTTTTCTACAAAGGAAGGTCTATGCTTGATTTTGCATAAAGTCATCAATGTGCGCAAGGAATAGGCCTGCGTATCCATGAGGGTGATTAACTTCCTGATGGGCTCGGAATATGGCTCTGTTATTTCTGCCGATGAAATTGATGGAACTTGTACGGTAACTTGTTCGGTGGGGGGAGTGTTCGCCGCCGGGATGATGAGATAACGATTCTTCAATTCGTGTTTCTCTCCCATCATGACATTACGCAGAAATCGGACTAGAAATTCCGGTTGCTTGTTAATCTTCTGATGGGCGTTTCGGTAATTTGCTCGCACCAAGGCGTTTCTGAAATACCACGAATGCTGAGCAAAAGGGGTATTGTCAACCGCAAATCCCATGTATCGGAGGTATTTAATGAGGAATACTGCAGTTGTTCTAGTGTTGCCTTCTCGGAAAGGATGAATTTGCCAAAGCCCGGAAATGAATTGAGCAATGTGGGGTACGGCTTGTTCCATTGTCATGGCGTCGTAATCACATTTTAATTCCTGTTCTATATCCCAAACTAAGGATTCCAGGATTGCCGGAGCCGGTGTATATATAACAGTATCACCTCTGAGTACCCATTCTTTTTTGGAAATATCTACCTCGCGAAATTGTCCGCAAAACTCGTAAACACCTTCAAAAATTCTTCGATGAATTTCGGCGACAATAGCGGGCATTAATTTGAAAGTCTCTTCGCCCAGTAGCTTGGCTATGTTGGCAGCCACCTTATCCGCCACTTGTTCATCATTTTCCTGAGCAGTGCGGATTTCGCGACTTTCATAGTATTCATGAATCAACTGACGTGCTTCGTCAATACTGATGTCGCCATCAATATTGCGGCGTGCTGTTTGCATGAGAAAGTCGGATGTTTTTAGCCCATCCACCGCTTGAAGTCCGATGGCTGTTTGCCATGCGTACAAGCGCTTCCCTTGGGTATCGGGCTCTTTCTCTATGTCGTATTCTCCGTATTCCGTCATATTGTCTCCACTCTTTTACCACAATTTTTTTCTTCGGACAAGTGGATTTAACTTGGAGGCAAATTGTTTGAAATTGTCTCAAAGTGATAGTTCCCTTTCATATCGTCCGGCAATTCCGCATGGGGAGAACATCTGATAGGATACATAGATAGTGTTGCATTTTCTTTCTTTTGTGGATAGGCCAAGGAAAGAGCTTGTGTGCGTTCTTTTGTTACATAGTCGCTTGCAGCTGCGTTCTTAGACCAGCATAATATAAATAGGTCCGCTGAATTGATGTAATCTCTTATTTTTTCAGGATAAATGTCTCCGGCTTTGAGATATTCGCGGTCAAAGAAATGATCAATTCCCGCTACTTTTAATCCACGCGCCAGAAAATTCACTCTGTCTTCGTCTAAGTGAGCATACGAAATGAAAATCTTTCTGTAGTTGCGGTTGATGACTTCTGCTACCTGATACCTAGGTTTGCGAACAATTTTGGTGATGAATTGCATTTCTCCAATGGGAATTTCGTTGACGGTGAGGACGGTCTTGCAGTTCAGTTCTTTCACTTTGATATCACCCGGTACAAAGTAGGCAAAAGAGCACTTTGTAAACGAACCTTGCCAAATAATACTCTTTTTTTCCGAGTGTAATAACGATTCTCCATTGATGTTCAGGAGGATATCTACCTTATCTCCATGCTTCAGATGGCATTGTAGAGGAATGAAGACACGGCGCTCGGTCTCTTTTTGTGATTCTCGTGCTAATGATTGTACAAGGTCAGTTTCTTCCCAAAGGTGAAGATATACCTGCACAAGCATGTGGGATTTGTACCCTATTTCAGCCGGACAAAAAACGGAACTGAAGACTGGGTCTTTCTTATGGGCCCATCTTCTCAAACTATGAAGGATAACCTTACTGAATGAGTTAAATGCTCCTATTATTAGCTTACTGAATGAGTTAAATGCTCTTATTATTAGTGCTCCCAAGGGGAGACGATCTTCTACAAATCCGGTGTCGCTGTAGTATTTCTTGAAAGCAAGAAGTCTCTTTAATGAGTGTTTTCTTTTGAATTCATGTGAGGGAGTGAGGTAACTGGTCGAATTACCAAAAGAATGTTCCTGATGGATGGAAATAGTAAAGGTGACTGATTTTTTATCTAGCTTTACCCGAAGAAACAACACGCTTCCGTCATGGAATCCAAGTTTAGTGAGAGGAGTATTGTATTTCGCTGCGGGAATTTGTTCGCTGTTTTCGTCCAATGAGCAGTACAGAATACAGAAACTTTGTGCTTTTATGTATCCCGCGCTAATCAGTTTATTTAATAATTTATTGGGAGTTAATTGTCTAAAACTTTCGATTTTAATGTCGAATGAATTTCCCAAAGAAGAGGTGATGATTATTCTGCTCATAAATATACCTTTCTCATTAATATGTCGACAACGAGTTTTAGTGCATAGTTATATTAGAGCAGCCTATTCAAATTACCGGTGGAGGTGTTAACCCAATCATGGAGTTCTTCGAGGCAATGCCCTGAGGTGCGTTCGCAAAAATCTAAAATGTGGGTGTAGGAGACTTCGGAATCCAGTATTTGACGGCGAATGGCGTCTTCCGGAGAGTCGTGCTCACTGGGAGAATTGTTGATTTGATGATACAGATTCTCCGCTTCCTTAATGAGGGAGTCAAGCTTGTTTTGCATGTCTTGAGAGGCATTGCGCTGGGCGCTAAAACCGGAGTTAGCATCATAGGAGGATAAAAACGCCGCGATGGTGGGCAGCGAAAAGGCAATGGCAACAGTAATGACGTGCCAATCGTCAAAGGTTGCGCTGTTGGTATCTTTCAAAAAATGCAAAATGCCGCGAATAAGTACCGCCGTTGTGCCGATAAGATAGACTTTAAAAGCCCAATCTTTCAACCGCTCTTGTAGTTTCTTAATGCGGTTGACTCGGCTGGTGTGGTATTTAAGTTGATCAATAAGGAAGTCATTTTTTATCCACGCAAGCCAAGCTGATATGCGTTGTTTGCTGAGGGTGATGCGTTTGCCCCCTTTTTCATCGGGAAAGAAAACGGCGTTTCGAGTCAACAGTCGATAATACCAAATACTATCCGTATGGGAGTTTTTGGAATCAGAGGGGGCGGTGCCGAGTTTAGCGTTGCTATAGCCTACAGCCCATAAAAACGGGCTGAGTCTACAGTGTTCTGCAATGGCTCGGTATGAATAAAAGTGTGTTTTCACATCGCGATGAACCTCTTGCCATACAAGAATAAATACCCATATCCATGCCGTAATTTGGGCAAGGTACATCCCCCATTTTAAGTAGTTATTTAAGGCGTGTTCCGGTACGATGTCCAAAAGCCAATCCGCGTTTACGGCAATGGTAAGTGCTAAAACTGCAATAACGGGCAAGAGGTTTCTGAGGAAAAGTCGGTTTCTATATATATCAGCATACGGTATCGCTTCCTCGTTATAGTATTTGTAAAATTGATGCCAATATGCTTGATTATTAGTTCTGTGTTTCTCGATAATTTCTTTTTCTTCACCGTGGCTTTCTGTTTCACGAGCAGAAATAACCGGGGGCTTCTTTGCGCCGTGTATAAATTCTTCAAATTTTTTATACCATTTGTTACCGGAGCTTTTGCCGTGTTGATTCGATTCAGGGGTATGAGTGGATGGCTCGCCTTCCTGGGGCTCATAAGGTGAAATGTTTTTTTCGCCCTTCCTTATGGTACGAGGAAGCATCGTTGTTTCAAGATAGGTTCGGATGCGCCGGCGTAAAAATTCTGCTTGATTGTTAGATTCCGTGCTTATTTTGAACAATTCAACATCAGATTCAGAAACAAACGCTATGCAGTCGGTGGGAATGGAGTCGTTGCCATCATTGTGTGTTTGGCTGGGAATGCAGATAATAGGTACGCGGAGCCGTTTTGATGCTTGCATGGTGGCATAGGTGCCGGCAATGTACTCAGTCTTTTTCCCGTTCCATACAGCGAGGAGAATGTCCGAATGAGCCAACATCAGTCTCGATGCATCAGCGTAGGCTTGGCCTTCAAGATTGTTGCTGCATGCTATTTCAACAATGTTGTCTGACTTCTCGAGCAAATCGTAGAAATCCTGATTTGCTTCTTCGTTGGGCTCGAATGTTCCCATATAGGCATCTTGCTGCATGGGCAAAATGGTTTGCAATTTGTATCCTGCCTCAATGCCTTTATGGGCTGCTATGCGGTCTAAGCCTTCCGCTAATTGGGAGAGAATGTGTAATCGGATGCTTTGTGCGGGACTGAACTTGTCCAAAAAAGCTTTGTGTGATTCTGATTGACGGATATCGTTTGCTGCCTCCTTGATAAAGATCAGGAGCATAGAAATTGCTGCCTCAATGCGGGCTCTCGATTCTGTCGGGATATTTCGGTGGCCGGTTATGCCAACATTTATGGCGTGACTTAATGCTGGAAGCATGTTTAGAGGGTTGTGAGGCATAAACGTGATGCGATAAACTTAGAAGGGGGGAACAAACGGCAGCGCCTACAGCGCTGCACGTATGGGGTGATGTGAAGTTTAATTGTTAGAATGCTTCTTCTAGAGCTGTAAGAACTCGGTCTACTGCTCTTGCCTGCAATTTCTTAAGTTTTTCTCCCTTGAATTCTCTTTCTGTATTTTCTCTTCCTCTGTTACTGATGGAGGCGTCATATTGAGCAAGAAACTGTTGTAATAAATTACTTCGTTCATGGCTGTTGTTTAAAAGTGGTAAGCGGCGTCTAGCTGGGTTAGCAAGATACTGTTGAATATAATGATGCGCAGCTTCTAGATGCGCCCTCCATCTGATTAACAAAATCTTGTATATGTCTTCACAAATATCCATTCCGAATGACGGCATAGTCTCAATGATGGTTTCCCATTGATTCTCGTTTTTAATTTCGCGAATTTTTGAGAGAATGCGTGTTTTTACCATGTTTTCATAGTCTTGTGACCACGAGTTAATCCACGAATGGTGGTTTTCGCCGCAATGCCTATTAATTTGCGACCAAGCGTTGGGGCAAATGCTTTCGGAGTTAATGTTAAAAGATGCATATTGGTTATAATTGGAGTTTAAAGCGTCGCTGTAAACGTCTCTGTCCAAGTTTTCCCATATCTCCTTCGCTTTATCAAATAAAGCAGACTCTACGAGTTCCGGGATATTTACCAATGAAGCTATCTCATAACTTCTGCTTTTTTGTTCGTTCTGTCGATTTGAGTTTGCTGTGGGGGGGGCAACTGCGTTTGCTGTTTGATCGCGCAAAAAAGCCAGAATGTCCTGTTGGTAAGTATTAAAACGAAAAGATTCCTGATGTCTCAGCCCAGGTCCTAAATCATGTATGTTAATATCATCGCCCAATATAGTTAACAGATTGCCTGTTTTCTTGCCGATTCTGAGATCGTTGCTAAATGTAGTCCATTCAAAGTTAACGAACTGGGAATTTATGTATTCCAAAGAGGTTGCAACAACAATCATATGAGTTGATTGATCTAAGGCTGCATCTATGACAGCTCCATAACGCGCTTGGCCTGCTTGTCTAAGTGTTTCGCATGCGAGAAAAACTCGTAAGCCATGAGAGGTGAGGAAATTGTATACCTCGGTGGCTAAATTGTAGTCTTGGCTTTTGGATGATATAAAAACGTCGTATCTCATGGTGTGAGTAATGGTTGCTTATATGTAGAGAGAGTTTGTGTGCTAATAGGATGTTCCGCTTCTGTAGAATGAATGATGAGAACTAATCCTAGTTACGAGAATTTGCTAGATTCTCATTATCTAGAATAGTACTGTGTCAAGTGTTACTTGTCAAGAGAGTTTGAGTGAAGAATAACAGATATTTTTATTTTTATTTTGTTTGTATATGTTTTTTTACACATCAAGCATGAGAGAGGAAAAGTTTCTATGTGAAGGTACGTATTCTTACTTGTTTGTTTATAGTTAGTTGTTTTTGAGAGCGGTCGAGCTTTTTGCTTGCGTTGTGGTAGTCAATATGATAGGATACGCGGGTATGAACATGCTCAAGACCATAACGGCTGCGCTCGCCTTAGCGGGAGCTGTGGCCGCAGGACAAGAGGCTTACCAACCCCATCCGGACTGGGAAAACCCTGAGAATTTGTTCCAGGGGCGTGAGGATTCGCGCGCATTTTTTGTTCCCTTTGCCAACAGAGATGAGGCCCTGAAGGGTAAGCGCAAGGATTCATCACTGGTGATGTCGCTGAACGGAGACTGGAAATTCCATTGGTCTCCCTCTCCCTCTCAGCGCCCGGTCGATTTTTATAAGCCAGAGACGGATGTTAGCTCCTGGTCCACGATAGACGTGCCCAGCAACTGGCAGATGCGTGGCTACGGAATCCCCATTTACAGCAACCAGCGCTACACCTTTGTGCGCGACTGGCCGCGCGTGATGACCCCGCCGCGCAACGAGACAGAAGAAAAATACTCCACTCCCAAGAGCGAGCCCAATGCCGTAGGCTCCTATCGCCGCGATGTAGAGATTCCCGCCAACTGGGATGGCCGCCGCGTCTTCATTCAGTTTGATGGTGTGGATTCCTTCTTCTATCTTTTTGTTAACGGGCACAAGGTAGGTTTCTCGAAGGACAGCCGCACGGCCGCCGTATTTGATATTACACCGTATGTAAAACCCGGCACCAACGTGGTGGCTGCAGAGGTGTACCGATACAGCGACGGCTCCTATTTGGAGTGTCAGGACATGTGGCGCCTTTCCGGTATTTTCCGCGATGTGTTCATGTACTCCACCCCGCAGGTGCTGGTGCGCGATTTCTTTGTGCACACGGATTTCCCGCAGAATGCGGATGGCACCTCCTCCTACGATTCCTCTGACCTTCGTGTGGAGGTAGACGTGAACAACCGCACGCAGGAGCGGGCCGGTTACTCTGTGGAGGCTGAGTTGCTGGATATGACCGGCAAGAAGGTGGCAGACCTGAGCCCCGCCGTCGGTAAGTTGAACCCCGGTGCCAATGTGCGCACCACCATCTCCGCCAAGATTCTGAATCCCGCCTTGTGGAGTGCTGAAAAGCCGAACCTGTACCGCCTGATGATTTACCTGAAGGACGCACAGGGCAAGGTGACGGAGACGATTTCCCGCAAGATTGGTTTCCGCGATGTGAAGTTGCTCAATGGCCGCTTCTTGGTAAACGGCCAGCCGGTGAAGCTCAAGGGTGTGAACCGCCACGAGAGCCAGCACGCCAATGGCCACACCGTGACCGAGGAGGAGTGCTTGCAGGAGTTGCTTATTATGAAGCGTGGTAACATTAACCACATTCGCAACTCTCACTATCCCCAGCCCGCCTTCTTCTATGAGATGTGCGACGAGTTGGGTATTTACGTTTGCGACGAGGCCAACATTGAGTCTCACGGTTATTACTATGGTGAGCTCTCCCTCTCCCACCCCAAGGAGTGGAGGGCCCAGCACGTATGGCGCAACATCAACATGGTGGAGCAGAGCAAGAACCATCCCTGCGTGGTCATTTGGTCTTATGGTAACGAGGCCGGCCCCGGCGATAACTTTGCCGCCGTGCGCGATTGGATTAAGCAGCGCGACCCCTCTCGACTGACGCAGTATGAGCGCAACAACGACTTGGCAGACCTGTGCTCCAACCAGTATCCCAGCGTAAACTGGACCCGCGAGATTGCAGCCCGCAAGCTCCTCAAGCCCTGGTATATTTCCGAGTATGCTCACATTCTCTGCAACTCCATGGGTAACTTGCAGGATTACTGGGAGGCTATCGACTCCAGCGATTCTATCATTGGTGGTGGTATTTGGGAGTGGATTCACCAGAGTTACGACCAAGAGGTTACCTTGCCGGATGGCCGCAAGGTGGTGCGCCAAAGCTATGGTGGCGACCACGGTGAGTTCCCGCATGATGGTATCTTCTGCATCAAGGGTGTTATTTATAGCGACCGCACCGTCACTCCGCTGTACGAGGAAATTCGCAAGGTGCAGCAGAACGCCGAGTTCAAATACCTTGGCCTGAATGATGCCGGCACCGCCGTGCGTGTCAGCGTGCGCAACAAGCACCTCTTCACCAACCTCAACGAGTATAGCGCTGATTGGTTCATTGCTGAGGACGGCACCACGCAGGTGGCCTCCGGCTCTGTGGAAATTGCAGCTGCTCCGTTGGAGACGGTGGAAATCTCCATTCCGATTGATGCAATCGATGCAAAGGCTCTCAAGCAGGATTGCGACTACTACCTCACCGTTAACCTGCGCTTGCGCGAGAAGACGGATTGGGCAGAGAAGGGCTATGTAGTTGCCACCGAGCAGCTGCAACTGCCTGCCGAGTTCAACAACTATGCCCCGTCTGTTGTGGCTGTGGATGCCTCTGCTGAGATGAACGTCATCAATGAAGACGACCGCATGATTGTGGTGGGCCGCAACTTCACTGTGTCTGTAGACAAGGCTACGGGTGGCGTGCGCAACTACATCGTCAATGGTCAGGAGCTCATTGCCGATAAGGCAACGCTGCACCTCAACTCCTTCCGTGCTCCGTTGGCTAACGATAAGTGGGCCATGAACCAGTGGCTTAACAACGGTATGCGCAACATGACCCACACCGCTACTCCGCTGGTGGTGGAGCGCCTGAAGGAAGGTGCCGTGCGTATTGCTTGCGACGTTGTTTCTCGCGGCGTGCGCAAGGAGAGTCTTGACAGCCGTGAGTACGACCAAGGTAAGTTTGAGCTCACCGATAACGGTCCGGTAACGGAGAAGGATTTCCACTACACCACGCAGTTGGTATACACTATTCTGCCGAACGGCTACATCAGCGTGGCTGCCGGTATCATCCCCAGCGAGTCCAACATTGTACTGCCGCGTTTGGGCTACATGCTCAACATGCCCGAGCGCTTCGGCAATGTGAAGTGGTATGGCCGCGGCCCCGGTGAGAACTACCCGGACCGCAAGGCCGGTTCTCCCATGGGTATTTACAATGCCAAGGTGAACAACATGCTGGAGCGTTATCCCCTCCCCATGGAGCAGGGTAACCGCATGGACACAAACTGGGTGGCTGTGACGGATAATAACGGTGTGGGCCTGATGGTAGCCAGTGTTGAGGGTGGCGACTTCAACTTCTCTGCCTTGCCCTGCACGCCCCAGGCCTTGTTCGATGCCCCGCACCCGGAGGAAATTCAGCGTGCCGGCCAAACCGTACTGTGCATGGATGCCTTTACCCTTGGCTTGGGCGGTGCTGCCTGTGGTCCCCGCCCCATCAATCGCGACATTCCGCTGACGGCACCCACCACCTTCATCTTCTCGCTGCGTCCGCTGCTCTCTGCAGACAAGCCGGAGGAAGTAGGCCGCAAGGTGCTGCCGCTGGCCGGTGCTGTAACGCTCTCACGCGATGAGCTGGGCTATGTGCACGCCACCTGCGCTACGCAGAATGCCACCATTCACATGACGATGCCCGATGGCTCAGAGCGTGTGTACACCGAGCCCTTCCTGCAGCGCCAAGAGGGTATTGTGCGTGCCTATGCCAGTGCTCCCGGTTGCATTAATTCCTGCCTCTGCTTCCAGCACCTCAAGAGCTGGCGCCCGGCAAACCTGCTGCGCATTGCTTCTTGCTCCAGCTATGCCGGCAAGAGCGAATCCCCCTGGGCTTTGATTGATGGTCGCCGCGATACCTACTGGCACTCTCAGTGGCACGAGCCCTGCGCCAAGTACCCGCACGAGGTTGTGGTGGATTTGGGTGTGGATTCCGAAGTCACCGGTATCAACATTACTCCGCGCCAGGGGCGCTCCTCTTCTCGCGTCGGTAAGCTGGCCTTCTACTTCAGTAAGGATGGCAAGAACTGGCCTGCCGAGCCCAACTGCACCATGCAGATGGCAGACGTGGATGATGAGCAGCAGGTGGCTCTCTCTGAGCCTGTGGTAACCAAGTACATCAAGATGGTTTGCTTGGAGCCCATTGTGAAGGGCGAGCCCTATGCCGCTGTGGCAGAGCTCAAACCCATCATTACCAAGACGGTGGGTGAGTATCCGGCCAATGCCTTCTTCTCCATCAACTACGTGAGCTCCGACCTGCCGGAGGGTGGTGCCGCCCGCAACGTGCTGGATGGCAACCCCGATACCTACTGGCACACTATGCGCGGCGTAACTGTGGCCAGCTACCCGCACGATATTCGTATCAACCTTGGTGGTGAGCGCCATTTGAAGGGTATCACCTACCGCGGCGCCGCTGTAGAGGGTACGCACGTGAAGGACTATGAAGTGTACGTAAGCCAGGACGGCAACTCTTGGGGCACCCCCGTGGCTCGCGGTACTTTCGAGAAGAATAGCGACTTGCAGCGCGTTCTCTTCTTCTCCCCGGCTCGTGCTCGCTACATCCGCCTTGTGGCCTTGTCCTCTCACGATGGTGGCGACTTCGCCGCTGTCTCCGAGATTGACATCATCCCTGCGGAATAAGCGAAGCAACAATTCCTATCAAAAAAGGGCAGCTCCGTAAGGGGCTGCTCTTTTTTGTGCGGTGCTCAGTTCCGGTTGATTGCTCCCACAAAGGGCAATTTGTGGGGTTCATTGATGTGAGCGCAGCGAACGGAATTTAAGAGCCCCGGGGAGGGGCGGTATATGGTAGCCCGGGGTGGAGCTGCGCAGCAGCGTAACCCCGGGAAAGATGAAAAAATATATTGGAACCCCGTCAGGGGTGGCATAATGCGTGGATTCAATATATACACATGTTTTTCTTGCAATGCCTTTGATGATAAACGAACTACAATATGATGCAGCCCTTTATGCCACCCCTCCGGGGTTCCAATTAATTGGCGTCTACCCCGGGGTTTCCGTCTTCGTCTACGCCTACGCCGTGACAGGTCGCCGCTGACGCGGCTCCACCACCGGGCTATTTTATGGCGCCCCTGCGGGGCTCAGAATTTGGCTCGCTGCGCTCGCGGTATTGGGGAGGAGGAACGGCTTTCGCCGTGGTGAAGAATGCCCGTTGGGCATGGTGAAGAATCTGCCTGCGGCAGATGGTGAAGAACAGCTTGCGCTGTAGTGAAGAACGCACCTGCGGTGCGTAGTACGGAGGGGCCGACAAACTCGCATTCATCAACCGGGGCGGCATAAAAAAGCAGGAGTAATCCTGCGGACTACTCCTGCTTTTGGGGTGGGGTAAGGTGTGGCCTCACCGCGGTTGAGCTAGGCTCAGGCTTTCAGCTCATTACCGAGTTCGATAATGGAATACTCGCCTTCGTGCAGACGGTATACAATCTGCAGCACGTTGCGGCGGGCGTTGCGATAGAGCACAAAGGGCTTGCCGGAGATTTCAAGCTCCATGATGGCATCTTCTTTGTACATCGTCTTAAGCACATAGCCCTCGCGGGTAATGCGCACCGGCTTGGGGTCTTCCGGGGCATCGTAGTCCTCGTAATCAAGCACATCTTCCTCGTACACCTTCTCATCCAGTTTGCGGATGCTCTCGGAGCGGTGCGGGCGGAAGCGCTTCATGAGGCGGGTCTTGTGCTTGCGCATGCGGCGCATAATCTTGGTGACGGTTTCGTCAATTGCGGCATAGAGGTCGGACCCTACGGTGGACGCCTGGATGGTGATGTGGTCTGCGCAGAATAGTACGATTTCAGCTACCTGACGATCTTTCTGAACATCCACTACAACGCGAGCTTCTACGATACGGGGATAGTCAATGTGAATGCCCTGAATCTTCTTGGTGGCGAAGTCGCGAATGGCATCCGTCACTTCAACGTGGCGGCCGGTTACAACAATATTGGTGTCGACATTTGAGGTCTGCATTGTTTGGGTCCTCCTATTCTATGTTTATGGTTGTTTCTGATGCAGAAGTGGGCAGCCAAGCCGCCTTTCTGCAATACTCATACTATACCCGCAGACAAGAAAAATCAATAAAAAAATATTCTTTTTTTGCTTTTTTTCAAGCGGTGTGCGGGCGGTTTTTATAATTTTGTCATTTACTGCGATAAAATGTTTATTGGTAGGAATTTGTGCTTGCGTTAGGGTGGTTTAGGGTGTAAAATAAACGCGAACGCGTGTAGTTTTTTTCAGAAACTCGCGCGCGGATGAGGCAGGGTAGCTTAAGAACCCTGCCGCTGCCAAGGAAGATAGTGGCCGGTTCCGGTCTTCTGCGGTGAAGCATGGAGCCGGCACAAGAAGATAGAAAAAAGACAAAATGAGTATACATTCCGTATCGTGCGCCGTTGGCGCCAACCCCATCACAATTGAAACCGGTAAGATTGCCCGCCTGGCAGATGGCGCAGTGACTGTTCGTTGTGGTGATACCGTGGTTCTCGTTACCGTTGTGAGTGCCACTAAGATTAAGGAGGGGCAGACATTCTTCCCCCTGTCCGTAGAATATAAGGAAAAGGCCGCCGCCGCGGGTATGTTCCCGGGTGGCTACTTCAAGCGTGAGGGTCGCCCCACGGAGAAGGAAATTTTGACCTGCCGCATGACGGACCGCCCCCTCCGCCCGATGTTCCCCAAGGGCTACTTCTATGACACGCAGGTGATTTCTCTGCTGATGTCTGCCGACGGCGAGAACGAGCCCGATATTCTCAGCATCAACGGTGCATCTGCCGCTTGTGTAATTTCTGACCTTCCCTTTGCAGAGCCGGTGGGCGCTGTACGCGTGGGCCGTATCAATGGTGAGTTTGTTATCAACCCCACCAACAGCCAGCGCACAGAGTCTGATTTGGATTTGGTATATGCCGGTTCCAAGGACCAGGTAATCATGATTGAAGGTTCTGCTGATGAGCTTCCGGAAGAAGACTTCATTGCAGCCCTTCGCTATGCTCAGGAGAACGTGGCTAAGATTTGCGCTGCTCAGGAAGAGCTGCGCGGCCTTTGCGGCAAGCCCACCCGTGAGTACGAGCTTACCCTTGCTAAGCCCGAGCTGTTGGAGATTGGCTACCAAGTGGCCGGCGACCGCATTGAGGACGCCATCTATGCTCCCAACAAGATTCAGCGCCAGAAGCAGGTTGGTGCCCTTCGCGATGAGGTGGAGGCTAAGATTAAGGAAACCTACCCCGAGGCTACGGACTTTGACGTAGAGCAGGTGTTTGAGTACATTCAGAAGAAGGCTTTCCGTATCTCCATTATGGAGCAGGGTAAGCGTGCCGACGGCCGCGCCATCAAGCAGCTGCGCCCGCTTTCTGCAGAGGTGAACGTGCTGCCCCCCGTGGTGCACGGCTCTGCTCTCTTCTCCCGCGGCGAGACGATGTCCATGTGCCTTGCTACCCTTGCTCCTATGGAGGAGAAGCAGTACTTGGATAACTACACCGGTTCCGTGGATGAGAAGCGCTTCATTCTGCACTACAACTTCCCCCCGTTCACGGTGGGTGAGACGGGCCGTTTCGGTGGTCAGAACCGCCGCGAGATTGGCCACGGTGCTTTGGCTGAGCGTTCCATTGCTCCCGTGATTCCGGCAGAGGCTGATTTCCCCTACGCCATCCGTGTATCTTCCGAAATTATGGAATCCAACGGTTCCACCTCCATGGCTTCCGTATGCGCCGGCACACTTTCCTTGCTGGCCGCCGGTGTGCCGCTGAAGCGCCCGGTTTCCGGTATCTCCGTTGGTTTGGTGACCGAGTTTGAGAACGAGGGCGACCGCGAGCCCAAGCGCTACGAGACGCTGCTCGACATCATCGGCTCCGAAGACTTCTACGGCGACATGGACTTCAAGCTTTGCGGCTCTGAGGTAGGTGTAACGGGCTACCAGCTGGACCTCAAGCTCCCCGGCATCCCGCTCTACATTTTGGAGGACGCTATTCACTTGGCTCGCAAGGGCCGTTTGGATGTGCTCGAGACCATGAACGCCTGCATCTCTGCCCCGCAGAAGATGAGCCCCAATGCTCCGCGCATTGAGTCTACCTCCATCCCGCAGGATCGTATCGGCGAGCTTATCGGCCCCGGCGGTAAGAATATCAAGGCCTTGCAGGCCGAGACCGGTACCGATATCAACATTGAGGAAGATGGCACCGTGCGCATCTACGGCAGCCGCCAGGAGGGTGTAGAGCGCGCTCTCTACCTCATCGACCGCATGTTCAAGGAGATTGAAGTAGGTGAAACCTACGAGGGTAAGATTGTTTCCACCAAGGAGTTCGGCGCCTTCATGGAGGTGCTGCCCGGTAAGGATGGTCTCATCCACATCTCTGAGCTTGCTGAAGGCCGCACCCAGAAGACGGAAGACGTTGTGAAGGTGGGTGACATTGTGACCGCCAAGTGCATCGGTATTGATGACAAGGGCCGCGTCAAGATGTCCATGCGTGCCGCTGCTCGCGACCGCAAGGCTGCAGAGGCTGCCACTCAGGCTGAGTAAGTCGGCTGTGGCTCCTGAGTGAGTCTTTTATTCCCCCGCGTTTGTGTCTGTTTCGGCACAAACGCGGGCTTTTTTGTGTAGGATGGCAGATGCACGCCAAAAAAGTGCAATAAAATTTGCTCGGAAGGCTTTTTTTGATTGCCAAGCAGTGAAAACTGGTGTAAAAGATATATCGAACAGTTGCAAATTTACTTACACCATGTGGAAATATATCATCATCTCATCGGTTCTGTTTTTCGGCGGATCCTTTTTTCTCTTCCAGTCTAATCACGAAGCTCTGAATAGAGCTGATGGTGAGTTGGCTCTTATTCTGAATCGTTTTGATACTGCTGTAAGCGCTAAGACTCAGGCTAACTCTGAGAAGATTGCTGCTGCATACAGTGAGGTTCGCGCCAAGTGGCTTGCAGAAGAAATTGAGCGTCAGAAGGAAGCTCAGCTGAAGGCTGAGGAAGACGCTGCTCTTGCTCGCGCTAAGGGTGACGAGTACAAGAACGAGAGCGACACGCTCAAGGAAGAGACTGAAACTGTAAAGCGCGAGCTTAAGGACGTTGTTATTCGTACGGCTCCTGTTGTAGAGCTTGACCCCGACAGCTCCGAACCCTCCGAAATTATCGCCGCTGCTAAGTCCTTGATGGATGAGAACATTGTGCTTCAGTCTCAAATTGACCAGGAGAACGAGCAGATTGCTGCCTTGGGTGCTGAAAGTGAGCGCCTGAACGGCTTGATTGATGCCGCTCGCAAGTTGGGGCAGGACCGTCAGGCTCGTATCTCTCCGCCTGAGCTCAAGTGCCAAGTTTCCTATGTGGACCCCGGTTATGCCTTCATGACCCTCAATGCCGGTATTGACAACGGTGGCGTTGTTATCGGTTCTCGTTTGTCTGTCATGCGCGGCGACCGCAAGATTTGTGAGCTTTCCGTCACTAACGTACAGTCCCGCGAGTCCGTGGCTTACGTTGTGAAGGGCACCATGCTTGCCGGTGAGCGCGTCAAGGTAGGTGATACCGTTGTTTCCGTTCGTAACGATAAGTAAACCTTTTTAATTACTACAAGATATGAAAATCTTACCCGTTGTTCTCTCTGTTACGGTTCTTGGCCTTTCCGTGGGCGCTTGGTATTACTCTGACCAGCAGCAGTCCATCATGAATATGGCTGTGAAGGTGAGCGGTGGTGCCGCTGAGCAGGATGGTATGAGCGCCATTGTTTCCTCTGCTAAGACCGAGGTGAGCGAGGCTTCCGTAGCCGCTTCTGAGGCTGCTAAGGGTGCTGAGACTCAGTACCTCCAGCTGACCGGTCCCGGTGCTGCTATCGAAAAGCGCCAGGCTGCTGAGCGCAAGCTTCAGGAGGATACAGACTACCGCGATGGTATGGCCGCTGAGCTGAAGACCACGCAGGAGAACCATGCCGCTGCTCAGGCAGAGGCTGAGGCCATGCTTGCTACCATGCGCGAGCTTGAGGACCTTGCCTCCGTATCCAGCCTTAGCGAGGCTGTGGAAACCTTCCAGACCATCGTAGAAGATGCCAAGGAGAAGAAGCAGGAGCTTACCAACGAGCACGAGAGCTTGGTAACAGCCCGCGAGGCTGCTACGAAGAAGGTGGCTGACGAAACCACCGAGCTTGCTCGCTTGGATAAGATTAACCGCGACTTCGAGGCTAACTACCGCAAGAACGAGCGCGAGTACGTTGTGAACAGCATCGATACCGGTCGCTCCATCATCACCTTCTTTGTTCCCAAGGACAGCGGCCTTGTTGCCGGCGACAGCACCCCGCTTATCGTGAAGCGCAACAACACCACGGTTGCTACACTGCGTGTGGAGAGCATCAAGAATGGTGAGGTTGTTGCTAAGTTCACCAACGTTGGTCGCAACAAGATTCAGAAGGGCGACAACATCATCCACGAGAAACCGCACGGTTCGTAATGGTGGGGTGATTCCTACGTGACTGTTTTGATGATTGGCACCGAGGGTGATATTCCCCTCGGTGCTGATTACTTTATGGTGCGGTGTGCCGTTGTGTCATAATGCCGGAAAGATGCTGCATGTACCTGCGGCTTGTGCTAGAATGCACATGTAATTAGGTGAAGCTTATGATGAAGTCTATTTTTATTACAGCGCTTCTCGGTGTAACGGCCGCAATGGTGTCCTGCACCAATGGTGTGGCTCCGGTGCCGGATAACGGGCGCCAGGTAGTGCGCCCCAGAGGCAGCTCCGATGTGGAAAAGTCTTGGAACATTATCACCAAGGCTGAGGGCGATGCCGCGCTGGGCCCCTTGAGCAACATGCGCCGATAAGATAACCGCTGCCATGCGTGCCAAAGAACGAGCGGCCATTGTGCTGGAGGAGTTGGAGCGGGCTTACCCCGAGCCCGGCTGCCCCTTGCACCATCACGATGCTTTTACGCTGCTGGTGGCCGTTATGCTTTCTGCTCAATGCACGGATGCGCGCGTGAATATGGTGACTCCCGCCCTTTTTGCGGCTGCCCCTACGCCGCAAAAGATGGCAGCCATGGATTGGCAGGAGGTGCGAGAGTATATTGCCACCTGTGGCCTTACGCAAACGAAGGCTAAACGCTTGGTGGAAACGGCTAAATTGTTGGTGGAGCGCCATGCGGGGCAGGTGCCCTCCACCTTTGAAGAGCTGGAGGCGCTGCCCGGGGTGGGGCATAAAACAGCCTCCGTTGTCATGGCTCAGGCGTTCGGTATGCCCGCTTTCCCGGTGGATACGCACATCTTCCGCCTAGCCCGTCGTTGGAAGCTTAGCCGCGGTAAAACGGTGGAAAAAGTGGAGGCTGACCTCAAAAAACTCTTCCCCAAGCATCTTTGGAACAAGTTGCATGTGCAGTTTGTGTTATGGGGCAGAGAGCATTGCCCTGCTCGTGGTTGCCGCCCGGTTTGCCCCGTTTGTGCCCGCCTTGGTGTGGCATAAGTTGCACTTTTTGAATGTTTGTGATTGACATTTGCCTCGAAAAGTAGTTTCATATCCGGCCGAAAGTAACACGTTATGCTTGTTTCTCAGCTAAAATCAAAAATTCATCGCGCCATGGTCACCCGTGGTGATGTGGAATATGAAGGTAGCATAGAAATACCGCAGGATCTCGTAGAAGCCGCCGGTATCTGGCCGGGTGAGAAGGTATTGGTTGCCTCCATCACCTCCGGTAATCGTTTTGAGACGTATGTGCTGGTTGGCCCGCCCGGTACCGGGCAGATTATCATTAACGGCGGGGCTGCTCACCTCATCAAAGCCGGCGAGCGTGTGGTTATTATGAGCTTTGCGCTGGATGATAAACCCATTACACCCACCCGCATCGTTTGCAACGAACTTAATGAAATCATAGCTTGAGGCTTTACAAACATCTTTTAATCTGATACAATCCATTGCCATGCTTTTAGTAACTTTCAAATACATCGTTTTCGCCCTGCTCATCATTGTATGTGCCATGCTTCTTCTCTTGGTGCTCATGCAGCGTCCGAAGCAGGAGGGCCTTGGTGCTGCTTTCGGTGCTCAGATGACGGATCAGGCCTTTGGTGCCCGTACAACGGATGTGCTTAAGAAAGGTACCATCATTTTCGGTTCTGCCTTCATGGTGCTTTGCTTCCTTCTTAGCGTTCTTATTCTTAAAGAAAATAAAGAGAAGAACGGCACCGGTTTGGCTGTAACATCTTCTGCTCCCGTGGCTCCTGCCGTGTTGCCTGCTGAGGCTCCGGCTGCTCAGGATGCCGCCCCCGCCGCAACGGAAGAAGCCCCGGTTGAAACGCCCGCTGTTGAGACTCCCGCTGAAGCTCCTGCTGAGGTTGCCCCTGCTACGGAAGAGACTCCTGCTGAGGTTGCTCCGGTGGAGGAAACCCCGGCTGAGGCTCCCGCTGCTGCTTAAGTTGCACGTAGAGTTTATTAAAAAGCTGCGATTTCGAATTTTCGAAATCGCAGCTTTTTAATTTTCGCTCTGTTAAATTTTTTAGTTGAAAAATGGGAGTTTGCGGCCCCCCGTACTACGCACCGTAGGTGCGTTCTTCACTACAGCGCCAGCTGTTCTTCACCATCTGCCGCAGGCAGATTCTTCACCATGCCCAACGGGCATTCTTCACCACGGCGTAAGCCGTTCCTCCTCCCAAATACCGCGAGCGC
>CAJGCZ010000017.1 GCA_904501975.1 uncultured Akkermansia sp.
GCGCTCGCGGTATTTGGGAGGAGGAACGGCTTACGCCGTGGTGAAGAATGCCCGTTGGGCATGGTGAAGAATCTGCCTGCGGCAGATGGTGAAGAACAGCTGGCGCTGTAGTGAAGAACGCACCTACGGTGCGTAGTACGGAGGGCCGACAAACTACCATTTATCAACTAAAAACTAGAACAGAGCGTTACAGAAAAAGCCCGCCAATTCGCGGGCTTTTTTGTTCCAATGCCACGTCCCAATTGAGGAGGCGGCGAGAATAAAAGGTTAAAGCAATCCCAAGTCCATTTGCTGCACGTTGGGTTCCGGCTCCTGCGGTTGCGTAAGCTCAGCGGGAGCAGCCTCCGTGGCGGCAGTCTCCGGGTCTACAGGCGGGGGTGTAGGCATAATGGCCACCTCGGTTTCTTCTGCGGGCGGGGCATCCGGATCCGGGGCGGTGGGCATAATGCGAGCCACACGCTCCACTTGGTTCTTGGTAACAATGTTGCCGAGCACTTGGCGACCTTTAACACGCAAGTGACCAAAGTCGTATGGGATAGGACGGCGCAAGCGCTTCAGCTGATTCTTCAGGTAGACGTTCACGGACATGTCGCCGCTTTCCTCCTCGGTGCGATGAACAGAGAAGAAGAAAATGCGAGAGCCCTTTGTGCCTTGAGTAAGGGGGTATTCGCGGTCGCGCGTAAAGCCGCCCAAGTGGAAACGCTTGGCGTAGGTGATGCCGTCCTTACCATCGCGGTAAATCATGTTGAACACCCAATCATCGCCGGGACGCAGCACACGGATATCCAAGAGCTTCTTACCCACATAGAACTTCTCCTGCACGCGACGCACCATCAGGTTACCTTGGTTATCCACCGTCAGAATATCACTCAGGGTAGAGCATTTTTCCACCGGTTCACCCTTGCGCACACCGTAACCGGCAAATCCTTCTTCATCGATGTAAAGCATCTCATTCTCCACCGCGGCCTCGGCACGAGTCATGGTATCGAAGGTGGTCAACTCCGTGCGGCGCGGCCAAGCATCACCATACTTCTTACGCAGGTTCTCAAACCAGCGAATGGTGTAACGGGTGAGCTGTGCCAGGTTTTTACGGGTCTGCTCAATCTCCGCCTCCAAACCGGCAATATGTTTCTCAGCCTCGTGAATCTCGTACTTGGCAATCTTTTTGATGCGAATTTCCGTCAGGCGAATAATGTCGTCCTTGGTCACGGGGCGCCAGAAATCCACCACAAAGGGAGCCAAGCGCTCATCAATCTCGCGCAGCGATTGCTCCCAGCTTTCACTCTCCTCCAGCACCTTATAGATGCGGTTTTCAATAAAGATTTTCTCCAAACTGGCCAGCATCCAGCCTTCCTGCAACTCATTCAAGCGCACCTCCAGCTCACGGCGCAGCGTCTCGCGAGTAAAGTCCACGTTGTGTTTCAGGATTTCGCTCACTCCCATAAACACCGGCTTGCGGTCCATAATCACCACAGCACGCGGAGAAATACTCTTTTGGCAATCCGTAAAGGCATACAGAGCATGGCAGGTTTTCTCCACATCCGCCCCGGGTGCCAAATGAATAAGGATATCAGCCTCAGCAGCCGTGTTATCCTCAATCTTAGCCACCTTGAGCTTGCCCTTCTCCATGGCCTTTTCGATACTCTCGATGAGAGAATCCGTCGTTGTACCAAAAGGCACCTCCGTGATACGGATAACCCTCTTGCTGGACGTATCCAAACGGGCACGAGAGCGCAAGCGGCTGTTGCCTGTGCCATCATTATAACAGGAAACATCCAGCAAGCCACCGGTGGGGAAATCCGGATACAGCTCAAACTCCTCACCACGCAGATAGTGAATGGCAGCCTCTATCAACTCGTTAAAATTGTGCGGCAAAATAAGGCAATTCATGCCCACGGCAATACCCAAAGCCCCCTGAGCCAACAGCAACGGAAACTTTACCGGCAAGGCAATGGGCTCCTTATTTCGACCATCGTAGCTCAGCTTCCAATCCGTTACCTTGGGGCTATACACCACCTCTTTGGCAAAGGCAGACAAACGAGCCTCAATATAACGGGCGGCTGCGGCAGAGTCACCCGTCAGGATATTACCCCAGTTACCCTGCGTATCGATAAGCAAACCTTTTTGGCCGAGTGTAACCAAGGCACTACCGATGGAAGCATCGCCATGCGGGTGGTATTTCATGGTATCACCCACAATGTTAGCCACCTTGTTATAGCGGCCATCGTCCATGCGCTCCATGGAATGCAAAATGCGGCGCTGCACCGGCTTAAGGCCATCAATAATATGGGGCACCGCACGCTCCAAAATCACATACGAAGCATACTCCAGGTAGTAATCACCGAACATTCGTTGAATCTTGCTCGGGTTCTCCTGTAGGTATATCGGTGTGCTCTCGTTACTCATACGCTTTGCCTAGTCTAGCAAATTTTCACCCGGCTTTCAAGCGTCTTTTCCTGCCATAGCTGCAAAAGCGGCAATTTTTAGCGAGCCGCCACCCGTGGTCAGCTATATGAGCAGGCCATCATTTGCCCTCATTATGGGATTTCGCATGCGTTTAACCCGGAAATTGCTTGACAATTAGAATACTTTGCTATAAGGTTTGGCCCATGTTCGTAGACAACATTCGTATTTTTGCCAAAGCAGGCAAGGGAGGAAACGGTTTGGCCAGTTTCCGTCGTGAAAAGTTTGTCCCCCGTGGCGGCCCCGATGGCGGCGACGGCGGCGACGGCGGCAGCGTCATTCTTGAGGTCAGCACCGGCACGAATGATTTGCGCAACTATTTCTATGACCCGAAGCTGCTTGCCACAGATGGCATGCCCGGCATGCACGCCCGTAAGCATGGACGCGATGGCAAGACGGTCATCGGCAAAGTGCCTCCCGGCACCATCGTTTACCGCAGCAATGCTGCCACCATGCAAGAAGCTACTTGGCTGGAGCGTGAGGGAGACGGTATTGAACTTGAACAAATTGCAGACCTTACCGAGCCCGGCGAGCGCTTTGTGCTCTGCCAGGGTGGCAAAGGAGGCCGCGGCAACTGGCACTTCCGCACAGCCACAGACCAGGCCCCGCTCAAGTTTGAATACGGCACCGAGGCAGAAAGCGGCGTCTTCTTCTTTGAGCTTCGCCGCATTGCCGATGCCGGCCTTGTAGGGTACCCGAATGCCGGCAAGAGCACACTGCTTGGCGCCATTTCCCGCGCCACCCCCAAGGTAGCAAGTTACCCCTTCACCACCCTGCAACCCATTGTTGGCGTTGTGGAGTTTGAGGACTTCAGCCGCTGCGTAGTAGCAGACATTCCCGGTATTATTGAGGGAGCCTCCGAGAACCGCGGCCTGGGCCACGAGTTCCTTCGCCACATTATGCGCTGCCAAGTACTGCTGTTTGTGGTGGACATGACCGGCTTGGAGCACGACCCCATTGAGGCCATTCAAACCCTGCGCAAGGAAATTAAGCTGTACTCCGAGGAGCTTGCTGCCCGCGATTGGATTATTTTGGCTAACAAGATGGATGATCCCACCGCAGAAGAGAACCTGACCTACCTGCGCCAGCGTTTCCCCAAGATTGAGATTCTGCCCATCTCTGCCGCCATGGGTGACGGCATCCCCGCTCTCAAGGAGCGTCTTAAATCTCTGCTGCAAAAGTAATGCGCGTAGCGATACTTTCAGACATCCACGCCAACGCCGAAGCTCTTGAAGCTGTGTTGGCCGATGCCCGTGCACACGCAACCGAGCATTACTTATGCTTGGGCGATACCATCGGTTTTAACGGAGACCCCGCCGCCTGTATGAACAAGGCGGCGGAACTCTTTGAGGCCTATGTACGCGGCAACCACGAGCAAGCCCTTCTACAGCGAGGGCTGTTCGGCGTTCCCCTGTACACCACCATGATGGATCGCACAACGGCAATGCTAACAGCTGAGAATATAGCCACCATCCGTGCGCTTCCCTTACAAGCAGAATGGAACGGCATTACTCTGGTGCATGCCTCCCCCGAAAAAGCGGGAGAATGGAAACGCATAAGCACCTTACCCTCTGCTCGTACCGCCTTTGAGCATTTTACCGGGCAACTTTGTTTTTACGGCCACACGCACCGTGCAGCCATCTTCAAGCAACAGGCGGATAATGGCAGCGTTGCCATCATACCGGCAGTGTACCAACAAAACGGCTCCTGTACCATCGAGTTGGAGCCCGGTTGCCGTTATCTTGTCAACCCGGGCTCTGTAGGACAACCCCGAGATTTCGACTGGAGAGCCGCTTATGCTTTGCTGGATACCGAGGCACAAACCCTCACGCTGCGTCGCCTTGAGTACGATGTAGAGGCGGCGGCTGCAAAAATATCCAACACCGGGCTTCCGGATACCTTTGCCACCGCCCTCCGTAAGGGCATTACCCCAACCGGTGATTAAAGCCGAGGCTTCCTTATTTTCTACCGGCACAAATATCGCACACCCACTGCGAGGAAGCGTCCTTGATGGCCGGATAATGCTTGGGGAAGAACGTGCGAATTAGAGAGAGCATGGACTCTCGTTTCAACATCATGTCGTAACACGTCAGCGGAGCATCTGAGGGCAACCAAAGGTATACATAAAACGAGCAAAACGAACAAGTAAAATAGCTGAGTTGCAACAGCGAGCCTGTGCTCAAAGAGCGAATCTCCTTCGGCACTGAATCTGAATCACTCAAATATACCTCACGCATATCCGGAAAAGCGGAAACACGACTTACTGCATGGTTGGACTTGAGGGATGCAAGCAATGTAGCAGCTGATTTAGCTGTAAGAGGAGCTTCTTCCACACCTCCGCTTCCGCCGGGCTCGGCATAAAACAAGCGTAAGGAAGCTTTATGTGCATGCAGTTGAGAAAGCAAAGCTTGTTCCTCTGCCGGCATTAAATCATAAGTAGAATAAGGCCTCCCCTGTTTTGCACAGGAAAGCAGCAACAGGCAAAATAGGGGAAGAAGCCTTTTCATGATTCTGCTGAGTGGCTCATGTGAAAACGCTCCAATAAAGCAGCGGGAACCTCCGTACCACGCTCGACAAGATAGCTGACAACAGCCCGCAGAGAATCCTCATTATTCTCCCACTCTTTATCGTCCATCAGGAGTTCTTCCAAGGTGGGAAGTCCGGCCTGTTGAGCGGGGGTAATGGTATTGGCGCCAAACTCATCGAGTACACGGGCGTGGTCAACACAACCGTGTTTTACAGCCCACAGCCACGGAGGGCAAGGCTCAACCTCTGCCACCATCCCCTGCTCTAATAAGAAGCGCAACACGTCTGGTTGCTCAAGATACATGGCCTCCACCAAAGGACCATTAAGAGGCTCCGCAGCTATAATAATTTTTTGCCACTCGGCAGCGGTTTCATGCTGAAACAACACTTGGAGACAGGCTATGCTGCGCGTATGGCACAAGTATTCATACACTTCTATAATCAAGGACTCATCAGGGTCTCGCAATTCTTTGCGGTACTTTTTCAGCAAGGCATCAAACTCTGCTGTATTTTCTGCATCGATGGCCTTTGTCATTTTGCGCATCACGCTCGTTGTTTTTACAAAATAGTAAAGACCATAGAGCACGACACACAGCACAATTAAGAGAGCTTTAATCATAAAACGAAGATGAGCGTTTGATTATTACTGTTTTTTAGCATGCAGAAGCGCCGCAGGATTGGGCTCTCGCCCAAGGAAATCGCGGTAAATTTGCGCAGCAGGCTTACTATCCCCCGGCTCTAAAATCGTTTTGCGGTAATGCTGCCACACCTCCGGGTTAAGCATGCCCTTTTCCTGAATATGGTTAAACGCGTCCGCCGACAAGGACTCCGACCATTTGTAGGAATAATACCCGGCAGCATAGCCACCTTGGAAGCAGTGCAGCAAATTACGCATAACCGAGGGCGGAGTAACGGTATACGGAGCAGTCCACTGTGCAAGAAGCTCAGAGGAAGCGGCATCCAACTCTTTACCGGCAAAGTGTTTCTCGTAGTTCATGTGTAGTTCCAAATCCAATTTGGCAACGGTAAGCGAGCGCATGTGCGAGGTAGCCGGCATAAAGCTACGGCTGGCGGCCAACTTGCCCAACAAATCCGCAGGATAAGGCTCACCCGTTTGATAATGGAACGCGAATTGCGAAAGCACAGCGGGTTGCCATGCCAAATTTTCCAGCAACTGGCTGGGCGTTTCAGCAAAATCCCAAGCAATCGTAGGCGAGCCCTGCCTCCTATAGCGAGTGCGCCCCAACATATAATGCATCATGTGCCCGAACTCATGGAAGAGGATTTGTAACTCCGGATGCGAGAACAACACCGGCTGCCCGGGAGCAGGAGGATTGAAAGAAGCCATGAGTGCAGCCAAATGCGGCTCAGACATAGAGCCTTCTGCCCCCGTTTTACCTATGCGCAACGGCATACACCACGCACCGGGGCGCTTGCCTTGGCGCGCCAGCAAATCCATGTAAAATGAACCCAAAAGCTCACCCGTGGCGGCATCATGAACGGCGTACAATCTTACATCCGGGTGCCACACCTCAGCATTACCGGCAGCCAATGCTGCCCCGGATTCCACACACTGAGTCGGCACGGCGCGATATGTAACACCAAACAAATGTCCGCACAGGTTGAAGAGCCCCTCTATCACCTTATCCTTTTCCAAATAAGGGCGAATGGATGATGTATTAAACGCAAAATGCTGGCCTGCCATCATGGAGGTGTATTTGGTCTCATCCCAAGGCTCAAGCTGTGTTACTTTTTCGTTTTTCAGTTGCGACACATACTCCAGCAACTTAGCATTTTCGGCATCAAAAGCAGGTTTCAACTCCTGAAGCACGCCATCTACAAAGGCCAAGGCGGCGGCACCATCCTCTACCATGCGGTTGGCTGCTTTCATATCGGCATAATTATCATAGCCGATGAGGCGAGCATATTCGTGCCGCAACTCTATCATGCGCGCCACAATGGGAGCATTATCATATTTTCCGGCAGCGCCGATACTCTTTGTTGCCTCCCAGCATTTGCGGCGGGTATCTGCCACATTGGCATAGCGCACGGCATCCTGAGCCACGCCGTTGGTAAGAGTAAGCAACCACGCCGGATTCTCATCGGTGGAAAGCCCACGTGAGCGCGCCTCAGCTTCTGCTAAAGCTAAGCGATTTTCGGGGATACCCCGCAACACCTCTTTATCCGTAACCAACCACGACCACGCTGCTGTAGACGCGCTAATATTGTTGCCATACATCATGGCAAGTTTGCCTAACTCCGTATTAATAGCAGCCTTGCGTTGTTTTTGCTCCGGCGACAGATTAGCCCCGCCATGAATAAAGTGTTGCACCGTTTGGCGGACAATGCGTTGTTCTTCAGCGGATAAATCTTGCACCCAGGGTTGCTCAGACGCCGTTTTAAGAGCTTGCCAAAGAGCGTCATTTTGCATGAGCTCTGCATCGAACTGATGCAAGGCCCCCATAAGATAGCCCTGCACTTGCTGCAACATACGGTTGCCCGTTACAGCTGTAAGGTGGTGCAAATATTGCTGACTTTGCTCTAAATGCACCACGGCTTCGCCATACGCAATGAAGGTATTACGGAATGTCATTTGCTCCGGGGTAAGCGCAGCTATAGCAGCCAGCTCACGGCGTGCAATCTGCACGGCAGCCTCGGTATCTTCCACCGCTTGTTGCGGAGTCATGGAAGACCACGAGGGATAGCCCGCCTTACGGAAAAGCGGATGCGCAATTTGGCTCTCGCTGCTGAGCTTATCTACGGCTTGCGGAGCCTGCTGAGCCATAGCCCCTGCTCCTAAAGCCAGCAAACAGAAAAGAGAAAGATTGAATGAATTTACCTTCATAACGCGTGTTAGGGTTGCAGGGATTTCAGGAAGGCATCTACCTTAGGCTCACGCCCCATGAACATGCGGTACAATTCATCTGCCGGTATGCTGTCGCCTTTCTCCAATAGGGTTTCTCGGTAGGTTTTGCCAATCTCCGGATTCATCAGCCCCTTCTCGGCAAACTTGGTGAACGCATCGGCAGCCATCACTTCAGACCACAAATAGGTATAAACACCGGCTGCGTATCCCCCCGCAAAACAGTGAGACAGATTGCGCAACTGCGAATACTGCGTGGAGGAATACGGCAAGGCATATTCCTTCAACAAGTCTGCCGAAACATCATCAATGCAACGCCCCTTGAACTTTTCTTCATAGTGCATGTGTATCTCCAAATCCAGCTTGGCTTTCTGTAGCGTCTCCATGTAGGTGTAAGCAGCCATGTAATGGCGTGATTTGGCAATATTTTGCAACAAATTGGGAGGGCACGGCTTGCGCGTTTTATAATGGCGAGCAAACGAGCCCAAAACCTCCGGCGACCACGCCCAGTTTTCTGACAGTGTGCTGGGGAACTCCGTAAAGTCCCATGCAACGCCCATGGCAGAATGCCCCTGAATCTCTGTATGGCTCAACACGTTGTGCAAAACGTGCCCGAACTCGTGGAAAAGAACAATAACATCTTGGTGGCTCAGCACGGTAGGCCGCCCCTTGACGGGGGGCGTAAAATTAGCCTGCAATGACACAACATGGGGCTCTTGAATGACGCCTTGCGGGCCGGGCACAGCCAAACGCACCGGGGCACACCAAGCACCGGCGCGCTTGTTTTCTCGACGGAACAAGTCAAAATAAACAACGCCCAGTTGCTGCTTCGTTTCAGCATCAAGCACAGCCACGCATTTGACGGACGGGTGCCAAATCTCTACCTTACCTTCAGGGCAAGTTTCACCCTCAGCCACATAAGCACCGGGAAGCTGCTTAAACTCGAGCCCCAGCAATTTGCCATAGACATGGAACAATCCATTAAGCACATCGGTATACTTCAAGTAAGCAGAAATACTACCGTACGTACTAGCGGGGTTGCTGCCTAAATACAGAGCGTTGGCCAACAGCGCATCCCAAGGCGGAATCACATCCACATCCTTGCCGATAAAAGAAGAGTATACACGCATCATCTGCCGTTGCTCCTCATCGCAAAGCGGCTTAAGCTTCTGCATGAGATAATCCACAAAGGCCATCGCTTCATCTCCGCTATGCACCATGCGTGTGCGAGCCTCGTAATCAGCATAATTTTTGAATCCGAGTATGTTTGCTAACTCGGTACGCTTTTGCATGAGAGCATCTATGATGGCAACGGTATCATACGGCGTATCTGCACCGGAGCCACATACAGCATGCCAGCACTTTTTACGCGTTTCTTCCACCTCGCATAAGCTCATCAACGCATGGGCTGTTTCATCTCGCAATGTTACAAGCCATGCGGGTTTGTCTTTGGTGCACAAGCCTTTTGCCAGCGCGGCATTTTCCATCACGGTCAAAATCTCCGGATATACACCATCCAGCTCACTCAAATCCGTTATCAAGAGCTCCCAATTTTGGGCGAAGTCCTGAAGATTTTTATCATATTGAAGGGAGAGCTGCAGCATCTCTTTCTCCAGCGCCAACACACGCTGCTTCTTTTCTAAGGGAAGCTCTGCACCATTATCCACAAAAATATCGTACAGCTGTTTTGCTGCTCTCTTTTGTGCAGGTGTACACCCCTCCAATTTCTCAGGGCGGGCAGCCTCTTTTAAGAGTACCCACAACTTTTCGTTTGTATAAATGGCGCTCATGATTGCCTCGTTCAGCTCCGTGAGCATCGTCATGGCTTCGCGCCGCTCCGGTGTATCCGATACGAGGGATAAATGCTGCGACAAAAGCGCCACTCGCTGAACCTCCTGCATGGAATCTTCTATGGCTTGGTATGTGTTTTCATAGCAAGCCTCGTCAATCGGCAAGTTGCTGATTTGCTCGATTCGCTCCTGAGCCAAACGCAATGCTACTTTGGCATCTGTCCGCGCCTGAGCCGGAGTGAGCTTCGACCATTCCGGCAAGCTGCCGGTATTAAAATAAGGGTGTTGTGCTGCCTCAATCGTCTCAAAAGCAGGCTGGGTGGATTGTTCCGCAGGGCTTTGGGCAAGACTAAGACCGGATAGTGCCAACCCGACAAAAACGGCGATGGAACGGAAGGATTTAGACATATAGTTGTTCTCGGAGTTAATGGATTGCATCCTACCACAAGGGCGTTATCGGGGAGCTGTACTCAAGGAATACCGCCTTGTTATAGAATTATTCTACCATATTCACACGAAATTTCAATGCTAAAAAACCGGCTGCCATGCATTTGCATGGCAGCCTCATGAAAAGACACTAACTTGTTGCAGTGGTCAGAAGATAAAACTCTGACACACAGCCACTCAGCTTTCTTAGGAAAGAGAGGGCTTCTTGGCGCGACGAACGGCGCCGAAACGCTTCTGGAACTTGTCGATGCGACCCTCGGTGTCCACGAACTGGTTCTTACCGGTGAAGAAGGGGTGAGAGTCGGAAGTGATACCGCAGGAAATCACATAGTGCTCAACACCATCAATAACCTCAGTCTTAGCGGAGGTAGCGGTGGAACGAGTGATGAAGCGGCGGCCCGTGGTGATGTCCACGAACACTACAGGATTGTACTTGGGATGCAGATCAGCTTTCATAGTCTTTTAGGCTGCGTTACCGTCGCAGCGCGCAGGAATTATACTCACATGCAGCGCTATGTCAAGCCATTTCTAAAAAAAATTATTTTATGACAAGTCACGATTGTTTCGCTTTATGAAGCGGAGCGAGTCTTAAACAAGGTCTCAGGGTCCGCAAAATACTCTAAAATCTGCTGTTTCTGCTTAGCGTGTGTTTTTTCATTTTCCGTACACTCAACAGCTTGGATGGACAAATCACGAGCTTTAAGGATATCCTCTACCGAGCCGGGCTTTTTCAACAGTCGCATCACTTCACCTTTCAGCAACATCTCTTTCTGCTTCAGCATGGAAGATTTGTTGACCGGAAGCGCCTGAGGCACGGCGGCGTCCAAAATAGCCAATTTACTTTCAAATGTGAGTGCGGCGTTGAGTTTTTTCTCAAGCTCTTTCATTTGCTGAATCGGCATATAGATATCACGAATACCGGTTCGATTCATTTTATCAGAATCAACAATCAACTGCATGAGCGCATAGTTAACCTTTTGATACTCCTGCGGCAGCTGTTGATACACATCAAAAAGAGCAAGTGCACGTGCTTCTCCGTTAAGCGCCATGGCGGATTGATATGACTCCACCAGCGTCTTATATTGCCCCAGTGCAGCAATGGCACTCTGCGGAGAATCACTGCTCCCCTGGAGGCCGCCAAGAAGCACCAGCTCCGGAGTAAAAATCATGAGTGACGGAAAAATTCGAATTCCAAAATCATCACAAAACTTTTTATTTTTATTCAGCTGCGCTTCCCCTCCTACCAACGCTGCATTCATGGGCACATCCATTTCTACCGGAATATAATTCTTTTGCACCCAATCAGCAAACGCAGGTTTAACCAACACGTTTTTCTTCTGTAAAACACAGGCTTTGCACCAATCTGAACCGGTAAACTCCACGAGCATCATTTTGCCTTGCTGTGCAGCTTTTGCCGCAGCATTCTCCACATCGTGCATCCACTCCACTTCGGCAGCTTGAGCAACCATGGCTGCACCGGCGTATATCAAGAGCTTCCAATACTTCATCATACGGCTTTTGTATCACGCCCGAAGCGGAATCTCAAGCTTTGCCCGAATGGCTGACACATTTTTACGCAGAATAAGATGCCGCCCTCCCTATCCGGGGAGGGCGGCTTTGTAGTTGCGGGAAGTGCTCTCTCCTTCACTCCCGCTCGCGCATACATGAACAAATCTTATTACTTACCCAAGGCAGAGCTCCAAGCCTCCGCCTTAAAACCGGGTATCACGGAACCATCGGCTGTCACCAGCAGAGGACGCTTTACCAGCATTCCATCACTTGCCAGTAGTTGCAGCTGCTCATCATCGCTCATCTCAGGCAGCTTTGCAGCCAGATTCAATTCACGGTACTTCATACCGCAGGTATTGAAAAAACGCTTAAGGGGAAGCCCGCTGGCCTGCCACCACCCACGCAGCTCCTGCTCTGTGGGAGCCTGCTCTGCTATGTGGCGGTCTGCAAACTCTACCCCCTGCTCCTCCATCCACTTCTTGGCCTTCTTGCAGGTTGTGCATTTGGGATATTCGATGAATTGCGTGCTCATGGCTATTATTTACTATATTTCCTATCGCTTTGCAAGGAATATTTTTGACATTTTAGAATTTTTCTTAAAAATTCCTCTTTTTTTGCACAAAATTTGCATTTTGAGGCAAGCAAAAATGAATAATGGCGTATTTGGACAAGATTTCCCGCAGCATACGGCCCTTAAAGCAGCACAGAATCAAACAAATTTACCAGAGAGGCACAGAAAAGCGGCTTGAAAAAAGCTCTATAATATGGTAGTATACCCTCGCAAGATAATATCGCACGCTTATGGCAACACAACTTGAGCAACTGAAACAGTATACCACCGTCGTGGCCGACACAGGCGATTTCCGTCAGATGGAGGAATTCACCCCGCAAGATGCCACCACCAACCCCTCTCTCATTCTGGCCGCAGCCGCCAAGCCGGAATACCGCAGCATCGTTGAGGAAGCCGTAGCTCCCTACAAGGGCAAGGAGGTTACACCTCAGCTGATGGATGAAATTGTTGACAAGGTCGTTGTAGCCTTCGGCCTGGAAATTCTTAAGCGCGTACCCGGCCGTGTTTCCAGCGAGGTAGACGCCCGTTTGTCTTTCGACACCGAGGCAACAGTGACCCGCGCCCGCAGCATCATGGGCATGTATGAGGCCGCCGGCATTCCCCGCGAGCGCGTCCTCATCAAGATAGCCTCCACTTGGGAGGGTATTCAGGCTGCTCGCATTCTGGAGCAAGAGGGTATTCACACCAACCTGACCCTGTTGTTCAGCTTGGTACAGGCCGTTGCCTGCGCAGAAGCCGGTGTTCGCTTGATTTCTCCGTTCGTAGGCCGTATCTTGGACTGGTTCAAAGCCAACACCAAGGAGGAATACACCGCAGAGACAGATCCGGGTGTTGTTTCCGTGCGCACCATTTACAACTATTACAAGAAGTTCGGCTACCCGGTACAGATTATGGGCGCTTCCTTCCGTAACAAGGGCGAGGTACTTGCTCTTGCCGGTTGCGACCTGCTGACTATCTCCCCCGGTCTGTTGGCTGAGCTTGCTGCAAGTGAAGAGCCCGTTACGCCCTACCTCAACGAGGAGGCCGCCAAGAACAGCGACATCGAGCGTATTCCTGCAGACGAGAAGAGCTTCCGTTTCCTCTTTAATGAGGACGCTATGGCCACCGAGAAGACGGCTGACGGCATCCGTCGCTTCGCAGCCGACATCCGCAAGCTGGAAGCCATGCTGGCCGCCATGCTGTAATTTACATTTTCAACAAAACTCATTCATTCATCATGAAAGTACTCGTAACCGGCGGCTGTGGCTTCATCGGCTCACACACCGTGCGTCAGCTCGTTAAGACCGGTGCTGATGTAACCGTGCTGGACAGCATGGTGTACGGCCATCCCGCAGCTATTGTAGATAAAGAGGTAACTCTCGTTAAGGGCGATTTGGGTGACCCCTCCGTGGTATATCCCCTGCTCATCAACGGTAAGTTTGATGCCGTTGTGCACTTTGCCGCCTTCATTCAGGTGGGAGAATCCGTAACGGATCCGCTCAAATACTATGAAAACAACATTGCCAAGCCCCTCGTGCTGCTGCGTGCCATGATGCTGGGTGGCTGCAAGCGTTTCGTGTTCTCTTCCACCTGCGCCACCTACGGTGTCCCCACTCAGGTACCCATCCCCGAGACAGAGAAGCAGGACCCCATCAACCCCTACGGTGCTTCCAAGTTCATGTTGGAACGCGTATGTAAGGACTGCGAGCGCGCTTACGGCCTTAAGAGCGTATTCCTGCGCTACTTCAACGCCTCCGGCTCCTCTGAGGACGGCCTTATCGGTGAAGACCATGAGCCCGAATCTCACCTTATCCCCGTTATTCTTCAAGCCATCAAGGGCGAGCGCCCGGCAATTACCGTATTCGGCACCGACTACGACACCCCGGACGGCACCTGCATTCGCGACTACATCCATGTAGACGACTTGGCAGATGCACACCTGCGTGCCTTGGATTACCTCATGAAGGGTGGCGACACCAACTGGTTCAACCTCGGCACCGGCAAGGGGCTTTCCGTTAAGGAAATCATTGATGCCGCTGAGAAAGTAACCGGCATGAAGGCTCCCGTGGAATACGGCCCCCGCCGTGAGGGTGACCCGCCCCGCCTGATTGCAGATGCCCGCAAGGCTGCTGAAATCCTTGGCTGGATTCCCAAGCACCAGGATGCTCTGCACATCGTAGAAACCGCTTGGAAGTGGTTCAACGGCCCCCGTGGCGGACACTATTAATTTCACCATTTGAACATTACTACCCGCCTGTGCTTACGGCACAGGCGGGTAGTCTTATAAAGCTACCTATACATGAAAAAAAGCACTACATTCGCTAACCTTCTCAGCTTGACCGCATTTACCCTTGCCATGGCATGTTGTGGGCATGGCACAGATACGTTATGGAAGCTGCTGATTTTTCAATTCATCATACTATGGTTAAGCAATGAAGTGTGGCAACGCTTCACCTCCATACCGGGAATCCTCGGAGTACTGCTGGGCACTCTCGGTAAATTGACGGCGGAGAAAACCGGAAAAATAGGTAGCATCTTATATCGGCTGAGTTCCCTTACTCTACTGATTGTCCCGCATCTTTTCTACATCATCCTCTTTGTTATCAATTACTTTACAGATGATGGCATAAATGCATGGCTCGGTTTTGAACTCAGTCACACCCTTTTCGTTTGCTCTTGGTGCTCCATATTGCTTCTGTGGCTTTGCGCCCAAATCACCGACCTTGCTCCCATGAGCATCGCACAGGCCATCTCCTCCCCTTTAGATTGGAAGGCACTCATCAATAAGGCCTATGCAGCCCGAAAAAACAAGAGAGAAATAGCCAAACACGAGGATAGCGTTATGCTTCCACCCATGGCGCAAGCATTGCCGCCCCAACACCAAGATTTACTCAGCCATCTCTTAGAAAGAAACGAGCAGGTACTTTACACCGCAACCCCGGTACTCGGCGTTACCAATAAACACGCACGCCGTGCTGTAAAAATGGGGTACTTACAAGTGGCTATTATTTTGTTGCTCATTTACTTTTCCACAGGCATCGCTCAGCAAACAAGCGGTAACGACAGATTGCTCTTCCTTGTGGTTCCCGTTGGGCTGATTCTGCTTTTCAGTGTCACAGCTTACCATTTTTTCCGAGAACCTTCTCGTTGGAGAACAAAACTCAGCAACGTGAGCTACGCCATTACCAACAACCGAATCCTTATTATGGAGGGCGAGCAAGCTCGCGAGTTTCTGTTCTCGGAAAAACTGAAATTCAAAGCAGAAACCATCGAGGGCTCAGTGGGCAACATTTACATTACCCGCACCGCTTTAGCGGAAGCTCTGCTCGGTTCCATGTTCGCCAAACTGATTGATGAAGACCCGCAAAGTGCCGAAGAAGAGCCCCATCTTTCCCGTCTCCTTCCCGGTCTATTCCATGTAGAAAACGTGGAAGAGATAACGCGATTGATAGAATCGCAGAAAACCAAAAACACAAAAGGATGTTAACTCATGTTCTTAAATCCATCTCGCGCATGAACGAAGCTAGAGATGGTGAGGCAGAATGCTATTATTTTTGCGTATGAAAAAGCCGTGCAGTTTACAGCCTTCTGTTTCACGTATGCAGTTGCGTATACGGAATCTGCCGCCCATTCCTCCGGTGGAGCGGGCGATTGCGTGTTATTGCGATGGGCTGAGTAAACAGAAATTCTGCGCGGCGATAAACCGGGGAGTGGCTTCGGTAGTGAATTTGGCGCTGGATGTGGTGGCGGCGGAGTTGTGGCTGGGTGAGCACGATGCCGGGCGCTATGGCCGCCCATTCCGGGCTTCGTTGCGGCGTGCCTGTCTTTCCGGCGTGTTGACTCCGGAGCAGAAACGCGTGCTACTGAGCATTGAGATGAGAAACTGGAAACGCCTTGTGCTGCAGGCGCGCCATTCGGAGCCGAGCGATGCCCAGCGGCGGGCTGCACGGCGCCTTCCGGGGCAGCTGTGGGTGATACAGCAATGTTTTGGTATTCGGCCGGGAATGGAATTGTCTCCGGATGAATGGCCCACAGTGGCAGCGCCGATTGACCTGCTGCAGAAGGGGGTGCGGCGTGGCTGGTTCTCTGCAGAAACAGCGGAGAAACTAGCGGCGTCATCGTATGATATGCTCATGGAGTTGCTGCACCCGCCGCTTGAGATGGAAGATGCTCGGATTCTGCCCGTGCAGGCGGAGAAGACGACTGAAATGGCGGCGCAGATTCCCGCTGAGTGCCTGTGTTATTATTTTGGCTGCGAGGGGAGGAATACTGTGCGCTGGGTGGTGGCTCCGTGGTACGAGTTACGAGGACTTTGTGGTCTGGTGCTGGCAGCGGATGCTTCTTTTTTCCTGAATCAGGATGAATGGGCGTCGTGTTTGTAACGCTCAACTTATTTCTTTTTTCTTTACCTAGCTTTATCATACTGGTACATTAACGGCATGGCACAGAGAAACGAGAGAGAATTGCCCTACATCAACCATCGGCGCGGACTTATAACACTGAGTCCGTTGCTTGTTTTCTTCCTCATCTACGTAGTCACTTCCATCATAGCCGGGGATTTTTATAAAATGCCCGTGGCAATTGCATTTTTAGCTGCCTCCGGATGGGCCTTTATTATTTGCAAGCCCAGACATTTTGCTCAGCGTGTGGAGCGTTTTTCCGCCGGGGCTGCACACAGCAACATCATGATGATGATTTGGATTTTCATCCTTGCCGGAGCCTTTGCTAAGGGCGCGGCCCACATTGGGGCCGTGGATGCTATGGTGCAATTAACCCTTCATCTATTACCGGCCAACATGCTGCTGCCGGGCGTATTTTTAGCGGCTTGTCTTATTTCTCTTTCCATCGGCACCTCTGTCGGCACCATTGTTGCCCTCATGCCGGTAGCCGCAGGCTTAGCCCAAGGAGCAGAATGCAATACAGCATTAATGGCCGGAGCCGTAGTGGGTGGTGCCTTCTTTGGAGATAACCTCTCTTTCATCTCCGATACCACCATTGCAGCCACCCGCACACAGGGATGCGCCATGAACGACAAATTCAAAGCTAATTTCCGTATCGTGTTACCTGCAGCTTTGGGCATATTAATACTTTATGCTTTCATGGGAAGCGATTTGCATAGCAACACCAACACCGGGAGTCTTCGCTATGGCTTAGTCATCCCCTATCTACTGGTGATTGTATGCGCCATAGCCGGTATGAATGTTATCAAAGTCCTCTTCTTGGGTATTATAGCAACAGGAGTGGCTGTTCTTTGGAAAGGCAGCAGCTCAATCATTGACTGGGCAGGAGCCATGGGCGAAGGTATTACCGGCATGGGAGAACTCATTATCGTCACCCTGTTGGCCGCCGGCATGCTCGAATTAATACGATACAATGGAGGGCTTAGCTACATCATTTCACATCTGTCTCGCGGCATTAAAGGCAAACGCAGTGCTGAATTGAGCGTGGGGCTCATGGCATCCTTAGCCAATCTTTGCACAGCCAACAACACCGTGGCCATTGTAGCCGTTGGCAATATTGCCCGACGTTTAGCAAAGAAATACGAAATAGCCCCCGCTCGCACAGCCGGCCTATTGGACACCTTTTCATGCGTCACCCAAGCCGTCATTCCCTACGGTGCCCAATTGCTGGCAGCCGCTACTTTGGCCGGGCTGGGAGCCATGGACATTATCCCCTTCCTTTACTATCCCTTTGCTATGGCAGCATGCGCCCTGCTGTTCATTTTCACAGGGTTGGGAAATGGCAAAAAACAGGCTTAATGATGGCGGTGAGGATTTAAGTCTCTGGCTCGGTCTTCGCGGTCTTCACGATTTCGGAACTTGTGGCGCTTTTCACGTTTCGTCACGCGCTCAAGTGTCATTTGGCGCTTGGCAGAGCGGCGCTCTAACTCCGCAATTTCATTTTCAAGGTTGAGGAAGTGCTCGTAGCGCTCGACGGAGAGCTCACCGGACTGCAACGCCGCACGGATGGCACAACCGGCATCCTTACGGTGCGAGCAATCGGCAAAACGGCATTCGCATGCCAACTGCGTCAAGTCATCATACTGAGCACGGAGCGAGGCCACATCCGTCCACATCTGAATTTCTCGCATGCCGGGGTTATCAATCAGCACACCACCGCCGGGCAGCACCACCAACTCACGCGCCACAGTCGTATGGCGACCTTTACCGGTTACCTCGTTAACACCGCCGGTTTCCAGCCATTCATCCCCCAGCAGGGAGTTCACAAAAGTGCTTTTACCCACGCCGGAGGAGCCGACAATGGTAATGGTGGTACCCTTGGGCACACGGCGCAGGTACTTGGGGTAACCTTTTTTCCAGCGAGCCACAATGGGGTATACCTCCACGCCCAGAGCAGCCACTTCATCGCAGGCTTGTTTCATTACCTCAGGGGCAACGATGTCTTCTTTGTTAATCAGCACCACGGGTTTGGCACCACACTTGTGAATGAGGGTGAGGTAGCGCTCAATACGGCGCAGGTTATAGTCGCTGTCGGCATCCGTCACCAGCACCACCATATCCACATTAGTACCAATAACCTGCTCGGCACAACTCTTACCGGGGGCCTTGCGAGAGAATCGATTGCGACGAGGCAGCAAGGCTCGAATAACAGGTAAATCCTTTCCCGTACCGGGGTCCACAGCCACCCAATCACCTACAGTCGGCAAATCAGCATCAGTCTCAGCCTCGTGCCATACCTTACCACACAGCACCACTTCGTGGTCGCCCTTTCCCTTGGCAATAACAGTGAAATTGTGGCGAGTCTCGCGAATAATTCGGGCAGGATACCACGTTGGCTCCCCCAGCGCCTCTAAAGCTGAGGCTAAATCGGCATTCCAGCCGAGCATTTCCATCGTTACCTTCATGCTTCTATAACGGTGGCGTGTTCAATAATTTGCATAGCAATACGCTCTTTCGTATCCTGCTCCAAATGCACTTCTTTATCCGGGAAAATGAGAATCACCTCATTTTCTCGGGAATCAAAGCCGATGCCGGGCTTGGAAACATCATTTGCCACAATCATGTCGCACTGCTTGCGCACCAGCTTATCACGCCCGTAGGCTATTACATCATTTGTCTCAGCTGCAAAGCCTATCAGCTTACCGTCAAATCCAAAAACGGTTCTCATACTCCCCAAAATATCAGGGGTACGCTCTAACTCAAGAACCAACTTGTCGGCACTCTTCTTGATTTTTTGTTCGGCACAGGCAACCGGACGATAATCGGCCACAGCAGCACAAAGAATGGCCACATCCACCCCTTTAATTAAATCGTGCACAGCATCATACATTTGCTGAGCCGTTTCCACCTGAATAAAATCCACCCCCGGCGGCACATCCAGGGTAGTCGGGCCGGAAATAAGCAACACCTCGTGCCCCTCATGGCGAGCAGCGCCGGCCAAAGCATAGCCCATGCGCCCGGATGAACGATTCGTCAGGTATCTTACAGGGTCCAAAGGCTCTCGAGTCGGCCCGGCTGTGATGAGAAACTTCATGCCCGTATTCTAACACAGGCGAATCACAATTTCAAGGCTTAGAAGAGCACTCCAAACTGCTCTCAGCCTTTATTTTGCTGCCCCTCCTGCAATTTGGCCTTGATACCGCGAATAAAAACAGACTCCAGCGAGTTGCGCGCCGGTGCAGCAGCAAGCCACGAATCTCCGGCTAAGGCCTGAATCTTCTCCAACAGTTCCGGCGAAGGATTACGGAGTGAAATCTCTGTTGTGGACAGGTCGCGTGTGATGGATTCCATAGAACCGGCAGCTATCATACAGCCTTGATAAAGAATGCCCACATTATCACAGATTTCCTGCACCTGCTCCAATAGGTGAGAACAGAGGAACACGGTCATCCCCTGCTCCTTCAAATTGAGGATAATATCTCGAATCGCGCGAGAGCCTATGGGGTCCACCCCCGCCGTCGGTTCATCCAGCACCAGCAAGCGAGGGCGTTGCACCAAAGCCTGAGCCAAGCCGACTCGCTGCAACATACCCTTAGAATAGCCACCCAAGCGGCGGTGCGCGGCATCCTTAAGCCCGGCAAGCTCCAGCATTTCCTGCGTGCGCTCCTTTAATGCCTTACCTTGCAAACCACAAAGCTTGCCGTAAAAGCGCACCGTTTCCTCACCGGTCAAAAACTTATAGAAATAGGGATTCTCCGGCAAGAACCCAATTTCCTTGCGATTAGAAGCGGCGGTGGCGGGCTGCCCGAATACACGGCACGAGCCGGCATCCGGAGAAAGCAGCCCCACCAACGCCTTCATTATAGTACTTTTGCCGGAGCCGTTGGGACCAATCAAACCATAAACCGTGCCCTGCGGAATTTGCAGGCTCACACCTTTTACGGCATACACTCCACCCTTTCCCCAATGACCGGGGAAAGATTTGTGAAGACTCTCAATCTCAACGGCATTCATGTGCAGGCAAGATTATTGAGCAGAAGCCATCAGGCGGAGCATATTTGCAGCCATGCTGATACCCTTCTCAAAGATTTCCACACGCATATTCTCATTGGGGGAGTGAATGCGAGCATCCGGCAAATCCATGCCAAGGAAGAGGGCATCCTTACCCAACTGCTTGGAAATCTCTGCAATAATAGGAATGGAACCGCCTTCGCGCACAAGCACCGGGGGATTGCCGAAGGTATCTTCCAGAGCCTTCTGGGCTGCCTTACCCCATGTGGAATGCGGATTGCAAATGTAGGCTTCGCCACCGTGCTGGCGGGTAAACTTCATGCGCACGCTGGGCGGGCATACCTTGCGGAAGTGTGCTTCCACCTTATCCAGAATATCCTCCGGGTTCTGACCGGGAACAAGACGGCAGCTCATCTTAGCCAGCGCCTTGGTGGGGATAACTGTCTTAGAGCCCTCGCCCTCGTAGCCGCCGGAAATACCGTTAAGCTCAAACGTGGGGCGTGCATATACACATTCTGCGCCGGTGTAACCGGTTTCCGTGCGCAGGCAAGGCACGCCGGTAAGCTCAGCCAGTTCATCATCACTCATGCCGGGTACTCGCTTCCAGCTGTCTTTCTCCCACTGCTCAATATCGCTCACGCCGTCATAGAAACCTTCCACGGTAACGTGGTTATCGGCATCATGGGTAGAGGCCACCATCTCGCAAAGGGTGGTGATAGGATTGGCCACAGAGCCACCGAACACACCGGAATGCAAATCCATGCAGGGGGCAGAAATCTCTAACTCAAAGCAGCAAAGGCCCTTGAGGCCGTAAGAGAAGGAAGGAATATCCGGGGCTGCCATGCCGGTATCGCTCACCACAATCACATCACAAGCAAGTTCCTGCTTTACCTCCGGCTTCTGAATGAACTCAAACAGGCTCGTGCTACCGCGTTCTTCTTCACCTTCCAGCAGGAAGATAACATTCAACGGCAGAGCGCCATCCTGTTCAATAACTTGCTGAACACCAAGAATATGAGCCATAATCTCACCCTTATCGTCGGATGCACCGCGAGCATAAATACGGCCATCTCTCACCGTGGGGGTGAAGGGGTCGCTGTGCCACTCATTCAACGGGTCTACCGGCATCACATCGTAGTGCCCATAAATAAGAATCGTGGGCTTACCCTCCAGCTTCGGGCTATGTGCAACCACAATCGGATGAATATCCGTCAGGTGCTTCTTGGCATCAAAGCCAAGAGAGGAAAGCTTTGTGACAAGAAAATCCGCACAGCGTTCAACATCAGCAGCATGATCTGCTACGGCAGATACACTGGGGATACTCAAAAAGGCAAAAAGGTCATCAAGTTTGCTCATACGTGCCATTGTACCCCACTCACCCACCCGGCGCAAGCCTTAATTGAGTCAATTTCTGCCCGCTTTGTTCTATGCTAATAAAGCAACTGAAGATAAAAATCCATTCATGGCATGATTGAGTCTTGAAACAGGGGCGCCATACATGTTATAGTGGAATATATGCTACGTTTTTTCCGATTCATCCTGCCGGCCTGCCTGCTGATGCTCACCGCCGCTCTGCATGCGGAGGAGTCCGTCATTATGGCCAAATTCTCAGCGGACGGAAAATGGGCCTTGGTGCCCTTGGCAGATGGGTTTGATTTTCCTGTAGGCAAGCCTAATGGCGACGGTTATTACAAAGCTCGCGGACTGCGTTTGAAAGCACCCCGCCACTTGGGCGAAGACTGGAATGGCGTAGGCGGCTCCGACACCGACTTGGGCGACCCCGTCTATACCATTGGGCATGGATTAGTAACGTATGCAGACGATGCCAAAGGGCGCTGGGGCAAAGTAGTGATTGTGCGCCATGCCTTCCGCGACCCGAAGAGCGGCCGTGTGCTCTGCTGCCAATCGCTGTACGGGCATTTGGATGAAATCAATGTGCGCTTGGGGCAGTTGGTCGGTCGAGGGGATAAAATCGGCACCATCGGCACCAATCGCGGCATGTTCCCTGCCCACCTGCATGCCGAGTTGCATTACAATATTCTTGTCAACTGCGGACAGCAAGGAATCCCCAAAACAGCAAAGAATTACGGAGACCTTACCTCCTTCATTAATCATTACCGACGTTTGAAGCGCGAGCTGAAGTTTGTGAAGGTTCCCGTAGGCTGTTTCTTGCCCTACAAAGACACCGAGGGCCTGTAATTTTACAGGAGATGCACCATGAAAACCTGTCTTTTCGGTGGCTCGTTTGACCCCATTCACAGTGGGCATCTCACCATAGCGCAGGCAGCCATTGAGCAAGCCGGTGTAGACCGCGTTATCTTTCTACCGGCAGCCTGCTCCCCCTTCAAAACCGGTAAGACCTCATTTTTCTCAGACTCCGTTCGACTGGAACTGCTGCATGCGGCCACCCACGGCATTGCTTGGGCGGAGGTATCGGATTTAGACCTCAAGCTTCCCCCTCCGAGTTGGAGCTGGCGCATTGTGGAAGAATGGCAGCAACTGCACCCCCAAGACGAATTGTATTGGCTCATGGGGACAGACCAGTGGGAGCAACTCCATAAGTGGGCACGCTACGATTATCTGACTCAGCATCTGCATTTTATCGTCTATCACCGTGGCACCCCACCCCAAGAGCGCGAAGGAGTGCGCGCCACCTTCATTGCCGGCAACCACCCGGCATCATCCTCAGCCATACGCACGGCCCTACAAGACGGGAGCCGCATACCTCAGGGATGGATACCAAGAGGAATCGGAGAATACCCCACAGCACACTCATGATGATGGAAGCCACGGCAACGCCTAAAAAAGAGAGTTATTTTTATCTCAGCGCCTTAACAGTACTCTCCGCCTTGGCGGTGGTTATGTTGCATTTTAATGGCATCTTTTGGCAACACAAGCAAGAGATATGGCTTTCCAGCTGTCTTATTGAGGCGCTGTTTTATTTTGCCGTTCCGGTATTTTTTATGATAAGCGGTTGCACGCTGATTGATTACAAAAAGAGGTACAGCACACCTACCTTTTTTGTTAAGCGCATGCACCGCACCCTCATTCCTTTTCTTCTGTGGTCGCTTATTTCTCTGGTTTCGATGTGGAATTATGACTCCACGTTGGATTTACACCCTTGGAGCGTGGTCTGCGGCATCATGAAACAGGAGTACATGCCCATATACTGGTTTTTCATGCCCTTGTTTGCCATCTACCTGTGTATGCCGGTGTTGGCGGATATGGAGCACAAGGTCAAAACATTTAGCTATATGGCGCTGTTGGGCTGCATAACGATAGGTATCTTCAGCATGCTGAGAAACAACGGCTTGCCTGCATTCAACCAGGCATTAGAGGCGCCTCTTTGCGGCGGCTTCCTGGTCTATCCTTTGTTGGGCTACGTTTTGCACCACAAAGAGCTCAGCATGAAAGCCCGCGGATGGTTGTACGCCGGTGGTTTACTTTGTTTTGCGGCACATTTCATCTCCATGTACTGGTTTAGCCCTGCTCAGGGCGGTATCTGCGGCGTGTTCAAAAACTATCTGTATATCACCACCATTATTCAGGCCTGCGCCGTTTTCGTCTTCTTTCGCTACCATGCAGATACCCTTGCCCGCTGCAAATGGATAAAAAGAGCCATACTATTTGCTCAACCCGCCACCTTGGGTATTTATCTCTCGCACATGTATGTGCACTACACCTTAACAGCCACCGTGTGCGACGCCACATCGGTACTGTACAGAACGCTCGGTGCGGTCACAGTCTTTGTTCTACTTACCTGCGGAATCCGATTATTACAGAAATTCCGATTCCTTCGCTATCTTTTCCCCTGATGCGTCCCCGGGCAAGCTAACAATTGTGCGGTAAAATTAAGCCATACCGCTTGCACACGGCGCGTTTGCATGGTATACTTTAGCCATGCCCAAGATTGCACTGATTCAGCAAGAGGCCGTGGCAGACCCGGCAGAAAACAAACGTTTGCAGATGAATGCTATCCGAGAAGCCGCCGCAGGTGGCGCTCAAATTGTCTGCACGCAGGAAATGTGCACCACCCTGTACTTTTGCCGTACACAGGATTGCGAGCTGTTTAACACAGCCGACCCGATTCCCGGCGCCTGGACAGATGAACTGTGCGACTTAGCTCGCGAACTGAACATTGTGATTGTTGCCGCCGGGTTTGAGAAACGCGCCACCGGCATCTACCACAACACAGCTTGGGTTATTGATGCAGACGGCACTTTCTTGGGCATGTACCGCAAAATGCACATACCGCAAGACCCCGGGTTTGAGGAGAAGTTCTACTTTACCCCCGGCGACCTCGGCTACAAATGCTTTGATACCCGCTATGGGCGCATTGGTGTTCTTATTTGCTGGGATCAATGGTACCCCGAAGCCGCACGCCTTACCGCCATGCTGGGCGCGGAGATTATCTTCTACCCCACGGCAATCGGTTGGATTCCCGGAGAGGAAGAGCTTTACACAGCTCAGCACTGCGCTTGGGAAACCGTGCAACGCGGCCATGCCGTAGCCAATGGCTGCTACATTTGCGCCGTCAACCGCTGCGGTGTTGAGGGAGAAACCACCTTCTGGGGGCAATCATTCGTGGCAGATTATTGCGGTCAAATTGTCGCTAAAGCACCGGTGAAAGAACGCACCATTCTGTATGCCGATGTTGATTTGAATGCCTTGGAAGACCACCGCCGCATTTGGCCCTTCTTCCGCGACCGCCGCATTGATTCCTACGGAGGCATCACCCAACGCTGGGGCAAATAATTACCATACATGGCAGAAAACTCACAGACCGGAAGCAAGCCACCACTGCGCGTCGTTGTTGTGGGCATGGGGGTACGCTCCATGATTTATTCCAGCGTGGCGCTTACCAACCCGGAGTTGTTGCGTATTGTCGGCGTGGTGGATGTAGACCCGCGACGTCGCGAATACGCCAAACTCACTTTTGGGTTGGAGGATAGCCGGTGCTTCAGTTCTGTAGAGGATTTTGTTGCCGTACCCAAATTTGCAGATGCCGTTATTAACGGCACCATGGATCGCCTGCATGTAAGCACCTCGCTGCCCATACTGAGGCATGGTTACGACATGCTGCTGGAAAAGCCCTTTGCCCAAAACGAGGAAGAAGCCGCCACCCTGATTCGCTGCGTGCAAGAAACCGGGCGCACGGTGATGGTGTGCCACGTGTTGCGCTATGCCCCCTTCTACCAGCGAATTAAGCAAGTTCTCAACTCCGGAGAGATAGGCCATGTCATTAACATTCACATGGCAGCACAGGTGAACTATTTCCACGAAAGCGTTTCCTTTGTTCGTGGCAAATATGCCTCTGCAGAAATATGCGGCTCCGGTATGTTGCTCACCAAATGCAGCCACGACCTTGACCTGATGGCATGGTTGATGGGCGATAACAGACCGCAGCGTATATCAAGCGTTGGCAGCATGTACCAATTTGTCCCCTCCCATGCCCCGCAAGGAGCCGGCACCCACTGCATCAACAACTGCCCGGTTGAGCGCGAATGCCCTTATTCGGCTCGCCGTCTGTATATCGAAAATCCGCAGCGCTGGGCAGATAACGTGTGGTACGATAGCAATTGCGCCCCGCCCGATACGAACGAGGCAAAGGAAAAATTGCTCAGCACCCCGGATAATCCCTACAGCCGTTGCGTTTACCGTTGCGAAACAGATATTGTTGACCACCAATCCGTGCTTCTGCACTTCAAGGATGGCGCTACCGGCACGTTCTCCATGACGGGAGGGGCCTCCGTATCTGCACGCAACATCCATATTATCGGCACCCGTGGTGAGCTCTACGGCACCTTCGAGACCGGCCGCTTCACTATCTCACACATTGCCCCCGGAGCCCCTTCGGGGCGCGTGATGCACATGGTAGATATTTCTGCCAGCCAAGAGGGCTGCCACCATGGCGGCGGAGACCGCGAGGTTGTGATGGATTTCATTGCCTATTTACGAGGGGATCCCACCTCTCCCGGCCGCACTTTGCTTGATGATTCAGTGGTAGGCCACCGCATTGTTTACTTGGCCGAGAAATCGCGCCTAGCCAACGGCGCCATTCAGGAATGGCCTGAGGATGAGAGATAAAACCCATGCCGGACACCCCACACAGCACCACGGGTTTTAAGTACCCGGATTTGCCTATTTCTCGCAAACGCCGCGAGATAGCGGACGCTTTACGAAAAAATAGAGTGGTGGTTGTCGTGGGCGAAACCGGTAGCGGCAAAACAACCCAGCTCCCCAAAATTGCCTTAGAAGTGGCAGGCGACCGCAAAGGAATGCTTGGTTGTACACAGCCCCGCCGCTTGGCGGCCGTGGCCGTGGCTCGCCGTATTGCTGAAGAGGTGGGGTGCGACATCGGCTCCTATGTGGGCTACCAAGTGCGTTTTGACGACAAAACCGGCAAAGATACTAAGCTGAAGCTGATGACGGACGGTATTCTGCTGGCAGAAACGCAAGACGACCGCGACCTGCGCAAGTACCACACCATTATTTTGGACGAAGCACACGAGCGCAGTCTGAATATTGACTTTTTGCTGGGCTACCTGAAACTGCTGCTTCAGCGCAGAAAAGACCTCAAGCTCATCATTTCCTCTGCCACTATGGATGCCGGAGCCTTCTCCGAGTTTTTTGACCACGCACCGGTCATTAATGTGGAAGGCCGTACCTACCATGTAGATTATCACTACATGCCCCAGCGCCATGCAGACGAAGAGTTGCCCCAGCATGTAGCCCGTGCCGTTAAATGGTTATCGGAATACGATAACCGCGGAGATGTGCTGGTATTCCTTCCCGGTGAACGCGAGATTAGGGATTGCGCCGATGAACTGAATGCCCTCAACTTGCCACATACCGACATCCTTCCGCTCTTTGCCCGATTGGGGCTAGGCGAACAACAGCGCATTTTTCATCCGTCCGGTAAAAAGCGGCGCATTGTTTTGGCCACCAACGTGGCCGAAACATCGTTGACCATTCCCGGTATTATCTATGTCATTGATAGTGGCCTCGCCCGTATTTCCCGTTACCTGCCCGGTAGGCAAATTCAGCGTCTTCAGGTGGAAAACATATCGCAAGCCAGTGCGCGCCAACGTGCAGGCCGATGCGGCCGTGTAACAGAAGGTGTGTGCATTCGTTTGTATTCGGAGGCTGACTTTGAAGAACGAGATGCTTACACCGACCCGGAAATTAAGCGCAGTGCATTGGCCGGTGTCATTTTGCGCATGGCGGATTTGCATCTTCCCCCCTTAGGAGAGTTTCCCCTGCCGGATCCGCCCAGCCCCCGCTTAGTCAACGAAGGCTACAAAACATTGCGAGAAATTGGTGCGCTGGACCGCCGCAAACAACTCACCCCCACCGGCAAAAGCTTGGCAAGACTCCCCTTAGACCCGCGCTTAGGCCGCATGCTGCTGGAGGCAGACAAGCAACATTGCTTGCCGGAGATGCTCGTCATTGTGGCCGGATTAAGCATCATGGACCCGCGCGAGCGCCCGCAAGAGTTTGCCACCCAGGCAGACCAGGCTCACGCGCAATGGAAAAACGCAGATAGCGATTTCCTTTCCATGCTTACCCTGTGGCGCAGTTCGCTGGAGTTCAAAACAAAACGCAGCCTTAACCGCAACCAACTCCGCAAGTGGTGCAGCAAAAATTATCTGAGCTTCTTGCGCATGGTGGAGTGGCATAATCTGGAGCAGGATTTGGCCTCTGCACTACAAGATACCATGCGCTGGAACATTCCGGAGCTTGCCCCCGAGGCAGAACAAGCCACCCCGGAAATGATACACCGCTCTATTCTGGCCGGAGCCCCGCTTCAATTCGGCTTCTGGCGTACAGAAGAAAAAGTTTATCGAGGTGCTGGCGGGCGAGACTTCTCCATTTTCCCCGGTAGCGGCATGTTCCGCCGCAACAAGCGAGCAGAATGGATTTTCGGCACAGAGCTGGTGGAAACCAGCCGCCTCTTCATGCGCCGCTGTGCGGTGTTGGAGCCTGTTTGGGTGGAACAGATTGCCCCGCAACTCTGCTCGCACCATGCTTATGATGCGGCTTGGGACCAAGCTGCCGGTGTCGTATTTGCAAAAGAACGCGTAACGTGCGGCGGCCTTACCATTATTGACGGTAGGCGCATTAGTTACGCAAGAGTGAATCTGCCTGCCGCCCGGGAAATCATGATTCGCGACGGCATTATGGAGCGCAAGCTGCGCCACCCCATGCCCTTCCTTAAACACTTAGCCGAAATGCGCGACGAGGTGCGCACCGCCGAGGCCAAATTGCGCCGGCGCGACCTCATTTGGTGCAGCGAAGGAGTCTTTAACTTCTTTGCAGAGAGACTGCCCAAGGATTGTGCCAGTGAAAAAGCCCTGCGCAACTGGTGCGATAAAGAAGACAAAAAGAATCCGCAGCTCCTCTTTATACCGTATAACGATTGCGTCTACCCCGGCGAAGACCATGCCCCCGCTGATTTGTACCCGGATGAATTGCATGTAGCCGGTGGTGAATACCCGGTTTATTATAGCCACGACCCCGGTGAAGCGGATGACGGTATTACCCTTGGCGTGCATATCGACCAGATGGAGCAATTCCCGGATTGGCTGCCAAGTTGGGGTGTGTTTGCGCACTTAGCCAATCGAGTGGAAATATTATTGCGTACGCTGCCGAAAGATGTGCGCAATTTCCTGATGCCCATACGCGAAGCTGCAGAAGATTTTGCAGAGGATTGGTACGATAAAGAGCCGGATCGCTCTCTCGGCCAAGCTATGGCAGAGTTTGTGATGCGTCGCACGCAAAAATTCTGCAACGCGCAGCAGTTCGATTTTTCCCGTTTACCCGCTGAGTTTATTACCAAAATATGGGTATGCGATGATGAAGGGGACGAACTGGCTTTCGGCACCGATGTGGCAGCCATACGCGAGCATCTGGCAGAATACCAACAAAAGAGATTCCGCAAGCAAGCCTCGCGCACATTCTCTGCTACAGCCATGACCCGCTGGGATTGCGGAAACCTGCCTGCCACGGTGGATGTGGGTACCGGCGTGGGCTACCCTGCCCTCCAAGATGATGGTGAGCACGTTCGCATCAAGGTGTATCCGACTCAGCAAGAGGCAGATATGGCACACCGATTCGGAGTTCGCCGTTTGGCGTTGATTAAGCATGGCGATTTCATTAACGGCATCCGTAAGCGCTTGCCCATGAAATCCATGGAAGCAAAATTGGCACTAACTACCGTGGGCGCCGCCCCTAAGAACAATGTTGCCGATACGCTGTATGCGGCGATGGATGCCGCTTTATGCAGCCCCCTCCCCCGCACCCCCGAAGCATTTGATGCCGCTTGCCTGAAAATGCGGGAGAAAGTGTATGATACCATAGCCGGGCCGCTCAATAAACTTTGGGAGCAATTGGCGGAGGCAGACAGAGCAATCCGCGAATACACGCTCACGGCGGGACGCGATCGCTACGCTTCCCGCATTGCTGAGGATTTGCAGCGCGAGTGGCAATGGCTCACGCGCCCGTTCTTCCTTTCCTCCGCTGCACCGGATGCCCTGCAAGACATCTCACGCTTTTCCCGAGGAATCATCATGCGATTGCAAAAAATTGCTCAGCAACCCGCCATCCGCGAATTGGAGCGTATTGATACGTTCAACGCGGCCATACGGGGAGATTTTTACGAGCAGTTTTCTCACCATGCGGCTTCACCGGCTTGGTTAGCCTATGGGTTGATGGTAGCAGAATACAGGCTCTCTGTTTTCGCGCCCACGCTAGCAGTTAAGGGGCGTGCCTCTGCTAAAAAACTGGAGACTCTGGCAGAGTCCTTATCCTCATGAAATTATAACAACTCTCTCCTCTCCCTATGGGCTGCGGCAACATATTTTTAGCAATTTTGGGATTTTTGGGTCTTATGGTAGCAATGTCAGACAATAAGCCTAAAGCAATTATGATTATCATTTTTGTCATATTTGCTATTTTTATTATCGGCACGACCATTTCCTCAATAGTTGAGCATAAGCGCAGAACAACATCCGTGCGCGCCAAAATGCTCCTGCTTCGTCTTTCCCAAGAAAGCGGGTTGCGAGGCGACACCCTGATAGAGATTAAACAAGAGAAAACAAACCATGCCTGCATTTTGCAATTTTTTTCCAAGCAACGCATGTTTGCCATATTAGATTACCTCAACAAAGAGCAAAATGCTCGCTATCGCGTGTATCATTTCAACGACCTTTGCTCCTGGAAATCAGAAATAGATGAACGCAAAACAAAGATTGATGATAAGCTCCGAAAGGTCATCAAGTCTATTTCTGTTACACTTCGAATCCGAAGGGATGATGGCACAGGAAGAAGCAGCCTTGTAACGGAACGTCTACTCCTGAAAAGCAGCACCTACGCTCTTGAAAAGGAGAGTTGTACCGCAGAGCTCAATAAACTCAAAGAGATTCAGCAACAGTTTAGCATGATTAAACCTGAATCAGCCGAATAATCCCCCGAAATCGGCTTGCGTAATTATTGCTTCTCTACATTTGTTTCTTGAAAAATAACGGATAGGCGGTATAATAGGGGCATGAAAAAGTGCGTATTATGCCAACACCCGAAAACTCGCCCGTACCCGACGGCGCATGAGTTGAGTATATACGCTTATTCCGGCCAATGAGTTAATCATCAAACATTATTATCAAACCCATGGGCTGTGTCTTTTTTATTGTATGCGTTGTGCTGATATTTCTGGTATACGTGATTACCGGCAGTGTATTACTGACGATTATTGCTTGGTCGGGCGTAGGGGTTACCCTGATATATATATCAGCTAAGGAGAAACGCACGGCCAATGACACCAAGCGTTATGCTAAGCGGCTTCTCAAACAGTTAACAAAAGAAGCCGGACTGAACGATGGTTATGCGATTGAACTAAATCTACAGAAAATCGACCAGGTTTGCCTGATAGAATTTTTCCAAAATCAGCGCTATTTTGCTATTTTGAATTACTTTCACAAACCACGGAATGCGCGCTTTCGTGTCTATCATTTTAATGACCTTTGTTCCTGGGTATCTCGTGTAACACGCAGCAAAGAACAAAGTTTCTTTCTCCTGGATATACTGGAATCCATCAACGTAGAGTTACAAGTCAGAACAACGAACAGTTTAGGAATGAGTCAGGTTGTAACGGAAACCCTGACCCTGCTCCACTCTAATACAGCCAAGCATTTGTGCACAACAGAGTTAGCCCAGCTTAAGGATATACAAAACCGACTTAAATTGATTAAACCGGAATCAGAATCATGAGCACAACACCCATCAGAGAACATTTGGAACGATTTTATAACGACATAAAATCTTATGTCAGAGACTCATGTGTATGCTCCGATACTGATTTTAAGGAATCGGTGATGCTGGATGTGATGAATTATGCTGTGCACTTAGCCGCAGCAGATGGGCATATTTCGCAAGAAGAGCGCACCAAGATAGCAGAGCTTTTCGGCTATTCGCTGACGGAGAAAGAGTGGATAGAGTACCTGCGCAAGCGCAACCTCTTATCGGAAGATTACCGCAAGAATGTGCCCTATACTTATGTTCAGGTAGTAGAGGCAGAAAACATCTTGCGTGCCACCAAACAAGATTACTCACCCTCCAAAGAGTTTGTTAAGCTGTACAATATGGTGGCCAATCTCATTCTTCAAAAATCACCGACAAGCGGCGTGGCTCACCAACAGAAGGAGAATTACCTGAACAATATGAAACGCTATGCGGCAAAACGGTTGACGCATCCTTGGTGCACAGAGGAGCCCATAGCAGAGCCGGCCCCCACAGTAGTGCATAAAGAGTCAACCAAAAAGAAGAAGCATGCGGCAACAGGATATTCCAAGAGCATCATCATTCACATTGATAACAAGCCTATCGCAATATCTGTCTATAGCAATATTTTTACTATTGACGGCGATGTTATTTTGCCTTCCGGCGACAATGGCCCGGCTGTATACTCCACCACCAACAGCGGCCCCAAAATTGTTAATGTCAACAAGGATGGCTTAGTTTGGAATGTTCCCCAACCATCGCAAAGTAAAAAAACAGGAGCTAGGACCGAGACTTCGCTCAACAAAAAAATCGACAAATCGCAGATTGATACCCTCTTAAGCGAACTCAATGCTCTAGTGGGATTAGAGAGTGTCAAAAAAGATGTACACGGGCTCATTCACATGCAGGAAGCACAGCGCAAGCGCCGCATGCGAGGCATGAAAACCGTGGCTACATCCAATCACTTGGTGTTCTATGGCAATCCGGGTACCGGCAAAACCACTGTAGCGCGACTCCTTGCCAAAATCTACTACAACATGGGGATTCTTTCCAATGAAAATGTGGTAGAGGTAGACCGCGCCGGCTTGGTGGCAGGCTACGTGGGACAAACAGCTATCAAGGTACAGGAAGTTGTGCAAAAAGCCATGGGCGGTATTCTCTTTATTGATGAAGCGTACACCTTAACGCGCTCTGATAAGCAGGGTGATTTTGGGCAAGAGGCGATTGATACCTTGCTTAAAGCCATGGAAGATAACCGAGACAAGTTCATTGTGATTGTTGCCGGATATCCGGATTTGATGCAGGATTTTATCAACTCCAATCCCGGCTTATCCTCGCGTTTCAATAAGTTCATTCACTTTGAGGACTACAAACCGGAGGAACTTATTGAGATTTTCTGCCGTATGAGCCAGCAATCCGGCTATTATTTGACCCAAGAAGCCGTTGATTTGGTGAACCATATTTTAACGGAACGCTATTCTCAACGAAGCAAGGATTTTGCCAATGCGCGAGAAGCTCGCAATTTGTTTGAGAAAATCATTGTACACCAAGCCACCCGACTTTACGGCAACGAGAACCCGACGGATGAAGAACTGCGCTTGATTACGGAAGAAGATGTGCTACCGGAGATGAACCGCAGCTAACAGCCGCTTATTTTTGGCGACTGAGCAAGCGCTCCAGCAGCAGGTAGACCATCACATAGAAGCCCAGCAATTGAGCCGGTAGCAGATAGCGGAAATCGGAGGTCGGGGTTACAACAACATAGCTAATGCTGTATGCAGAAGCCAAACCGGTGATAAACATACACGCAAACTGCTCAGCCGTTAACGGCGCGCGGCGCATAAGCCACAGCCACAGGTAGCGCAGGAAAATCCATACAGTGCCGAGTGTTACCATCAAACGCAGGATGCGCAGATGCAACTGCTTCATATCCACACTCTCTAACACTATCCAGCGGCGTTCGTTGCTGCGCATTTCCGGATACAGCGCATCTGCCAGCCATTCCACCGGAGCCGGTGTGGCACCCGACCAATAGAATTGCGATAGCTGCAAAAACCTGGCCATCAGCATATTCCCGGTATTGGTTTTCCAGGCATTGAGGTAATGTTGCCACACAGCAGGCCAATGTTCAAGGTCCTGCTCAGCCCCTGCCCAATAGGCGGTAATAGAGTCCTTATATTCATGGGCATACACCTTAAAGGGCACGGTGTGCAAATAGGCACGCACGGCGTCCTGCTTGTTTTCCAGCACGGCAGCAATACGCAAATCGGATTCCACCATAGGGGCCATAGGTGTCATCTTCTGCACGGGTAATACCCACGGCACCATACGCACGGACACCATATAAAACGGCAGCATCAGCACCACGGCCACGGCTGCTTTTTTCCACCACGCCGCTGAGCAGCCCCAACCAACGGCTACCATATAAAAGATAACGGGCAGCATGAGCGCAGCATTGCGGCGGTAATTAACTAAATGGAACAACACCAACAGCAGCAATAGGGTGAGCAGCCCCTTCACCATGCGTTTCTCGGTACGGAACAAGAGGATACACAGAGAAATACTGCTGAACAACAAAACGGTGAAGAAGTAATCCAAACTGACCCCCAAACCGCAATGTGCCACAAAGGTGAAGAAGCTCATGGGTAGAGCCATCCACCCCATGCGCGTATCGCGGCGCATCATCAGGGCAAGCCAATATGCTAAATTGACCAACATCAACGCATCGGCCAACACCATAAAGCCCCGTTGCACGGCAACACCGGAGCATGCCTCACCGGTTAAACATTCGACGGCTTGGCGCACCCACTTGCCCTCGTACATATACAAAGGGCAATGCCAGTCGTTTACCGGCATTTTCTCCTCAATTTGCCTGTTATAGGTAATAACAGCATCATTAAAGAAGCCGGGCACGGCCACCAGCTCGCCACGCGAATCATACTCAGGCTCTCCGGAAGGAGCCCAGAGAGCAATGCTCCCCCATGTTACCAGAACAAACAGAGCGAGCACCCACAGCACGCATCTGCGCTGCGGTTTACTTTGACTCATGGTATTCCTTCTCGGTATTAACCTCCCAAATGTTATCCTTGGTGGCAACACCGTTGCTGATGTTGTTCGCGGCTTCCATGGCAGAGAGCATGGAGTGGTCCATATTATTATACCGGTGCATACCGTTACGGCCTACCAAATAGAGGTTGCTCAGGCTATCCACCCACTCACGAACCACCGGGAACTGCTTATAGCTACCGAAATAGGCAGGGTATGCCTTCTCAATGCGGAATACCTTGTGATCCACCACATCGGCTTTATCAATGATTCCGAGCTTCACCAGCTCGCCCTCAGCAAAGTCACAGAAAGCGGCATCGTCCATCGACCACAGTTCATCGCCTTCATTGACAAAGTATTCCATACCTATCCAAGCCTTACTTCGGTCGCTCACCAAGTAGGGGCTCCAGTTGTTGAAGATTTGCAGTCGACCCACCTTCACATCCGGCTCCTGCACATAAATCCAGTTATCGGGTACCACGCCGTACTCACCTACCGTGGTATTCATATTCTTGCTCTTAAGCTGCAACTTGTTGAGCAAGAGGCCAACAGTCATAAAATCGCGGTACACCAAGCCCTCTGCCACCTCTTTTACTGCGGGCGGCACAGCATCTCCCATCTTGCGGATAAGCTCCTTGACGGAGGTCGTGGAAATAACTTCGTCTGCCTCGTAGCGCGTGGTCTCTCCGGTAGCCATATCGCGCACCAACAGCGCGGCAATGCGGCCTTGTTCTACCAGCACCTGCTCCACATCCTGACGGCGCAGAATCTTAACTCCCATTTTCTCGGCCTCAGCACCCACGGTTTCCCACAACTGGCCGGGACCGTACTTAGGATACCAGAACTCTTCAATGAGTGAGGTTTCGCCCCCCTGCTTATCGCGTTTTTTCCAGAAGGCGAGCTTGCCCAAAGCATGCCCGAGCACCTTGGCAATGGATAAGCCTTTTACGCGCTGGGCACCCCAATCGGCACCAATTTGGTTGCACGGCACACCCCACACCTTGGCGGTGTAATCGCGGAAGAATGTGTTGTACAACTCTGTACCGAAGCGGTTAATAAAGAAATCCTCCAGACTCTTCTCCTCTCGCTTGTGCACCATGCTGTACAGGTAGCTAAAGCCCATCTTGACCATGCGCACCATCCCCAAATTACGGATGGTATTCATACTCAGAGATACGGGATAATCAAAAAACTTGCGCAGGAACAAGATACGGCTGAGGCGAGAGCGCACCAACATAGCGCGGTCTTCCTGCTCGGGGTTCGGGCCGTTCTCCGTCAACGGCACCTCGCGGTTCAACTCCACATCATCGCATGACGGCGCACCTTGCAGCGGCATCATATTGCGCCACCAATTCATCACCGTATCAGACTTAGAGAAAAAGCGATGGCCACCGATATCGATGTGATTTCCCTTGTATTCCAAGGTACGAGAAATACCGCCGAGCTGCTCTTCACGCTCAAACACGACAATCTCACCCCCCCCCTTGCGAGCGAGCTCGTATGCGGCAGTTAAGCCGGCGGGACCACCGCCGATGATTAAAACTTTCTTCATATCTACGCTGTCCCCATTCAAGGGATTTCTATATCTAACACCATTGTAGGCATTTTTGCCTTCGAGTCAAGAAAATAACCGTTCTTCCCCGGCTTTTGGGGTGCGCTAAAGCGTGTACCCCTATCCGTTTACGGAAGATTAAGGCGGAAGAAACGCTTGGCATTTTCCGTAGTGCAAGCGGCTACCTCCTCGGGGCTTACGCCACGGAGCTCTGCTATTTTGTCCACCACATACTTGGTGCGCCCAGGGATATTGGTGATACCACGGAACGGCGCAGGTGAAAGGAACGGAGCATCCGTTTCCACCATAAAGCGGTCTGCAGGGCACCAAGCGGCTACAGCCTGAATATCCTCCGTCTTATTAAAGGTTACCAGGCCGGTGAAGGATATCAAGCCGTCCAGCTCCGAGAAAATGCGCTCCGCCTGAGCCCCGTTGCCAATAAAGCAATGGAAGACAGGGCGCACCTTCGGGAAATTGCGGGCAATGGCAAAGGCGTCTTCAAAACTGGCTAATCCTTTTTTATCTCGCGTATGCAAGGATATATTCAGGCCAAGCTCTTGAGCCAACTGAAAGTGGCGTTCCAAGAAAACGCGTTGGCGTGCACGGTAGGCATCCTCAGTCCATCCCTCGGGAGCAGCCCAAAAGTAATCTAAGCCGGTTTCGCCAATGGCCGCTTGAGGATGTCGGCGGCACAGCTCTTCCATGTAGCACAGCTGTTCATCCGTCACGTTGGTCACATCGCTGGGGTGCACAGCTAAGCAAGAGGATACAAAATCCGGCATACGGCGGGCAATCTCCAACTGGGGCTCCCAGTCATCCGCCCCGGTACCCTGAGATACACAATGCTTTACCCCCAAGGCAACGGAATCGGCCCTCAGTTGCTCTAAATCCTCGTACTTATTGGAAACCAGGTGACAATGGGTATCTATAATCATCATACTAAATCAATAAAGAATTATCTTGCGAGCGCCGAAATTCCACAGCAGCACCAAGGCCTCTGTCAACAGCTTGGAAAGCGCTACAACACAGGCGGCTTGAGTCATGGCCACGCCGGAAACTAAAGAATACATATACTGCAACAGTGTGGTGAGCCCCAAAAGCTCCCACATACCACCACACACGGAAACAAACAGCCACATAAACAGAGTCGTCAACCCCAACCCCACCAAGCCAATGATGGTAAAGATGGTAAACTCTGCCACCTGTTTATCCTCCATTTTGCGTTGAGAAAAAACAAAGGTATTGCTGCATATATAAGTAACAATCAGACCCAATACAAAGCCAATGACAGACGCAGCCAAGTAATGAACACCTAAGACGGAATGGCACACCATGAGCGCGGAAAAATCCACCACAAAGGCAATTCCTCCGGCTACTAAATATTTCAGGAACGAGGCCACTAAATCACGGATTCCGCTTCGGCTTATCATAGCGCGCTGCATTATACGGGTGACGACTCTTCTGTCAAGAAGAATCTCATAGCTCAGGTTTACACTGTAGGCTTTTCATTACAAGCTGTAAGATTCAGGTAAATCGAGCAAATCACGCAAGCAATCTCTCCCCACCTGCCAGTGTTTAAGGTCATCTTCCATATTACGCTGCAAGCCCAGCTCCTTAGCGCGTTGCAGCATGGCAGCTTCGGCCTCGGCATCCTTCTCCACGTAAAGCCCCACATGGTATAGCAAAGCAAGCATATAGCACAAGTATACGGAATCAGGGCAATCGCGGCGGGCAGTCTCCAACCACTCCGGCACTTTATCTCGGCGCCCCACCAGCACCTCCTCGTGCAATCCTAAAATAATGCGGAGATAGGCCTGTTCCGCCAAAGGCGATTCCAGAGCTTTGCGATAAAAGAGCATGGCCGACCGAACATTACGCTTTGCGCCAACGCCTTCATAATACATATCGCCCACCATCAAGGCCACCTTCGGATACTCGTCTGCAAGGCAACGCAATGTCTCTAAATAATTGCTAAGCTCCTCTTCTTCTAACACCTTAATCTGCATCAGGTACCAAGCATTTCTCAAGACATCCTTTCCCATGGGCACGCGCAGTAAGCTCTTATACACGCGGTGGATAACCCTGCGAAAATCGTTCGTATCAATCGCATCCTTCATCTCCTGCGGAGTAACAAGCTCAAATAACGCATGTGTTGTCGGCCAATGATTTTCCATGGCCAGCTCTTCTACACGCTGCAGCAACTCTTCTGCATTCTCATCCTCACAAGAGTTCAAATATTTACGGGCTGTATCCATCAGCACAGCCGCCTTCTCGTGGTCCTGCTCTACCTCCACACCTTCATAATACATGAGTGCAAGGCGCAAGCAAGCTTCTGCATTGCCATACTTCACCGCTTTCTCATAGTATTGAATACCAAGCTCCACATTCTTTTGAATATGTACGCCGGCGCAATAAAGTTTCGCCAATTCCACACACGAAGGAGAATGCTCAGCTTGGGCAGCACGAGTGTAATAATCCATAGCGCGTCTCATATTGCGGCGGCATCCTTTGCCGGTGGCATTCATGTCTGCCACAATATACATAGCAGACTCATCCCCCAAATATGCGGCCTTTTCAAAATATTTGAGCGCCTGCTCTGCATTTTCCTTCACCCCCTCGCCGTTGATATAGCGCAGACCTAGACGCAAAGGGATGACTGCATTTTTCGGTTCATCTTTTGCCCACTGCTTCAGATAACGCACGGCGGATTGATAATCCCCCATTTCCATGCACACATCGATAAGCAATCGGAAACGCCCCTCAATGCTGCAATCCTGCGCCACCTTTTCCGCAAGCTCGCGGATTTCTTGCAAGCTGTGCGTTTCATAATCTTCCATGATCAAATAATAATCCGCCAAATACAGCATAGCTCGATTATTGCCTGCGGCAGCGGCTAATTTCATGTTTGCCTCCGCCTTCTCCTCATCAGGCAGCTGCCCAATATCTTCATCATAAAGAAGGGCAAGCAGATAATAACCGGTAGCAGGGTCTTCGGCGGCAATTTGGCGAATCCAATGTTCCAACTCCAGCAAATCCACACTGCAATCAGGCCTGAACATCACTTCCTGCACATAATAAAGGCGCATTTCCTTATCTCCAGCAGAAGCAAATGAATGCATCCACTCAATGCACAACGGATTCATTTCCATCTCGTTCTGCGTTCTATACAAGGTAACGGCAAGTCTTTTCGCTTCATTATCTCCCGCCATTCCTTGAATAATCAGACGCTGCAAATCCTGCTCGTCTCCTTGCTTCATACCCTTATTTTTGTTCACGTTTTTATCCTCCTTCTGCTATTCCCTAGAACAATCATTAATACATAGTTTCCTCTATCGGCGAAACGCAAATACCCTAAATCACGCAAGAATCATATTGCGTTGATGAAGGGACTTATATCCCTTCCCCAATTCCTCGTTCAGCGATAAATTCACCCGTACCTTCATTTTAGAACAACGCATAGCTTGAGTCAAGCAACAACTCTGCCACGGATAACAAAGCAAAGCACAAATCACCCGCCGCGGAATACCGGGGCGGGTGAAAAAAAGTGACGCTAGCAGGATGTCATTACTCAGCTACGCGGAGGGCCTTAGCCTGCTCTTCGGTAAGCTCAATGCACTGCCAGGGAAGGCCGTACTGATTGAGGGCATCCATGAAGGGGTCCGGGTCGTTCTGCTCCATATTGAACACGCCCTGCCCACCCCATACACCGGAAAGAATAAGGCGGCCGCCGATAGCAGCGGGAACACCGGTGGTGTAAGAAATAGCCTGAGAGCCAACCTCTTGGAAGCACTCCTCGTGATCGCAAATGTTGTAAATATAGACAGCCTTGTACTTGCCATCCTTCTTACCCTGAATCACACAACCAATGCAGGTGCGGCCATGGGTGGTCTTACCCAAATCGCCGGGATCAGGCAATACAGCCTTAAGGAACTGCAGCGGCACAATCTCCACGCCGTTGTATACAACAGGGTCAATGCGGGTCATGCCCACATTCTTGAGAACAGTGAGGTGGTTAATGTAGTTCGGGGAGAAGCTCATCCAGAACTGTGCACGCTTGATGGTGGGAATGTGCTTCACCAAGGACTCCATCTCCTCGTGGTACATGCGGTAAATCTCGTAGGTACCAACACCATTCGGGCAGGTGAAGGGTTGGTGCATGCTCATGGCGCCGGTCTCTTGGAAATCGCCGTTCTCCCAGTGGCGGCAGGGAGCCGTTACCTCGCGAATGTTGATTTCCGGGTTGAAGTTCGTAGCGAAAGCCTGACCGTGGTCGCCGCCGTTCACGTCAATGATATCAAGATACTCAATTTCATCGAAGTGGTGCTTGAGGGCCCATGCGGTGTACACATTGGTTACCCCCGGGTCGAAACCGGAACCCAAGAGCGCATACAGACCGGCATTCTTGAAGCGGTCCTGGTAAGCCCATTGCCAGCTGTACTCAAACTTAGCAACGTCGCGGGGTTCATAGTTGGCGGTGTCAAGATAATTGACGCCGGCCTCCAAACAGGCATCCATGAGGGGGAGGTCCTGATACGGAAGAGCCACATTCAGCACCAAATCCGGCTGCACCTCTTTAATGAGGGCTACCGTGGCAGCAACATTGTCGGCATCCACCGCGTGCGTGGCAATCTGCACCCCGCTGCGGGCGAGTACGTCTGCGGCAATCGCATCGCACTTGCTCTTGGTACGGGAAGCCAGATGGATGTTCTTGTAGACATCCGCCATCTGGGCGCACTTGTGAGCCACTACATGACCCACACCACCAGCTCCGATAATGAGTACAGTGTTATTCATTGCC
>CAJGCZ010000018.1 GCA_904501975.1 uncultured Akkermansia sp.
ACATGGCATGTTAAGAGCCACGCTTTCTGTCGGCCCTCGTTGCCGTCGCGTTCGCTCCGGCGCCTCGGGGCTCCGATTTTCTTTTCCCCATACCGGGGGCTTGCGCCCCCGGCTATGTGTCTGTCGTCCTCCGGACTCTTAAATTCCGTTCGCTTCGCTCACATCAATGAACCCCACAAATTGCTATTTGTGGGGCTATCAACTAAAAACTTTAACAGGGCTTTCTACAAAAAATCCGTCTGTGCGGTATTAACGGGAAAGCTTACGTTGGAACCAAGAATCGGCCTTCAACAGGAGAACGGAAATAATGAGGGTCAACAGCACAGCCCAAGCTGTTGAGCTATACCCCGGCATGGGATTTTTAACGAACCACGGCAGATACTCCTCAAAATACGTTGTCATGGCCAACAAGGGCACGTGCGTGAGGTACACCGGATAGGTTAAAGCCGCAAGGTAGCTCACCTTACCGGCCAGGGCATCAGAGCACTGTATCTTTGCCAAATACAGGCACGGAATGAGCAGCACAAAGAAGAAGGTCGACATCAAATCGAAGGGCAAGGAATAGTTAAACCATCCCAAGTGACTCTCTTGCTTAAGCACCATAAAGGCAATACCCGTTATCACAAAGAAAACAGCAGCAGGCCACGTGGCATAACGCACCAGGGCAGAATCTTTACCACCCTTTTGTTGCAAATGCAGGCACAAGTCGGCCGCCACAAGGCCCAGCACAAACTGCCAACAGCGAGCAACGGAAGAGAAGTACAGGCCGGAGGCAAACATATTGTTACCCGGTATAAGCAGGTACAAATAGGAGGTAAAGGCAGTTGTTACCAACGCACAGCTCAAAATGCCGTACTTTTTGGTGCTCAGGTAATAGAAAAACGGCACCAACAGCAGCATGCTGCACTCCACAGACATATACCACATGGGAGTGTTGAAATACATGAGCCAGTGGGTCATGCTGAACTTGCCCCACGGCTCCGGCACCCAAGCCGTTTGCAGCTGCCCCATATAGGCCTTCCACAAAATCCCCATCAGGAGCGCCACCACCATCAGCGGCACCAATCGGCGTACTTTGGAGGTATAGAAGGCCACCGTATCAAAAACCGAACGCCGGCGTATATACAAGCCGGCAAAAAAGCCGCTCATCACCAAAAATCCGTTCACCATCAACGGACCGCTACTGGGGCGCTCCGGGGTGTAATGGTAGACGAATACGCCGATACACAAAAAGATTCTAAAAAAATCCAGCAACAATGCGCGTCCTTTATCCATAGTTATCATCTCCGTGCAACGAAGCATACACTATTTCACCCACCTTGTACAGCGCTAATATGTTAGGCCACCAGAAAAAAACAAGAGAAAGGAAACCTAGCGAAAAGTACAATTTGTTAAGCCATGCAGCTTTATACGCGGAGCACAACTACATGAGAACCCCGGTCTGCAGCGGCGACATTTTACTGTTTTTCACGCAAAAACGGCAACATCCTATCATTTTGGCAGGCTTTTCCGGCAAAAAAATCGCCACTATGGGCACCTATCCACAAAAAAAGCTAGCGTTTACTCTAACTACATGATATAATTCCCACGTTCCCTGAGGGGAAGAGTCGTAATAAAATATTGAATGCAACCGTTATGAACGATCTCACGAAGCCTTTCAAACGTCTTCCGGTAGCTCTTATCGGCACCGGCTCCTATGTACCGGAAACCCGTCTTACAAACTCCGACTTGGAGAAGATGGTAGACACCTCGAACGAGTGGATTATTGAGCGCACCGGTATTGAAGAGCGCCGCATTGCCGCCCCCGGAGAAAGAACCAGCGACATGGCTACGCATGCAGCACGCCGCGCCATGGAAGCAGCCGGGGTAACAGCAGAGGAAATCGACCTCATCATCGTGGGCACCGTAACACCGGATACATTCACGCCCTCCACCGCATGCTATGTGCAGGCTAACTTGGGCGCCGTGAATGCCGCTGCATTTGATATTTCTGCCGCTTGCTCCAGTTTCCTGTTTGCCTTGAAGACCGCCGTACAGTACATTGGTTGCGGCCAGGCCAAGACCGCCCTCATCATTGCTTCCGAAAAGCTTAGCCACATTGTTAACTGGGAGGACCGCTCCACTTGCGTTCTCTTTGGTGATGGAGCCGGCGCTGCAGTACTGCGCACCGGTACCGGCATCGAGGGCGACAGCGCCGTGCTTGCCACCGATATTGGTTCCGACGGCACCCTGACTGACCTGCTCATGGTCCCCGGCGGCGGCTCTGCCATTCCCACCACCGAGGAGAACATCCACGAAAAGCTGTACACCTTGGCCATGCGCGGCAACGAAGTATTCCGCCACGCCGTAGCCCACATGAAGGACTCTGCACTGTCCCTCATTGAGCGCACCGGCATTAAGCCCGAGGAGGTATCCTTGGTGATTCCGCACCAGGCCAACCTGCGCATTATTAATGCAGTAGCTCAGCGTCTTGGCATTCCTGTAGAGCGCGTCTTCATCAACCTGCAGAAGTACGGCAACACCTCCGGTGCAGCTTGCGCCATTGCTTTGGATGAAGCCTTGCGCGCCGGTAAGGCTAAGAAGGGCGACATCATCCTGATGGTCACCTTCGGTGCCGGTCTTACCTGGAGCAGCGCCGCCATCCGCCTGTAACTTTTATTTACAACAACTTAGATTAACCGGAGAAACGGGGTGCACCCCCGTTTCTCCGGCGTCATTGTTTACCAAGGGAAAGCATGTTACCATCCATCATCGGTTATGTAAGCAAAGACTCCGCCTTTAAGGCCGAGTTAAAGATGCTGCACACCGGTGACACGAGAGAAAATCCGCTCATCTTCCCGCATGTATGCCCTGCTTCGCTCTCGTTTATGGTGGCGCTAGTGGCCGCTCAGAACAAAGGCGGACGCCGCATTTGGGCTATAGCAGATAGCCTGCCTACCCAGGAGCGTGTGGCTGCAGAGCTTGCGGTATGGGACACGAAGGGTATTTTTGTACCGGAGCGAGAGGTGCACATCAACAACGGGCTGAGCGACCCGGACCTTGCCGCTGAACGATTGGAAGCGCTGCATTCCATTACCGCGGAGCACAAAGAACCCACGGTTATCATTACCACGGCAGCCGGGTTGCAGCAAACCGCCCCGCTCCTTACCCGCGACAGCGCAGAAATACTCACATTGCACACCGGCGATGAATACCCACCGGAGCAATTAACCGCCCTGCTGACAGAGCATGGATTTGACCGCGTGGACCAAGTGATAGCCCGCAGCCAATGGAGCTTACGAGGCGGCATTCTGGATGTTTTTCCCCTTCAATCAGCCTGGCCCCTGCGCTTGGAGTTTTTTGGAGACGAGCTGGAGAGCATCCGCATTTTTGAGATAGATAGCCAGCTGTCTACCAAAAAGATAGAAAGCGCAGAGCTCATCCTCGAAGAGCCTCCGGCAGACCGCTTATTGAAGGATTTTATAGCCCCGCAAGACTGGATTATCAGTCTACCCGGCAGCGGCGTACCGGGAGACGTGGTGATTTTTGAGACACCGCCGGACATTGTGGATGCCGTGCCGGAGATTGAAGAGCTGACCCAGCAAACACCCTTTGCCACCTACGCCACCCCCTTGGGCACCTTTGATAGCGGTGACTTTGTGATGCAAGAGGCCAAACGAGCCTTAGCCCGCATCAACCTCATGAAGTGGAAGGAGGAAAAATGGCGCATCGTCATGTTCTTTCCGCAGCAGGGAGAAAAAGCCAGATTCGAGGAAATATGCGGAGAGGACGAAGCGTGGACAGCCGTGCAAAGCAGAGACGGCGACCTTCCCTTCGGCTTTACCATACCTCAAGCCAAACTGGCCGTCTTGTCCTCTGCAGAAATCTTTGGCCGCTACACCACCCCGCATGCCCGCCGCAAGGCAGACCGCGAGGAACGCATGCGCCGCGAGCGCGCGCAAGCACCGCTGCGTGAAATTTTGCCGGGGGATTACGTGGTGCATGCCGCCCACGGTCTGGGAAAATTTGTGGGCATTGTGCAGGACGACAAAACCGGTGAAGAAGAGCTGCATATTCGCTACGCCGGAGAAGTTTTATTGCGCATACCGCTTAGCCAAGCCCACTTGGTATCAAAATATGTGGGGTTAGGCGCAAAAACGCCGGAGCTCTCAAAGCTGGGAGATGCCCGCTGGAAACGCGCCTGCCAGGCGGCAGAAAAAGCTATTCAGGACTACGCTGCGCAGTTGCTGGAAATTCAGGCCGAGCGAGAAAGCAACAACGGCTACGCCCACCCGGCAGACTCCTCGTGGATGTGGCAATTTGAAGCCTCCTTCCCGTATCGAGAAACCCCGGACCAGTTGCGTGCCATCAAGCAATGCAAGGCAGATATGGAATCACCCCGCCCCATGGACCGCCTGATTTGCGGCGATGTGGGATTCGGCAAAACAGAGGTGGCCATTCGCGCCGCATTCAAGTGTGTAACAGGCGGTAAACAAGCTGCCATTTTGGCGCCCACAACCGTATTGGCAGACCAACACTACCATACCTTCCGCAACCGCATGAGCGAATACCCGATTCGCATCGAGCTACTTAGCCGTTTCACCCCGGCTAAAAAAGCGGCGGAGATTATTGAAGGCATCAACAATGGCTCGGTTGATATTGTGGTGGGCACACACAGGCTGATTTCTAAAAACGTCAATTTTAAGAATCTGGGCTTAGCCGTTATTGATGAAGAACAGAGGTTCGGAGTCAGACACAAGGAGCAATTCAAGCGCATGTTCCGCATGGTGGATATGCTCACCCTCTCAGCCACCCCCATACCGCGCACCCTGTATGTGGCACTGATGGGCGCCCGAGACATGAGCACCATTGACACAGCACCCCTCAACCGCCTACCGGTACAAACCGCGGTTTGCCCTTACAATGAAGAGCTGATTGCGCGTGCCATTGAGCGCGAGCTGGCTCGCAATGGGCAAGTATTTTTCCTGCATAACCGCGTTTCCTCCATCCACAAGATGGCAGAAAAGCTGCAAAAGCTGGTACCCAAGGCTCGCATTGTGGTAGGACACGGGCAAATGGATAAGGGCGATTTGGAATGCGTGATGCGCGATTTCATCAACGGAATGGCCGATGTGTTGCTCTCCACCACCATTATTGAGAGCGGCATTGATATTCCCAATGCCAACACCATTATTATTGACCGCGCAGACCGCTTCGGGCTGGCAGATTTGTACCAGTTGCGCGGGCGAGTCGGGCGTGGCGGGCACCGCGCCTACGCCTACCTACTGCTTCCGGAAGACGCCATGTGCACAGGCGATGCTCGCAAACGCGTGGCAGCTATCAAACAATATACGGAGCTGGGCAGCGGGTTTAAGATTGCTATGCGCGATTTGGAAATCCGCGGCGCCGGCAACTTGCTGGGGACTCAGCAAAGCGGGCATATTGCCGCTATCGGCTTCGAGCTCTATTGCCAGCTTTTACGCCAGTCCATAGACCATTTGCAGGGCAAGGCCCCGTCCATTCGCGCGGAAGCACAACTGAAGGCGGATTTCCTCTGCGTGAGCGAGGCCTCTATGGCCACGCGCCCCGATGCGGATAAGCTCATCGGCTCCTTTATCCCGACCACCTGGGTAGAAAGCACGCAAGTGCGCATGAGCTGCTACACCCAATTAGCCGCCACCCTTACCTTGGACGATGTGGATGACTTAGAGCGCCAGTGGATAGACCGCTTCGGCAAATTACCCCGCCAAGCGAGAAATCTTCTTATTTGCCACAAAATCAAGATTTTGGCCACACGCCGCCACATTACAGCCGTGGAAATATCCGGGCAAAAATTGCTGCTTACCCGCAACAATAACTACATTACCCTCGACAACCGCTTCCCGAGGCTGCAAAAAATAAAGCCTACGGATAAATTGTACGAAACCCTGCGTTTCCTGCAAGAAATGTAATATTGAAACAATCAATATTCATCGCCACCGTGCAGACTCTGCTCTGCCGGCACATAAGCGACATCTACCTCACGCTGGCCATTATCAGGATAAACGATGGTGTTACCACCGATTGCGGCAGCACTTTGCTTGATAGACTGCATCATCTCCTCATCGCCGTACTCTAAACGAGCCCCTTTGTGAAGCACAAACTTGCCCACCACAATCATCTGCGGATTCTCCGGCAAAAGCGGCAAAAACTCCACCTCATACGGCTCCACCTGCGGACGGCTGCACTCAATGGGCACAGGCACTACCTCCCAATAACGGCCAATAAACGGGCCCTCCTTCTGCCAACAGCTTACCATCGACAAAACAGTCAACACGGCTAACAAGGCTTTCATGGATGCGTGCTCCCTTTCTATCAATAGGTTTCAGCAGATTCAAAACTACAGCAGAAAACAGGCTTGCCATCTGCCAACAAATCGACACAAACGCTCTCCACTTCAATTCTCACGCGGTAGGCATCATAATCTGCCGGAGGTGCCGGGCGGAATCGGCGCACCTTATCCGGAGAAAGCACGGCAGAGCGCAATACGCACACCAACTGGGAGTTGCGCATACGCCTTACCTCATCATAATTGGAAATAGGCAACCGAAGAACTGGAACGTCTTTACTCACGCGCATGAATATACACCATTCTAACCATTTGTCAAGCATGGAAGCAGCGGCGGGGTACAGTTTGTACGCAGAAGTAAAAACCGGCACTCAAAGTCGGCAAAACAGCAAGCTCCGGATTCTGTTTTAAGTGGAAAAGAAAGCCGAACACATGAGGAAAAAGCAGTAAATCCGGACTTACACAGGAAATTGCTAAAATATTTTGCGGGAGAGGTCTATTTTTTTCTTGAAGGGAGAGGGGCTAGGAGTTAGAATGCAGTTATGGCTCAGATTCATCCTACAGCAATCATAGATCCGACCGCAGAATTGGCGGACGACGTAAAGGTAGGGCCGTACTGCATTATCGGCCCGCATGTAAAACTTGGCGAAGGCTGCGTATTGCATAACCATGTAGTGTTAGGCGGACCGTCAACATTCGGTAAGGGCAATGAGTTCTTCCCCTTCTCCGTCATTGGTCTTAAAACGCAGGATTTGAAGTACAAAGGTGAGCCGACCTGGCTGGAAGTGGGCGACTACAACGTGTTCCGCGAAAACTGCAACATTAACCGCTCCACCACGCCGGAAACAAAGACCATCATTGGCAGCCACAACCTTTTCCTTATCAACAGCCATGCAGGCCACGAATGCGTCATTGGCAACCACTGCATTTTGTCCGGCTTTGCAGCCGTTGCAGGCCACTGCACCGTAGGCGACTGGGCTATCATTGGCGGTTGCTCCGCCATGCACCAGTTTGTGCGCGTGGGTGAGCACGCCATGGTAGGCGGTGCAGCCCGCATTACGCAGGACGTAGCTCCGTACATGATTGCTGAGGGTAATCCGGCCATGCTGCGCACGGTAAACACGGTAGGCTTGCAGCGCCGTGGCTTCAGCGAAGAAGACATTAAGGCTCTGAAGTTCGCTTACAGAAAACTCTTCCTGAACAAGAAGGATGTGGTAACGGATAAGATTCCGGAGGTATTGGCTGATGCGACATACGGCTCTAACCCGCGCATTGCCACGCTGATTAACTTCCTGCAAACATCTGAGCGAAGCTTCCTTCGTTAATGAAACGCCATATCGTCTTTGACCTTGACGGAACCTTGGTAGATTCTCTACCCGGGATTGCGGAAGGAGTCAATAGATCCCTGCGAGCCTTGGGCTTGCAGGAACACAGCCCCGCCGCCATTCGCAACATGATTGGCAGCGGGGCGGCGAATCTTTGCGGCAAAGCCTTGGGCTACGAAGATGCTGCCCACACACCGCCGGATGAGTTAGAGGCCCTGCACAGTATTTTTCGCAAGGAATACCCCACTTGCTGGCAAGGCGACTACACACGCCCCTATGCCGGCATAGCGGATATGCTAACCCGCCTGAGCGGAGAGGGAGCCATGCTGGCCGTGTTGTCGAACAAACCGCACGATGTGACGGAACCCATGGTTAAGGCGCTTTTTCCGCATATTCCGTTCAGCTTCATCATGGGGCACACCGGGCAATTTCCTCGCAAACCGGCACCGGATGCCCTGCTGCACATGGCAGAAAGTTGGGGGGTAGCACCGCAGGAGGTAGTACTCGTGGGCGATTCCCTGTTTGATGCACAAACGGCCAAAAACGCCGGAGCCGCCACCGCCTTGGTAGCGTGGGGCTATGCCAACATCTGCGAATTAGCCGCTTGGCCTGCCCCTTTATTCGGCTCTGTTGATGAGCTACACCACTACCTGAGCCAAAGCTGATTATACTGCTATGGATTTTATCATTTTAGCTGCAGCCAAACCCTCCATCGCCTATGCCCGACAAGGGGTTGCCTTTTTTGAGGAGCGGCTCAAACCCTTCGGTAAGGTGGAAATTCGCTATGTGAAGGCCGGCAGCTCAGAAGAGGTATCTGCCCGTTTGTTAGAAGCCAGCAAAGGCTGCTTGCGCATTGCCATGGACGAGCGCGGCGAAAATTGGACATCGAGAGAGTTTGAAAAGCGTGCCAAGGACTGGCAAATGCGAGCGGTCAAGCACGTTGCTTTTTTGATAGGGGCAGCCGATGGGCACACCCCCGCTCTGCGCGAAGCGTGCGACCATGTGCTTTGTTTAGGCAAGCATACCATGCAGCACGAGTTAGCGCTCGTTGTGTTGCTGGAGCAAATCTACCGCCTGCATACCATGCTGGCCGGCACCCCCTATCACCGAGACTAAGGGAGGCCGATAAGCCACCCCACCCCTTGCCCAAAAACAGCTCCGCCACGGTGAAATTGTGGCAGCTTGTGGCCAAAACGAACGAAAAGGCTTGATTTTCATAAGCGGGTGTATTATAGTCTCGCGCGACATGTCAGAACGTAAAAATCCATATCCTTTTGATGTTTTTGAGCCCCGTTGGCAAGCCGTATGGGACGCAGAAAAGACTTTCAAAGTATTAAATCCCGGTGAGGAAGGGTTTGATGCAGCCAAACCGAAGTACTATGTGCTGGATATGTTCCCCTACCCGAGCGGTGCAGGTTTGCACGTAGGGCACCCGGAGGGGTACACAGCAACGGATATTGTAAGTCGCTACAAGCGCATGAACGGCTACAATGTGCTGCACCCCATGGGCTGGGACTCCTTCGGTCTTCCTGCTGAGCAGTATGCCATTAAGACCGGCCAGCACCCCTCCATCACCACATACGCCAATATTGATAACTTCCGTCGCCAGCTGAAGATGCTTGGTTTCTCCTACGACTGGGACCGCGAAGTGGCTACCACTGACCCCGGCTATGTGAAGTGGACACAATGGATTTTCCTGCGTCTTTACAACTCTTATTATAACGAAGAGCTCAAGAAGGCCTGCCCGGTTACGGAGTTGGAGGCTAAGGGCTGGACTCGTGAGCAGATTGACAATGTGCGCTTGGCGTACGTGGCAGAGGGCATGGTAAACTGGAGCCCGGACATGGGCACCGTGCTGGCCAACGAGGAAGCCGAAGAGTGGAAGAGCAAAGGCTTTACCGTAGAGCGCCGCAAGCTGCGCCAATGGATGCTGCGCATTACGGCTTATGCAGAGCGCCTGATTGATGAGCTGGAGCCCCTCGATTGGCCGGAGAGCATCAAATTGCTGCAGCGCAACTGGATTGGCAAGTCCAGCGGTGCAGAGGTAAACTTCTCCTGCCAGGGTAACACCATCACCGTGTACACCACCCGCCCGGATACCTTGTTCGGCGCCACCTACATGGTACTTGCCCCTGAGCACGAACTGGTAAACAGCATTACCACACCCGAGCAAAAGGCTGCGGTAGAAGCTTACCAAACAGCCTGCGCAGCCAAGAGCGACTTGGAACGCACGGAGCTCACCAAGGAGAAAACCGGCGTGTTCACCGGTGCATACGCCATCAACCCGGTTAACGGCAAGGAGATTCCGATTTGGATTGCAGACTATGTATTGACCGGCTACGGTACCGGTGCCATTATGGCCGTGCCTGCTCACGACAGCCGCGACTACGAGTTTGCCGTTACCTTTGGTTTGCCCATCACCCAAGTGGTGCAGCCCGACAATGCCGACACCCCGTGGCAGAACTTCTGCGGCTATGACGGCACTATGGTCAACTCAGAGCACCTGAATGGTCTGAGTGTGCCGGAAGCCAAGAAGCAGATGACGGCATGGCTTGAGGAAAAGGGCTATGGCTGCGGCAAGGTAAATTACAAGTTGCGCGACTGGTTGTTCAGCCGCCAGCGCTACTGGGGCGAACCCTTCCCGATTGTTTGGAATACCGAGGACGGCAACCACTACGCCATTCCGGAGAGCGAGCTGCCGCTGCTTCAGCCCGAAATGGAAGACTTTAAGCCCAGTGGCGACCCCCGCGGCCCGTTGGTGAAAGCCACCAACTGGATTCAGTACTCCGATACCTTTACCCGCGAAACCAACACCATGCCCCAGTGGGCGGGCTCTTGCTGGTACTATCTGCGCTACTTGGACCCGAAGAACGACAATGCCTTTGTTGCTCCCGAGGTAGAGCAGTATTGGATGGGCGGCAACAACCCCGGTGGTGTTGACCTGTATGTAGGTGGCACCGAACACGCCGTGCTGCACTTGCTCTATGCCCGTTTCTGGCACAAGGTGCTGTACGACTACGGTTTGGTATCCACCAACGAGCCGTTCAACAAGCTGGTAAACCAAGGCCTGATTTTGGGCGAAGACAGCCAGAAGATGTCCAAGAGCCGTGGCAATGTTGTTAACCCCGATGACATTGTACGCGAGTACGGTGCCGACTCTCTGCGCCTGTACGAGATGTTCATGGGCCCGCTGAAGGAGGTTAAACCCTGGCAGACCAAGGGTGTGGAAGGCATCAGCCGCTTCCTTGCCCGCGTATGGCGTGTAGCCATGGTGGAGAACCAGGAAGGCGAGTGGGTACTCTCCGGCAAGATTACCGCTGAAGACAATGGCGAGGTGACTCCCGTACGCAAGGAGGTGCACAAAACCATTAAGAAGGTAACGGAGGATATTGAGAGCATGAGCTTCAACACCGCCATCTCTAAGATGATGGAGTGCACCAACGCCATGACCTCTGCCAACGCTGTAACGGTAACGGATTACGTGCAGCTGCTGCATGTGCTTAATCCCTTTGCCCCGCACCTTACGGAAGAGCTTTACAGTGTACTGCGCACACAGTTTGCCTCCCTGCCCGCCTGCCAGCTTTGCCAGCAGACATGGCCGGTATTCAACCCGGAATATCTGGTAGAGAATACCAAGGAGGTTGTCATTCAGGTGAACGGCAAGCTGCGCGATAAGATGACTGTGGCCGCAGATGCCTCCAAGGAGGAGCTTGAGGCCGCCGCAATGGCTTCTGCCCGCATTCAGGAGTTCATCAGCGGCAAGACCATCCGCAAGGTGGTGGTGGTTCCCGGCCGTTTGGTCAACATCGTAGCCAACTAATCATTGTTTCATCACGCCCCTATTGTTGAACACAATAGGGGCGTTTTCTCATTATGCGCAACAAACGCCATTCTACCCAAAAGACAACAGTGCACGTTTACGGCAGTCGTTATGCAGAGGATAAAAAACTGGCTAACGCCGCCTATAGACAGCTCGGAACAGGCCAAGACATCAACTTCCCTCGCGAGGGTCAATACGCGCACAGCCACGGCATCCCCATTACCGGAGATTGGGAAGAAATAGAGAGGTTCGTATGGCAATTTGTTTGTATTGCAGATATTTTAGAAGAGGGGCACCGGAACAAGTATCAGTTCATTGTGCACCATTTTGACGGCTTTGAGGTAGGGCAAATTGCACCGCTTTTTTACCAGGCATTCAAAATCGCCAACATTACTCTCCCTGCCGAATACCATGCTTATATAGAAAGCATTTCTACCGCCAAGGGATTGCCATCACTGTATGATATTAACGTATACGATTCCTTGGATGAACGCGCTGCTGTGCGTGAGTTTTTGGGCAAAACTCAAGATGACATCTACCGAGAGCTTGAGGAAAACCTTGACTGCGATTGCTCCTTCATGGAGAGCTTTTATTACTTAGGCCCCAAAGCGTTTGCCTATTACATAACCGCGTGGGAACAATTATTTGCGCATTACCAAGCCAACCCGGATAATGACACCGAATGCGATTTAGCAGAAAGCGCCCTCTTTCTCTTAAGCCAACGTAACATTATGAATCCGGAAGATGAGACACCGGAAGGTTTTGCTGCACGGCTGCGCCTGCTGGAACAATGCGAACAGCATTATAAAACAGCAGCTGACTACTACGACCAACGAACGCTAAACAAAGCATTGAAAAAATGCAGTAGCATTCGAGAAGAATTGCTCAAGCACACGCGATAGCGCCTAAGCACCATCCGCTTCACCGCCCTGCTTCTTTGCAGACGGGGTGGCTTGATGCTTTTCCAAGAGCTCATGGCGCGCTTTGTTGGCCATGTATTTTTGGTAGAAGATATAGAGCATTCCTAAACTCCAGCCCACAATCATGCCCCATGCGGCGCCCTTAAACGGCACATCAACATGAATAAGGGCCCCAATGCCGGTTCCGAGGGCTGTTAACATGACCGTAATTTGCGTGACGATGAGCGTATGGCACACACTGCGAATCATGCGGTTCGTGAACGCATGGTCCGCTGCTTGATGCTCCGCCAACAACCGGCGCAGCAGAAGGGTGATTTCCTCCTTGTTTTCCGGTTCTCTCGGCTCTTGGTGTGATTTTTCGGGTTCTTGCATCAATAATAAAATTCGATTTGGCGCAGAGAATAACCTAAAACACCCCCTCTTGGCAAGGGGTAGAACGCAGAAAATTCTAAAAAAATGCAAAAAAAAGATAATTCGGGGGTTGACCTTGACTAAAGGTGTGGTAATATGATTCTACGTATGCATGGTGATTTAGAAAAACTCGTAAAAGCCGGCAAGATTCCGGCTGACTTTGCGATGCGCTTAGACAAATTCTCTCCCGCCAACTACGTCATGCACCCCGAGTGGGGAGTAGGCAAGGTGGAGGGATGGTCTTTGGGCAAACAGCTCGTAAAGATTAACTTTGAAAAGAAGCCCTCTTTTGTCATGGGCCTCAAGTTGGCATTCAACCAGCTTACACCTGTACCCGAAGGTCACTTCTTAATCAGCTGCTTTGAGGATCCGGCCGGTAGCCGCGCCAAAGCAGAAGGCAAGGACACCATACTTGAATTCATCGATTTCGTATTAGCTCACAACCTCTCCCTCCGAGAGAATATTAACGAGGTTCTTGAAATGGAACCTGAGGATTTGGAAAAATTCCTCAGTGGTCGCGTTATCCCCGAGGAGAACTGGAAATCCTGGTGGGAAAAGGCTCGTGCCGCCATGAAGGAGGACCCCCGTTTCCGTCTTCCCACGAAGAAGGGCGAAACCATCCGCACCCGCAAGGCCACCAACGCAGCCGAGGCTCTGTTGGAAGACTACCGCGAGGCCAGCGATTTGGAAAGCTGCGTTCGCATCATTGACCAAAGCCACTTGGAAGCCCTGAACGGCGAGTTTGCTACAGCTGCTCAGTTGGTGCAGAAGATGGAGGAGGACATTGAGAAGGATCGTAATGAGCCGGAGCACGTGCTTGAGCTCATCATCATTCGCGATGACATTCTTGAGGCTACCACCGGTAACGATGCCGCTAAGCAAGAGGCTTTGAATGAGGCCTTGACCGCCGCCGGTGTCAACAGCCTTACTACGCTGGCTGATAAGCTGAGCACGGTTCCCTCCGAAGAGCTTGTTAAGTACATCGGTGTGCTTACAGCAAGCCGCCAGGGCAAGGTATATGAGGCTATTCCGGAGGCTTATCCGGAGAGCTGGCTGGCCTACATCACCAACATTTTCCTGTTCGGTGGCGATAACGGTGGTGTTAAGACAACGGCCGCTGCTGCTGATTTCATCATCTCCAAGGGTGGTAAGGAGCAGCTCTTTGCTGACTTGGTGAACGGCATTTCTCGCCAGAACCTCAAGCCCGAGGTACTCATCTGGATTTGCCGCGAGCGTAACGGTGTTGCTAAGGAGTTGGTAGACAAGTGCAAGATGCCCTTGGGTGCAGCCATTATCAATGCTATTGAGAAGGACAGCGCTGAGGGTGGCCCCAACAAGGCACTGCGCCTGCGCAACATGTTGATTGACGATAAGGAGCTGGCTCCGGATTTGGTAACCGGCATTTCCGAGCTCGAGGCTCGTCCGTTTGCTAAGTCTGTGTTCGATTCCTCCGTTCTTCCGGAGTTGGATCGCAACCTCTTGCTTGCTAACATGATGAAGGTGCACCCCTCCCTGAGCGAGGTTGTACTGGCCCGTGTGCAGGTGAAGGTGAAGCAGAATCTGTACGTCTCCTTGCGCTCTTATGCTGCACGCCGCGCTGAGTACGATGAACTCATCAATGTGCGTATTCCCAAGAACAAGCACGACCTCGAGATTACCCGCGCTGAAGGCGACCTTCGTGAGAACGGCGGTTACCAGGATGCCAAGGCTACTCGCCAGGTATTGATGCGCCGCTCCGAGGAGTTGTCTCGCTTGCTTTCTCAGGCTGAGCCCACCGACTTTGCCGATGCTAACTGCGACGAAATCAGCATTGGTACCCAGGTCACCTTCGGCAACGCTGAGGGTAAGACGGTGGTATACACCATCCTTGGCGCATGGGACACCATCCCCGAGCAAGGTGTTATCCCCTACAACTCTAAGTTGGGCTCCCTCATGCTTGGCCACAAGGTGGGCGATACGCTCCGTATCCCCGTTGAGATTGGTGGCACTCAGCTTAAGATGACCATTCAATCCATTGCTCCGGCTCCCAAGGAACTCATCTTCCCGGATGAAGAGGCCTAAAGCCGCTGCCAAGTAATTTTTACCCCCGCTGCTGCAACTTGCAACAGCGGGGGTTTTGTCTTTCCCTGCTTGCACAAGCTTGACACGCCCCACAAATTGCAATTTGGGTATCTCTAAAAACTCGATAAATAGCAATTTGTCTATATCGTAGGGTGGGACTTCAGTCCCACCTTTTTGGTGGTATGGTTTGATAATAAATGTTGGACTAAAGTCCAACACTCCGATAGAATTTCCCCCACAACTACCAATTTGTGGGGGCCCCGGAGTTTTTAGAGATTCCCAATTTGTAGAAGTACGAGGGACGGATTCCGACATCCGAATTTATGAGTTCCGCACCTTACGGCGCAAAGATAGCAAAGCTCAACATAAGCTGCCTCCCGCGCTTAAGGCGCGGGCGGTAAACGTGGCTAAGCTTTGCCCCTCGTGCGGCGCAGCCGCCAAACTTAACAAATTGTACCTTGTACATCGTAAATTGTAAATTCACTTCGTCCCTCGTACTTCCACAAACTTCCATTTATCAACAGAGCTAAGAAAAACTATGGGGTTTAACTTGACAAAATGTCCGACTAAGTGTATAGGAATGCCCGCACATTTCACCACTTCACAACATGGACACCTTACTGAGTAACTCCACCCTCGTACTGTTTGCCATTTTATTTCTGGGTATTGCCTTAGGAAACATCAGTATCAAAGGCATTTCATTCGGTAGCTCCGGTGTGCTGTTCATTGCCATGATTGCCGGGCACTACGGGCTGAGTGTACCGGACGGCATTTCCGCCATTGGCACAGCCTTGTTTGTATACTGCGTGGGCTTGGGTGTGGGCAACCGCTTTTTCTCTTCGCTGAAAAGCCGCGGCAAAAATTTACTGATTCTTTCGCTGGTGATTGTGCTGGCCGGCTGGCTGACCGCTTGGGGATTATGTGCCTTGCTGGGCATTGATTTAAGTGTAGGCGCAGGCATTTTTGCAGGAGCTTGCACCAGCACCCCTGCTCTGGCCGCTGCGCTGGAATCTGCTAAAGCTACCGGTTTGAATGAATCCGTCATCAACATTGGCTACGGTGTAGCCTACCCGTTCGGTGTTATCGGCATTGTGCTCTTTGTGCAGTTGTTACCCCGCATTCTGCATATTGATTTGAACAAGGGTAACAGCAGTGAAGCTGCGGACCCGCATGCCATTATTGCGCGCAGTGTTTGCTGCACTAATCCGGAAATTTTGGGCAAAACAGCCGAAGACTTAACACGCACAAGCCCCCTGAGCTGCCGCATTACGCGCATTCTTCGCAACGGCATCATGCGTCCTATTCTTCCTGCTGATGTTATTAATCAGGACGACGAGATTTTGATTGTCGGAGAGCGCGAAAAGGTGGAGCACGATGCCACCCTGCTCGGCCATTTTAAGAGCGGAGAAGATACTGCGATTATTCGCCGCGATGAAGACTCCAAACTGATTGTTCTGGCAGAGCGCATGAGCAATAAAACCCTGAGAGAACTTGATACGCTGGGCAATTACGGCATTACCATTTCTCGCATCACGCGTCTGGGCAACACCTTTGTACCCACGGCGGATACGGAAATTATTCGCAACGACATTTTGCGCGTTGTGGGCACAACAGAAGCCATTGATGCATTCAAAAAAGAATGCGGACACCGCAGCGCGGCCATCAACGCGGCAGATGTTCTTTCTCTTACCGGCGGCTTGGTGCTGGGCATGTTGTTGGGTAGCGTTACCTTCAGCATCGGAGGCGGCAAAGGTTTTTCTTTGGGCATGGCCGGTGGCCCGCTGGTAGTGGCACTTATTTTGGGCCACTTCGGCAAGGTGGGGCCTATTGCTGGGTACATGCCGCGCGCCACGCGCGTCTTGGTCATGGAACTGGGGCTCATGCTCTTCTTGGCCGGAGCCGGTATTAAAGGCGGTGAAAAATTGGTAGAAACGATTTGCGGCAATGGTATATCCATGCTGTTGGCGGGTATTGTTATCACGGTTCTGCCCTTGTTTATCGGGTACTACGTGGCAAGAAGATGCTTAAACATGGGCGTAGCTGAAACCTTGGGCTGCATTTGCGGCTCACAAACATCCACCCCTGCCCTTGGTGCCATCACCTCGCAAACAGAGAGTCAGGAACCGGTTATTGCCTACTCCACAGCCTATCCCATCGCACTTATTCTCATGACGGTGCTCGCGCAAATTCTGGTAGAAATGGCGTAAGCATCTTCAAACATTACATAAATAGCAGTTTACTTGTGCATCTGAGTCTTTTATTTACTTGCATTATTGAAAAACTTTGGCATACTAACATTGTAATGTTTTTTTGAATTAAATGAGTGTAATACACAAGAAACCACGTATTGCGATTATGGGAGATTTTCCCATAGGCAAGGTATATTCCCGATACCCAGCCCAAACAGACAATGCAGGCTGGTTATATCGTTTATACCAAATTTTTAAGGACACGGATGCATACGATATACATTGGATTATTGTAGATAAGTACATCAAAAAAACGGAAACCATCACCGTTGAAAACCAAACATTCCATTTGGCTCCGGGAACTAGTCAAACTGTGGGAATGTATACAGGATATTTATTGAATCGCTGGAGAACAGCCCAAATTGTAAAAAAAATTAAACCGGATATATTTCACGGATGGGGAACAGAACGCTTCTATGGATTGTGTGCTAAAGACTTTAAAGGAAAATCCTTACTCTCCGTTCAGGGAATTCTTACAGCATATTGTCAAAGAGCCACTATTGCAAAATTCGAACAAAAACAGTGCTTTTATGAGCGAATAGCATTAAAAGGTGTAGACTATCTTACTACCGAATCTTTATGGGGGCAAGAAAGACTTCTAGAAGAAGTTCCATCCGCGAACGTCACATTATGGGAATATGCCCCACAAGAATATTTCTTTTCAGCAAAAAGGAAATTATCACCTGCACCCACATGCTTGCTAGCCGGTACTCATTCCCCTGTTAAAGACATTTCTACTGCCATACGCGCATTTTCCTCACCAAAATTATCACATGTTAAACTCTATTTAGCGGGAATTAAACCGAATAGTTTAGGGAACCTTTCATCTAATATTATTCCATTAGGAAGAGTTCCCAGAGAAGAAATAGCCTTACTCCTTCAACAAAGTTGGTGTTTAGTTCACCCTAGTGTTGCCGATACTTCACCGAACATTGTTAAGGAAGCTAGAGTGATGGGGCTGCCGGCCATCGTTACCTCCGAGTGTGGAGGCAAACAATACATCAAACACGGACAATCTGGCTATATCATCAACCCTAGAGACGTTGACGCCTTAATTGACAGTGTTTTAAAAATAACGTCCTCAGCAAAAACGTCTATTACCATGGGGCAATACGATCAAGAACGATGCCGTGAACTTCTAAGCATCAACACAATGAAAAAAGGTCTTTTCGATATATATCACCGCATCCTTACCTCTGATTAACAATCACTGAATGCCTTCAATAATGTATTCAGCTACTATGACTCCCGGGATCCCGGGAGTTTTTTATTTTTTCTTACCAGAACATCAAGTAAAACTTGCAAAAACGGGTAGAATGTAGTAGTCTATCTTCTGCACAAGAAAGCTTTCTCGCGTGCACGCATGCGTGAAGCGGCCTTGATGCAAGAGGTAAACTAATTATCAGCTATGTCAAGTACTCAAAAAACTCTGATCAAGTTGTTTGTCGTACTGCTCCTGAGCGGCAGTGCGCTTTTCCTGCCGAACATGCTCAACACGCCGGATGAGACCCTCATCAACCCCATCCAGGCTCGCGTTGTTGCATTGTTCATTTTTGCGGCATTAATGTGGATTTTGGAAGTAATTCCGATTTGGACTACATCCGTTCTCGTTATCACCCTCACCCTGCTGGGCATGTCCAACCAGTCCCTGAACTTCCTGCAGGTTGATCGCTACGACACCGCCGCCATTAAAGAGATTATTTCTGACGCCTACGGCCCGAACGCCGACCAAGAGACAGTCGCCAAAACAGAAGAAACCGTATTGGCTGACCTCAAGAAGCAAACATCTCTTACCCCGGCCTACGTTCGCACTACCATCAACAACACCGTATTGGCACCTGTTGTTAAGGGTAAGGTAGAAAAAGGCTCTGAGAAAGAACAGGCTCTGCTTGCCGCATCCGCCAATTTGTACACCGGCTCTGCCTCTGAGAAGATTGAGAAGCTGGAGCTCATCAGCGTATCAAAGCAGAAGAGCATTTTTGCCACCTTTGCAGACCCCATCATCATTCTGTTCCTCGGTGGTTTCTTCTTGGCTGATGCCGCCACCAAGTATCGTTTGGACGTGAACCTGGCTCGCGTGCTGCTCAAGCCCTTCGGCACCAACCCGAAGTACGTATTGCTCGGTTTGATGAGCGTTACCGCCGTATTCTCCATGTTCATGAGCAACACGGCTACAGCCGCCATGATGCTCGCCCTGCTCACCCCTGTATTGGCACTCTTTAAGCCGGAGGACCGCGGCCGCGCCGCCTTCGCTCTTTGCATTCCCATCGGCGCCAACGTAGGTGGTATCGGCACCCCCATCGGCACCCCGCCCAACGCCATTGCCCTTAAGTTCATGCAGGACATTGGTCTGGATGTATCCTTCGGTAAGTGGATGGCCTTCGGTATTCCCTTCGTGGTCATCATGCTTATTGTAGCTTGGTTCGTATTGCTCAAGATGTTCCCCATCAGCCAGCCGAGCCTCGACCTCTCTAAGGAGCTGCACGGCAAGTTCCTCAAGACCCCCAAGGCCATCATTGTTTACATCACCTTCATCGTTACCATTCTCATGTGGGTGATTCCCAAGGAATACCACGGTTTGGATTCCAACTCCGTTGCCATCATTCCGATTGCCGTATTCTCCGTAACAGGTGTTATTACTAAGAAGGATTTGCAGGCCATGAGCTGGGACGTGCTGTGGCTGGTAGCCGGTGGCTTCGCCCTCGGTGTAGCCCTTAGCGAAACCAACCTGGCTAAGGACATGATTAACGCCATTCCCTTCGGCACCTGGGACTCCACCGTTCTTCTTATCGGCGCCAGCTGCATCTGCTTGTTCATGGCTACCTTCATGAGCCACACGGCAACAGCCGCCTTGCTTGTACCGATTCTTGGTGGTGTAGCCTCCGCCATGCTTGCTGCCGGCTCCATGGACGGCGCCGGTGCTGTCGCCCTGCTCGTAACGGTAGCCTTCGCTTCCTCTCTGGGTATGGCACTGCCGATTTCCACCCCGCCGAACGCCATGGCTTACGCCACCGGCCACATCGAGCAGAAGGGCATGGCCATTTCCGGCACCATCCTCTGCTTGCTGGGTCTGGTCATCACCATCATCATGATGAAGCTGCTGGGCGGCGTCGGCTTCTTCGGCTGATAACCCCGTAAACCTCACACAACACGATATGAGCCTGTTGCCCGACCACATCACCCAACCGCTGGAGAGACTGAATAAAGTCTACTTCGGTGATAGCGGGCGCACCATCAGCATCTCTGCAGGAGAGATGCTGGTGGCTCAAGGCCAGGAATGCCCCCGACTCTACCTCATTTTAGAGGGCGCATTGGTGGCATACCGCGAAGCAGAGACCCTTCAGGGCTCTGATTTACCCACGGAAACCGTCACCCGCAAGCACGAGGTGTTCCGTGCCGGGCCGGGCTCATACGTATGTGTGCAGGCATTCTTTTCACGCACCTTCCATAGCTCCAATGATATTGTGGCGTTGGAAGACACAACCCTTGCCTACATTGACAACACCACGGAAGCCGTGGACGAAGCCAATTACGGCAGCTTAGAGCACCAGTTTATCCCCGTGCTGATGCACGAGCTGGCTGCTCGCAACATCCGCATGTTTAGTCATGCAACGGAAAAGGAGGAGGCGCAGCGCCTGCTCCAACGCGCAGAAATGGCTGCCACCCTTGGGCAGCTTTCTGCCGGCATTGCCCATGAGCTCAACAACGCTGTCGGCGTTATCACCCGCCGTACGGAGTTTGTGGCAGAGCACATGGCAGAGTTCTTGGAAGAGGAAGACAAGATTAACGCTCGCCTCTTCCGCTACGGGTATGAGGACACCTCATTCATAGCCGCCAGTGAATTGCGAACACTGGCACGCCGCTACGAGCGAGAGCTTAACATGCCCCAACCTGCCGCAAAAGTATTGGCACACATTATCCCGGACACCAAGACGCTTGTTAAGTTTGGCCCGGACTTTGTGCGCCACGTTAAAACAAACTACAAATTCTGGGAATTGGGGCACGACCTGCGCGATATGCAGGTAGCAGCCAAACATGCCACGGGCATTGTGCGCGCCGTCAAACTGTTAGGTGGCGGCAACTCTACCCGTCAGGACGGCATCGACGTTCGAGAGTCTGTGAACGATGCCATGAACCTGCTCACCAACAAGCTCAAGCACATCACCGTAGAAACAGAGCTTGCCCCCTGCCCCACACTGACTGCCGATTTAACGGAGCTGGTACAGATTTGGACCAACATCATCAACAATGCGTACGATGCCATGCAGCAGGCAGGTACTCCGCAGCCCATGCTCCGCATTGCTACCTCCAGCCACACCGCAGAGGGCTTGCAGCTCTTGCCCACCACCTATGTCCGCGTTTCCATCAGCAACAACGGACCGGCCATTCCTGAGGAAATTCAGGAGAAAATTTTCCACCCGAACTTTACAACAAAGAAACTGGGCTTAGATTTCGGTCTCGGCCTCGGGTTATCCATTGTCCGCCGCTTGGTGGACAGTTACAACGGCACCATCGAACTCACCAGTAACGATGGCGAAACAACCTTCTCTATCAACCTTCCAACCACACAAATCAATGGAAAAAATTAATATTATCTGCATCGATGACCAGCAGGAAGTGCTGGATTCCGTCATGAGAGACCTTCGTCCTCTCACCCCCCTCATTCGTCTCGAAGAAGCCTCCGGCGTAGAAGACTGCCTGAGCCTCATGGAGCAAATTGATGCCGACGGCGACTTTGTAGGCGTGGTCATTTCCGACCAAGTAATGCCCGAAGCCACCGGCACCGAGCTGCTTGCCAAGGTTGCATCCGACCGCCGATTTGCCAAGACTCGCAAGGTACTGTTGACCGGCCAGGCCACCCATGCCGACACCATCAACGCCATCAACGAAGGCCACTTGGACAACTATGTTGAGAAGCCCTGGCAGCCGGAGAACCTTCTTAACACGGTTAAGAAGTTGCTCACGCTCTATATTCTGGATATGGGCATCGACCACACGGAGTACATGAGCATTCTGGATCAGCAGACGCTCTACAACAAACTCCGCTAATTTAGTCACCACAAAAGCATGAACAAAACTCTTCTTTGCACGCTGTCTGCCGCAGCCGCATTGCCGGTATTTGCGGGCACAGACAGCGTGGTTCCGGCCTCTACGGATTGGGCAGAACAGGTAAAAAAATCTCTTATTGTTTACGAAAACAAGGACACCTACATCAACAAGGTGAGCCTCGCTTTCCGTGAGCAGTGGCAAATGGCCGTTGTGCAGCCGAATGGCAGCAATGGCTTGCACTTGCGTGATGGCGCCAGCCCGTTTAACAGTGAGTTCCGCCGCTCTTGGGTGGGCATCAATGTCTTCACGGAATCCGGCACCCAGTTCCATACCTACGCCCGCATCGGTGGTTTGCCCACGCGCAGCACATACAACAATGGCCGCACCAAGCGTAACTTCACCTATACGGATTTGTACGATATTTGGGTAAAGCAGAACATTAGCGCCGTGAAGGGGCTGAGCGTTAAGGCCGGTAAATTTGCCCCTGCTTTCTCCTCAGATTTCCGCACCTCCAACGCTAACATTCCCTGCGTGGAGCGCTCCTTCATTGCCAACCAGTTTGCGCTGGACTCCAACTGGGGTGTAGAGGTGAACTACACCGCCCCGGACAAGGCCAACATCCTCTACTTGCAGGTCATGGCCAACGACCGTGCCTGCGCCAGCAAGAACAATAGCCACCGCGATGTATACCGCGATGGTCGCGGGCTTAAAGGCGAGTTCGGTTGGGAAGACAAGTGCTTCATGATTTTGGGCGGCACCCATAAGTTCGACATCACGCAAAACGGCTACCAAGCCGTATCTGCCGAATACATGCACGACTTCAACAATGCCTACCACAATCGCCGCAAGCCGGGTGCCAACAACTACGGTTTCGGCTTTAAGGATGCCATTTCTCTCGGGTATGAGGTGAAGCACAATAAGCTCACCTTCATGGCCAACGCCATTGCTGCCTTCGAGCAGCAGAATGGCAATGGTTCCAACAATGTAGGTATTCAGTTGCAGCCCGTTTACGCCCTGCACCCGCAGGTGGATTGCGTCTTCCGTTACACTGCCATGACGGGTGACAACGCTTGCAAGCTGGGCGCAGACCGCTACATTTGCACGCAGTGCACCACCACCGCAGCTCCCACTTGGGTAGATAGCCTGCACGCCTTCTACTTTGGTGTAGATTTCTATGCCTCTGCCAAGCACAAGGATGCCGCTAAGCTCATGATTGGTGCAGAGTATACCACCGCACGCAAGGATGGCGCAGATTGCTACAACGGTTGGGAGTTCACCACGGCTCTCCGCTTCAACTTCTGATTCCCATCATCCTCCCCATTTTTTACCCCTGCAAGCTTATGTCTTGCAGGGGTTTTGCGTTCATGAGGGCAAATAATCCAAAAATTGCAAGCGACCGGAAGGCAGGTTTTGGAAATGGCGCAGCAATGCTTGGTGCGGCGGCAGCACCGGAGAATAAATGCCGTGCAGCGTGGCCAAACGCTTTTCAAAATGCTCTAAAATAGCCAAACGAGGGGGTGAGGAGGCCACATAATCCAAGGCGCCGGATATCAATTTATGCCACTCCGGATTTCCGTCTCCGGGCTCTACAGTAGCCAACAATAAGCGGCATAAATAACCGGCTAGGCACAGTTTTGCCAAATCCCCTCGCAACGGAAGTCGGGCGGCTATAAGCTCGCAGCTATGCAGCGTAGCCAAATCCCCGCGTGCCGGAAAACTATACAGCAATTCCCCCTCTAAAAACGCATCTAATCGGCCGGTAAAATCGCTACCGGGCTTGCGAGCATTACGGGCAGCCGTGCGCACTATACCGTGCGCTGCCGTGCACCAAACAACAATCAGCCCGTGGTCTCCCAACGGGCTGAGTTTAAGAATGGTGCCTGTATCTCGCTCTTTCATGCAGAGATGCAACAGAGCTACAACCGTTACTTGGTATACAGCGCAGAGATTTTTTCCATGAATTTGGAATATTCCAGCGCTTGCTTGTAGGTGGGCAAATAAGCATCCGTGCGGTAAATGCTGTTAGCGGAGGTCATCTCCTTGAGCGCACGCTTGCGGTCATTTTCCACCAAAGCAAAGACAGACTGTGAGTAGTAGTAAAGCGGGGTAAAGGTCATCGGAGTAATATCCTTCACCAAATCGCGGGCATCATCCACACGATTCATCAACACAAAGCACACGAGCTTGCGGAAGGTGAGGGTGTGGCGCAAGCCCTCCATGTTATCCTTATACTCCAAGTCATTCAGCAGAACATCGCATTCCTCCACGCAACGCTCATATTTGCCCTGCCCCAAAAACATGAGAGAATAGTTGAGGTTGGCCACCAAATCATCCGGTGCCACGGCTCGCACTTTTTTCAGCCAAATCTCGGCGGCGTCAAATTGCTTGCGGCTAATTTGCACAGAGGCACGCAGATTCCACACATTGGGGTTTTTGGCATAAACGCTATCACACTCATCCAAACACTGCTCGCACATATCCAACGCGCCCTTAGAGAATGCCCATTTGGCAGCGGAGAAGTTGTTCATGTACTTGCGGCGATCTGCCTCCGGCAAGTTGGAGAGGTCGCTCACCCAGTCCGGCACATCTTCCAAGGTAAAATCCTCGGATTCGAAATCGGACAACGTGGCTTTTTTCTTCTCCGGTTGGTCGTCAAATACATTAACGGTGGGCAAATCTGCCGCTGAAAGAACGGCAGCACCACCGAATGTGAACAACATTGCGTTGAGTAATTTTTTCATGGAAATTATTTGAGTCGGGTTAAAATCTTTTCAGCAACAGCCTGCGGGGTCAAGCCATGCTTCTCTCGCAACAGCTCCAAGGTGCCGTGCTCCACAAAGGAATCACCCCACCCGATTCGCAAGACGGGCGTTGCTATATTTTCCTGAGAAAGGAACTCTGTAACGGCACTGCCGAAACCACCCACAACGGTATGGTCTTCCAAAGTCACCACAAGCTTGCATTGCTGTGCAAACTTTTTAAGGCAATCGGCATCCAAGGGTTTAATGAAGCGGGCATTGATGTGAGCACACTCTACCCCCTTTTCTGCCAGCAGAGCCTGCACTTGTGCGGCCAACGCATTCATATTGCCAAGGGCAACCAAGGCCACTTGGCCATCTTCCTTCAACACCTCGGCCTTGCCGATGGGCAGCAACTGCGGTTCCTCCGGCAGCTCCACACCCTCACCACAACCACGCGGATAACGAATGGCACTGGGGCAGTGCTCGATGGTGTTCATGGTGGCCAGCATGTTCACAAATTCAGCTTCGTTGGCCGGCTGCATCATAATGATATCGGGGAGGCAACGTAGCATGCTGATGTCGTACAAACCGTGGTGCGTGGGGCCATCGTCCGGGGATAAACCGGCGCGATCCATACAGAAGCGCACAGGCAATTTCTGCAAGGCGGCATCGTGGTGAATCATATCCACCGCACGCTGCATAAAGGTGGAGTACACTGCCACATAGGGTTTCAGTCCCTGCGTAGCTTGGCCGCAGGCAAACAAGGCGGCATGCTCCTCGGCAATACCTACATCAAAGAATCGCTTGGGGAACGCAGCTCTGAAAATATCCAACTTGGTGCCACTGGGCATGGCGGCGGTAATGGCCGTAATGGCGGGGTCATCGGCGGCCAGCTTGGAAAGCGTTTTACCGAATACCTCAGAATACGTCAATCGGCTTGCGGGGCGGGTAGAGCCGTCTTCCACATTGTACTGCCCTACACCGTGGAACTTGGTGGGATTCTCCATAGCGGGGGCGTAGCCCATTCCTTTGCGGGTGATGACGTGCAGAATAACCGGCCCATCCTGCTTGGTGGCAATGCGCAGCACCTTCTCCAAGCGGGGGATGTCGTGGCCACTTATCGGGCCATAATAGTGCAGGCCCATTTCGCGGAAGAAGCTCAGCGGTGTAATCAGGGTGCGGGCAGCCGTCAGCAACTTAGAGGCTTGGTCTTTGGCCCCCTTGCCGGCTAACCCTTCGATAAACTTTTTAGCCTTATCGCGCAACCAAGTGTAGGCAGAGGTTTCCTGTAGCGTGGCAAAATAGCGAGCGAGAGAACCGACATTGCGGTCAATACTCCACTCATTATCATTGAGGATAAGAATGAACTTGCGTGTATTTTCTGCAATGTTGTTCAGGGCCTCCAAGGTGGTGCCACAGGTAAAAGCGCCATCACCCACCACAGCGGCCACATGGTAATCGTCCCCGGCCAAATCTCTGGCCACGGCCATGCCTAAGGCGGCAGACAATGCCGTTCCGGCATGCCCGGCCCCGTAGCAATCGTGCTCCGATTCACTGCGCTTGCAGAACCCGGAGATACCGCCGTACTGGCGAATCCCCTTCATTTCCTCCACGCGCCCGGTCAACAGTTTATGCACATAGCACTGGTGCGATACATCAAAGAGAATCTTATCCACCGGCGTATTCAGCACACGGTGCATGGCAATGCACAGCTCCACTACGCCCAAATTGGGAGCCAAATGCCCACCGGTAAGAGAGAGGGTTTCCACCAAATAATGGCGGATTTCCTCAGCCAAACGCGGCAGTTCTTCATCTGTAAACGTGCTGAGCTTTTCACCCTCACGCAGGCGTGACAACAACGGAAGCATATCAAATGAGGGAGAAGTCATTTTCGTCTTGTACTACGGGTTTATTTTTACCTGCTTTGGCCGGCTGTGCGGGCGGGTTTTCCAACACCTTGATGCGCAGTTCTGCAGCATCAAGCATTTCTCTGCCCGACTTCACCAATTTAAGGCCCTCTTCCACGAGGCGGATGGTGTCTTCTAACCCGGTTTCAGGGTTTTCAAGGAGCGCGGATATTTCTTCCAAACGGCTCATTGATTGCTCAAAACTGAGTGTTTTACTGGCTTTGGGAGGCATGTGTATGAAGATGTAAGTGAGTAAAGGGGGGATAGAGCCGGGCCGCTATCAGCGGCGACCCTTGCAGTACAAGGCGGCTGCACCGGCGCGCAACAACACCATGTTATCAAACTGGGCCGGGGAGCCGGTGTTAGACACTGCAACAATCTTACCAATGCGGGTTGCAGGCGCATCCTGGTCTTCCTGTCGGGGGGTAAAATTGTTAATGTACATGGCGTGGCGCGGGTCCAGAATAGCCAGCGGCAAGTTCAAGGCCAAGGGGGTAAAGTCGCCCATGTTCTGAGCAATGGCCGTATAGCCACCGGGGCGGCCATCGCGCATTCCCTGTGTAGGAGCATACGAGGACGGAATAATCGGGTCGTACGAAGCGGGGGTAATCACCAAGCCCTGCACAAAAAGGCCACCGGCAGGCAAGATTTCCTCATTAATTCTGCTGTAATCAGCAATAGACTTCGGAATCCACACGGCGCGTCTGTTGGCATACCATGCCACGGCCCAGGGTTGATCCGTCACGAGCACGCCGCGCTCATCGGTCTTATCATAAAGGTCGCAATTCAATGCAGGCGGATAATAGGGAGGATAATGGGGCTGAGCCTTACCCTTAAGAGCCAAAGCGCGCATTACATCGCCGGGCAGGTTTGCCAGCATGCCGCCGGCGGTCATCAGCACCACAATAAACACAGCCAAGCCGCGCATCTGCACATAGGTGAAGCCGCTGGCGTTCAGGCGTGCAATAAAGTTGAACAGCAGGGAGAAGCCATAAGCAACGAACAGCGGACCAAACATAATCATCAGCTGGCCGGAGCTAAGCGGCACATCCGTGCCGTACAATGCCATGCCGATGGTAGCCATAATCCACATGCTGCACAGTGCCCACTTCATGCACTGCAGAGAGGGGCGCTTGAAGCGGAAGAAGAGGGCCAAGAAGAAGAACGGAGCCACGATAACGGAGCCGCAGTTGGTATAAAGGCTCTTCACCTGATTAAGCACGGAGCCGAAGAAGCGAATCACCACCATGGAGGAATTGAGAGCCACGTCCATGGAGTGAACGGAGCGCATAACATCCTCTGAGCTACCGCCGAAGCAGTTATAAATACCGTAGAAGGCATTACCAAAAATATTACCCACCATGGAGTAGTTGCTGCAAAGTGTGTATGCGCAGCTTGCACCCAAAATCACCACACCCAAGAAACCATACAAACCGTAGGGGCGGAAATAGGCAGCACAGAAGATGAAGTAGCCCAACGCAATCCACAGGCTAAACCAACCGCTGAGCACCATGAGTGCCATCAGCACAAAAGACAAAATCAGGAACAGGCCTTTGGCAAAGGTGTCGGAATCATCTGCCGCACTCTTAGCATATAAAAGCAAATGCAAGGCACCGAACAAGAAACACATCATCAGCGGCTGCGCAAGACCACTGATGGAGTAGTCCAGCATCAAATCACAGAAGGCGAAGCACAGCAAGGTAGAGGTGGCTACCATGTCATCAAACAAGCGCGTAATGAGCATGTAGGCCAACGCCATGGCCACAAGGAAGAAGAGGCAACTGGTGCCGGCAATTACGCGGTCCGGTCCATACAAGGTTGTCACCGGCTCACCGGCATCGTTAACGGCAATGCGAGTTTCCTCAAAACGATGCGAATTAGTGCAACGCAGAGCCGCGGCCATGCTCAGGATATTAAGGGGAGCATGGTTCATATCCTTCAGGGAATCAAAATCCACCCCCTCAGAGGCATTGTAATTGTAAAAATCACCCAATTCAATCGGGCGGTGATACAGCGTTTTGAAGCCCTCACCACATGCCACAGAACGAGCAATCTGCGCTTGATCCATCACATCAGGCTGATTCAGACCGCGATAGGTCAAAAAGAGCTTGAAGGAGCACATGATTACCAGCAAGGTAAGAACCACGCAGCGCAACAGCGCTACAACGCCGGAGTTTTTACGATTTTCTTGTACGGCCATATACAGTAGAACTAAAAATTAAGCAAGGAAATCCTTAAACACGTCTGGATATTCTGCCATTTTGCGCTGTAGCGTGCGCCTGTTAATCCCGAGCAACTCTGCTGCTTTAGAGCGGTTGCCCTGGGTGTGAGCCAACGCACGCAAAATGGTCTGCTGTGTGATGTATTCTAAATTAAAAGTGGTAGAGAAATCAAGCCTAAAGTCTGTGCGTACATCATTTTGCACAGCAACAGAGGGCGCAGGCAACGGAGCAACGCCAAGATAATCCGGTAAATCTTGCGGAGAAATGCTTTGCCCCTCGCTCATCACCACGCCATGCTCCATGGCGGTGCGCAGCTGGCGCACATTGCCCGGCCAGGAATAGGTGCGCAATAAATCCAGCGAGGCACGCGTGAGCGTTTTGGGTGCTTTGTGGTTTTCTTTGCAAAAATCCTGCACGAAGGAATGAGCCATCAGCACAATATCCCCTGCTCTCTCACGCAAGGGGGGCAATTGCAGAGAAATCACATTCAAGCGCTGGTACAAATCCAAGCGAAAAGCCCCGGTAGCTACCATCTCCTGCATGTTACGGTTGGTAGCAGCCACCACGCGCACATTCACGGGTATAGGCTCATTACTGCCCACGCGCTCAATGCTTTTTTCTGCCAGCACGCGCAGCAACTTCACTTGAGTAGGCTTGTCAATTTCTCCTATCTCATCTAAAAACAGGGTGCCGCCATTGGCTTCTTCAAAGCGGCCTATGCGGCGCTGCAAGGCCCCGGTGAAAGCCCCCTTCTCGTGGCCAAACAGCTCGCTCTCCATCAATTGGGGAGACAACGCCGCGCAGTTAACAGCCACAAACTTGCCGGAGCTTCTATTGGAAAGCGAATGCAACGCTTTTGCCACCAGTTCCTTACCCGTTCCGGTTTCACCTTCAATCAGAACGGTTGCCGTTGTGGGCGCCACCTGTTTAATGCGATTAAAAATAGCCTGCATTTGCGGGCTATCGCCCAGCATGGCATCCAAGCCACCGGCTGGCTTAAGCGAGGCCGTCAGCTCGCGATTTTCCGCCTCTAACGAGCGGGTATGAGCCGCGCGTTTCAGCAACAGCTCCACCTCATCCAAATTCAGCGGTTTCGTCACAAAATAGTAGGCACCATGGCGCTTAGCCTCTGCAGCCGTTGCGGGGCTGCCATAAGCGGTCATCATGATGCAGGCCGGGGGCAGCGGCAATGTTTGGGCATAGTCTATCAAATCCATGCCGCTTTCCCCGCCCAATCGCAAATCTGTTAACAAAATGTCTACCGGTTCACTCTCTAAGATAGCGCGCGCAGCCTTGCCGTTAGCGGCGGCATATACCTCGTAATCGTCCTCCAGAGCCGCACACAGCACGTCTCGAGTAGACTTTTCGTCATCAACGATGAGTAGAACCGGTAACATGAGAGTCAACAATCTGCTGTTAAATCAGCCAAAGGCCTTCAGTTTCATCAAAACCGAACATGATATTAAAGGCATGCACACCTTGGCCGCCTGCCCCCTTAATCACGTTGTCCTCTGCGCTCATCAGCACCAAACGATTGGTGCGGGAATCGACAGCCCAACCAATGTCCACAAAGTTCGTGCGGGTCACATTCTTGGTATCAGCCGGCTTATTCAGGCCCATCAGGCGTACAAAGGGGGATGTGGCATAGGCTGCCTCCAAACATGCCGTTACAGCCTCCGCCGTGGCACCCTCTGCCAACTTAGCCACTGTTGTGGTGACTATACCTGTATTAACCGGCATAAGGTGCGGGGTAAAGGTAATAACCACCTTGCTGCCGGCTGCCTCACTAAGCTCTTGTTCAATCTCAGAAAGGTGGCGGTGGCGGGGCACACCATAAGCACGCATGCTTTCATTGCACTCGCAGTACAAAAGACTTACATCCGCCTTGCGCCCGGCGCCGGATACACCACTGCCACTGTTCACCACAATATCCTCCGGTTTCACCAAGCCGGCTTTCAGCAACGGCACCAAAGGCAAAATAATGCTGGTGGGATAGCAGCCGGGAGAACCGACAATGCGAGCCTTCTCAATTTCCTCACGGTGCCACTCCGGCATGCCGTACACTGCCTCCTGCATCAGCTCCACATCCGGATGCGGCTTGCCGTAAAATTCTTCATAAACGGCAGGGTCGTTCAGGCGGAAATCCGCAGACAGGTCGATTACGCGAATACCGGCCTCCACCAAACCACGGCCGTAGGCAGCACTCACACCATGCGGCAAAGCCAAAAAGGCGGCCTCTGCCCCCGTGGCGGCAATGGCGGCTACATCAGAATCCGTAAATTTCAAATCTGCCCCCGGCACATGGCGAAAACGCGGAAACAAATCGCACAACTCCTGCCCGGCGTACTGGCGAGATGTTGCACACACCAATTCTACCCCCGGATGGCGCAATAATATGCGCAAAAGCTCCTGTCCAGTGTATCCACTGGCCCCAACTACGGCAATTTTTACCTTTTTCATGACAAAAATGAGTATATCATGAAAAAAATGTATTGACAACAGTAAAAATTCATGTATAATTCCCTTGTCGACGCGCTCAAGAGCGCAAGACAAACAAAACAGCAAATCTTCGGGCAGTAGCGCAGTCTGGTAGCGCACTTGCATGGGGTGCAAGGGGTCGTGGGTTCGAATCCCGCTTGCCCGACGAAGTTAAAACGCTCAGTAACGGTTAAACCGATGCTGAGCGTTTTGCTTTTGATTCAAATGCGGGATTCGAACACACGGCCCCGCAGCAAAGGGGGAGTGGGCTGCGAGTGCCGGTGGCACGAGCAGACCCTGCGCCGACGGGACACCTCCCGGCGGGCAGCCCGTCAGGGCCGCAGGGGCGGGTAGAATCCCGCTTGCCCGACGAAGTTAAAACGCTCAGTAACGGTTAAACCGATGCTGAGCGTTTTGCTTTGGCGCACCTCGGGGCGTGAGACTTTAGTCTCACCCCACCCTCAACAAGCGGGACTAAAGTCCCGCAGCCCCGATAAAAAAATCCGTTGCCCTTTCGAGCAACGGATTTTTTTATGAAAGATTGGTAAGTAAAACTTACTTCTGCTCTTCAGCAGGGGTCTCCTCAGCAGCAGCGGGAGCAGCAACCTCAGGAGAGGTAGCAGTACCGGTGGTTACGGAAGGAGCAACGGGAGCCGTAAGCTGGGGAAGGTCGATAATCTCGATAAGAGCCATGGGGGCGCTATCGGTCATGCGCTGGCCAAGCTTAACGATGCGGCAGTAGCCACCCTGACGATCCTTGCAAGCGTCAGCTACAACGCTGAACAACTTGGTAACAACTGCCGGCTGGGGCAGAGTAGCAAGAGCCTGACGACGAGCGTGCAGGGAACCATTCTTGCCGAGGGTGATGAGCTTCTCCACGTAGGGGCGCAGGGCTTTCGCCTTGGCAAGAGTCGTGGTGATGCGGCCGTGGGTGATGAGGCTGCAAGCCTGGTTGGCAAGCAGAGCCTTACGGTGGGAGGCCGTACGCTGAAGCTTGGCCTTTTTAACTCCGTGTCTCATAATGTTTTGTTAATGTATTAAGTTAATAGTGAAATGTTTTGTTAAACAGGTAATGAATGCGGCGTGGGTGCTTTACTCATCATCCTCATCGTCCAAACCATAGGCGGCGATGTTGTGGGAGATAAGAGCCTGCAGATCCGTTGCGCGGGTCTCCTCTGTCTCACGCATGCGAGAGGGAGCACCGGGAGCGGAAAGAAGCTTGGTGTCAATCTGCATACCCAAGGAAAGGCCGTACTGTACGAGCTTCTCCTTAATCTCGTTGAGGGACTTCTTACCGAAGTTGCGGTACTTAAGCATCTCGGCCTCAGTCTTCATGGCAAGCTGACCAACGGTGGTGATGTTAGCGTTGTTCAGGCAGTTAGCAGCACGCACGGAAAGCTCGATTTCGTTCACGCTCATGTTGAGCAAGCGACGAAGGTGAGCGGTATCGGAATCCTGGTCGGAACCGGCGCCCTTGTCGAAAGATACGCGGCGGCTGTCGCTCTCCACGAATACGTCGAGGTGGTGGCGCAGAATGCTGGCAGCCTGCAGCATAGCATCTGTCGGGCTGACGCGGCCGTCCGTCCAAATGTCGAGAATGAGCTTGTCGAACTCGGTCATCTGACCTACACGGGCGTTGTCTACTGCGTACTTAACACGCGTTACGGGAGAGAAGATGGAATCGATGGGGATAACACCGATGGGGCGATCCTTATCGTTGTTGTCCTCAGCGGTGTAGAAACCACGGCCTACGGAAACCTCGAAATCGCAGTCAAAAATGGTGCTCTGGTCAAGGTGGCAGATAACCTGATCCTTGTTAACAACGGAGTAGATGTGGTCCTCCTGAATGTCACCGGCGGTTACAACACCCTGCTTCGTTACACGAAGGGAAAGAGTGCGGGGCTCTTTACCGTGGTGGGTGAACTTAATCTTCTTGAGGTTAAGAATAATCTCCGTTACATCCTCTACTACACCGGGCAGAGAGGTGAACTCGTGCTGAGCACCGGCGATACGTACGCTGGTGATGGCAGCACCCTCAAGAGAGCTGAGAAGTACGCGGCGGAGGGAGTTACCCAGCGTGTGACCGAAACCGGTTTCAATCGGCTCGGCAATAAAGGTAACGTGGTTAGCATCTTCCGGGTCCTCAATGCGCTTGAGGGTGTTCGGAATCTGGAAATGGGCCAACTGAATGACCTCCTGCTCGTTGTTCTGTTCGTCTGTCATGATGATGTTTGTGTGACCGGGTTTCCCCCCATGCAGGCTAAGCTTCCGTGGAAATGGAGGACCAACGGCCGAATTTAATTAACCCGCGCGGGGCGAAGGATACACGTTCTTTCCCCTTTTTGCAAGCCTTTTTTTAGCAAATTGCATAAATAGTTTTCCGTTTTGGTCTATATCGCCAATTTATCTTTAATTACCACTCTTCTTTTACAAAAGTTCCTTGATTTTGTTTTCATACATGCTAGAATATAGAGTATGAGATGCAAGATTTTCACCCAAAACGCACAGTGGCAACAGCTCAACCACGAATGGTATCAGCATGATGTAAAGCCGCCGTACGAGTTTTCCTTCACCAAAACGCAGGAGGGTCTGCTCTTCTGCGCCCGCCGTTCGGCCCCTGCCCTGATTCATCCGCAAGGCACACCCGGCAACTTCCAAGAAGAACTGTGGCGATACGATGCAGCAGAGTTTTTCATCACCACGCCCAACGGCGACCGCTATTTGGAATTTAACCTCAGCCCCAACGGTGCTTGGTGGGCATGCGTTTTCCAAGGCCCGCGTCAGGTTGCTCCGCAGTTTTCTTCCTGGCGCCCGGTGGTGGAGACAAACGCCCAATGCTCCGACTCCGCCTGGCAAGCCCAAGCGCTCATCTCTGCAGCCTCCCTGCAAGAGGCCGGCATTGATGTGGAGAACTGTCACCTCGCCGCCTGCGCCATCCTCAATTCGCCCGACCAACTATTCCTCACCTCCGCCCTCCCCTGCACCACGCAGCCCGATTTCCACCGCCCCGATTTGTGGGAAAAAGCAGAACCGGTGCGGGAGGGAATTTAGATTTTTGAATTTTGATTTTGGATTTGGAAGCTCCGCTCGCCTGTGGCGAGCCCACCGTACTGCGCACCGCAGGTGCGTTCTTCACTATAGCGGCAGCCGTTACTTCCCCCGTACCACGCCCGCAGGGCGTTCTTCACTACAGCGACAGCTGTTCTTCACCATCTGCCGCAGGCAGATTCTTCACCATGCCCAACGGGCATTCTTCACCACGGCGTAAGCTGTTCTTCACTTCACACCCTGCGAGCCGCTGGTGAGCGGAACTTCCACTTCCAACATTCAACTTCCAAAATCCAACTTTTTTGCACGAAGTGCAAAAGAGGCCTGCCCCGCGAAGGACAGACCTCTGAGAATAGAATAACAAATGAAATTATGTTTACCCAGTACCCGCACTTGAGCTACCGAAGCACCCCAAGTGCAGGCTGAGAATTGTCAGCATCTATGGCTTGGGCGGGCCATAGCGCTGTGTGTGCCTTACTTGCGGCGACGGCGGGCTGCAAGGGCAGCCAGAGCCAGCAAGCTCAGCGTTGCGGTGGTCGGCTCGGGAATCACAGCGATACCGGAGATGACGACACCGTTTGCGGTATCCTCTACCTTCAGGTCCTTGATTTCATCCGCACCAACGGTCAGCTCGGCAACATCACCCAGGGTGATGGTGAACTCAGCCAAGTTCTGCTCAAGCACGTAGGCGAACTCCTTCTCAAACAGCTCAGAGCCCTGAGCCAGCGTGAAGGAGAACTCTACCTCGGCCCCCCACTGCTGGAGGAGACCGGCAGCATCATCACCGCTCATGACAACGCCGAAGTTCTGAATCATGTCAGCAGCAGATACGTTGCTGATACCGTACCCCGTCAAGCCTGCACCATTATAAATGAAGGTGGAGCAGGAATCCAAGGCGGTAGCGGCAAACAACAGCGTGGCGTTGTCCATCACAAGGCTATTCATGGCGAGCTCACCTGCGTTGTACAGCGTAGCATCACTCAGAACCACCTCATCCAAAGACAAGCTGCCAAGGTTCTCCACGGTAGCGCCATCATATACGGTAATGTCGTCTACGGTTAAGCTGCCCTTGTTGTCGATGGTCGTGTCGGCGTAAATCACCATATCACCAAAGGTCATGGAGGAGGTGGAATCTACGCTGATATTGAGCTTCTTATCCGTGTAACCGGCGGCCTTGTCCTGAGCGCTACCAACGTAGGTCACATCGCTATCGAAGGAGACCTTACCGCCGTTGCTGGCTGTAATGTTAGCCTTCACATGGTCAACAGCACCATACTTGTTACCCTTGGAGTCATAGCCAGAATCCAGGAGGTACGTAGTAGTCTTATTAGTACCCATAAAGGTACCGGTATTCATGGTATTGGCCTGTGTGAACGTGGAGTTTGCACCATCTGCAACAATGTTCACTGTAGAGCCACCGTGGAAGTGAGATACAAACTCATAAGCATGAGAGGTGAAGGAAGCCCCCTTGTCTACCAAGATAGTTTGCTCCGTTGTAGCATCACCTGTGTTGGTGAGCCCAAGCAATACGCGGTAGTTGTTGTGGTCACCACCACTGCAAACTTCCATATTGGAACCTTCTGTTACATGGATTTCGCTGTTACCATATACCCACAGGTTGTTGGAACCACCCTTAAGAACGGAACCATCGGCAACTGTCAATTTGCCGGCACCTCCATCGCGGCCCAATACAAGAGTAGTACCTCTGGAGAGATTAACATCAGAGCCACCGGTTACGAGCATAGAGCCTTCACCACCAATACCAATACCGAACTGACTGGCAACCTCACCCTTAACAATGAAGTCAGCGTTGTTGATGGTAAGCTGCCCGTTAATCTTGCCGGAGTAGGAAGCAGTGCCTGTCACGGGAACATTCAACGTCATCTGGCTGCGGCCACCGGCTTCGGAACCAATGAGCATGGTACCATCTACAGCAATTGAGCTAGCAGTAATCTTACCATTGCCTTCATGGGAGAACGTTGCACCTTCGTGAACCTTAAGGTCCTCAGCTGTGAAGCTGCCGCCTTCATTTTCAATGACAGTGTTGGCATATACCTGTACATCCTTAAAGGAAACCTTGGAGCCGTCGCCACTAATAGTGAAGTTTGCGGTCTTGTTGAGGTTATCCCCGTATATCTCATGATCCTGAGCGCTTCCGATATAGGTCATGCCGCTTTCAATGTTGAAGTGACCACCATTGGAAGCGGTAACATTAATCACAGCATTGTTAGAGGTCGGGATGGGCTTGTTGCCATTATTATCCACACCGGAATCGAGCAGGTATGTGTTAGTATCGCGGCCCCAAGAGGTCTGAGCGTTCTGAGTGAAGGAAGAACCTGCACCATCTACCTTAATCGCAACAGCCGTATTGCTCATGTAGTTCGTCACCAGAGCGTATGCGGAGGACGTCAATGTAGAACCTTCGGACACAAGGATTTCAAACTCGTTACTATCGTACAGGCCAATAATGGTACGATAGTTGTGATCCGCCTTGGAGGATGTGCACAGCTCCATTGTGGAACCGCCATAGAGCTCTACAGAACCGGAGGTTAACCAAGCGTTTGTAGCACCGCCAATAAAGGTAGATCCATTATCGAGGATAATATGACCTTCTGCGGCATCGGCTTTATTGACATATTCACCCACAATAGTGGTTTGTCCCTTAGAGAAGTCAACAGTGGAACCGTTATCAACTTTAAGAGTACCGGACTCAATGGCCATCTGCGCAGTATTTTGGGTGGACTTCACCACAGCACCATTGTCTACCAACATGGTGCTGTCGCCTTTAATCACAAGGGCTGCACCATTTTTTGACAGGGTGTGGGAACCGCCGTTCAAGGTAAGCTCAGAGCCCTCGTACACGTTCAAACGCTGGGCAGACAAGCCTTCCGTTGTTACGGTTGCACCTTCAAGCTGCACTACCTTACCGGCGGTAATGGTGCCACCATTCACAACAGAACCATCATAAATACCAATGTTGGTGGCGGACAGCTTAGAATCCGTTACCGTAGAGGCATCCTGAATGTACATGTTGCCACCGGTGGAGGTAAGAGTGCTACCTGCAACATTACCCTTGTTAAGGGTGAGAGCACCGCCAACCTTAACATCGGCATTGGTGATTGTGGAATTAGCCATGGTAGCATCATTGGCAATCTCCATCTGGCTGCGGCCACCCTCGGTAGAACCGAAGTTCATAGCGCCGTTCACGGTGAGAGAATTGGCGGTAAGCTTGCCGCTCCCCGTGTGAGTCAATACAGCATCCTCGTGCACGGTGATGTCCGTAGCCTTGAAGGTACCATCAGCATTGATGATATTCGTGTTGGCGTAAACCTCCAGCTGGTTGAAGGAAACCTTGGAACCTTCTCCACTAATAGTGAAGTTGGCGGTCTTGTTGAGATGCTCACCATATATCTCTTTATCCTGAGCGCTACCGATATAGGTCACACCGCTTTCAATGTTGAAGTGACCACCATTGGAGGCTGTAACGTTGAGCACAGCGTTGTTGGAGGTCGGAATGGGCTTGTTGCCTTTGTTATCCACACCGGAATCCAGCAGGTATGTGTTAGTATCGCGGCCCCAAGTGGTCTGTGCAGTCTGGGTGAATGAAGAACCTGCACCATCAACCTTAATCGTAACATCCGTATTGCTCATGTAGTTTGTCACCAGAGCGTATGCGGAGGAAGTCAACTTAGAACCTTCAGATACAACGATTTCAAACTCATTACTATCATACACACCGATGATAGTGCGATAGTTGTGGTCTGCCTTGGATTCTGTGCACAGGCCCATTGTGGAACCACCATAAAGTTCAATAGAACCGGAGGTCAACCAAGTATTCGTAGGAGAACCGATGAAGGTAGAACCATTATCGAGGATAATATGACCCTCGGTTAAATCAGCCTTGTTGGTGTATTCACCCACAATGGTGGATGTGCTCTTGGAGAAATCAACCGTGGAACCGTTGTCAACCTTAAGCGTACCATCCTGAACATGCAGGACTGCAGAGTTGTTGGTAGATTTCAGCTCGGCGCCATTATCTACAGTCAACTCACCACCACGAATCAAAACAACTGCACTGGAGGCCGGGTCTTTGGTTACAGTAAAGGAACCTTCGTTCATGGTAAGTGAAGACCCCTCAAGCACACTTACGCGGCCTGCGGTCAAACCATCAATGCTTACATTGGCATCCTTAAGCTGCACAGTGCCATTAACAGCAGTGATTGTGCCGCCAACCATCGTCGTGGGAGCTCCGGCCTCAAAGCTCACACCGGCTCCGGTCAAATGAGCATTTGTTATATCAGAACCTTCCTTAACTATGACCTTACCGCCATTGGCAGTGATGGAGCTATCGGAAACCTGGCTATCACCGCCAATGGTCACAGCACCACCGGCTACGATGGAAGAATCCTCGATCTTCGTACCATTGAAGGTAGCATCACGACCAACGGTCATGGCGCCATCGGTATTCGTAATGGAAGAGCCGGCCACCGTAGTAAAGCTGTCCTTAATATCCACCACGCTGTCATTAGCCTTGAAGAGGACTGCGTGATCAATGTTGCCAAAAATGTTAGAGTGTTCAACGCTTACGTTCTGGAATTGGGAGCTCAGCTTATGACCGGAGTCCGGTGTACCAAGAGCAAGCTGGCTATTTTCGATTTCAAGAGCGTTGAAGTCCTTAAATTGGTCCCAAGAAACACCCAAACCACCGCTGTTCTTGATGGCAAGAATGCTGTTACCCTGTACATCAGCACCATTGATACCGCCGCCGGAAATATCACCTGTTACCTTGGCTTGGGTACCATTAATAACTACGCGAGTATCACCCTCAACGATATCCTTATCACCGGCAGCGTAGACGCTACCGTTAATCGTACCACCGCTGAGAACCACCTCTGTATTACCCTTCACCGTGGGGCCTTCGGCGGGGTTAAGGCCGTAGTCAGAAGCCTTGTCAGCACCATCATCATAGTTACCGCCACCGAATACATTACCGTTAATGGTACCGCCGCTGATAGCAACGGAAGTAGATTTTACCTCGGTATAGATATTAGTGGTACCGGCGTAGATGTTACCATTAATAGTGCCACCGGTAATATCAATATTTACAGAGCCATCCACAGAGTGACCGGAACCACCGGCACCGGCAATAGCCTTTTTACCATCACCCACAACGGCATCGCCACCCACGGAGATATTCACATCGCCGGCAACAGCCCAGGGCTTATCGGTCATCAAATCCGTGCCGGTAGACTGAGCGTATTTCAGAGAGTTGTAAACGTTGGCGGAATTGTTGTTATTACCGCCACGAATCTGGCCAACAGTACCGCCGGTTACGGAGATATTGATATCAGGGTTGGAATCGTCCTTGTGGGCCCATTGAGCTTCCGTGTTTACAGTCTCACCTTTATCATTGATCTTGGAGCTTACCGTAGTAGCGTTACCAACACCGGTGAAACCATTGGTACCGGAAGCATAATTAACACCGCCAACAATGTAGTCGATTTCGCCACCGGTGACGTTAATATTTTTGTCACCCGTAACTTTAACAGGGGTAGGCACACCTTCACCGATTACCCAAGAGATATTCTCACCACCACTCACGTTGAGGTAGATATCACCGTATGTGGGGATATTATTATGGTCGTTGGGCATCACATCTGTTTCAGAAGCGCCCTGAATGGCTCCATCAATACCACGATGGGTATGAACACCGCCCATGTTGTATTTGGCAAAATCACCACCGGTTACATTAACGATAACATCGTTATTATTATATGTACCGCCTTGAATATCTGAGCCCATAGTACGGTCTATAGTATAGGCCGGCTCAGCACCGTACGCCATCGCACTGATAACAGCTGTGAGCAGTGCTACTGGTAAATGTAATTTCATATAAATTTCTTGTTGAATTATCTTTATTTCCGTCCACAGTTCACCTAAAACAGGGACGACCTGAGACGAAGTGTATCTCTTTTTTAGGGAGATAACAAAGTTTGCTTTAACAGTGAACAAGTTATGCAAATTTGCTTGTCAAATTTCGCACCAATTCCCACCATGCAAGTATAAATTAATATACTGATAATCAACATTTTTTGAAACTTTTTACTTGCTATCTCTCTAAAAAAGAGATGACAAGACTATATTGATAACAGTTATTCGATTTTGATATAACATTTTTACGCGCACACGCGCGCGTGATCTTTAGAGTTTTTGGGGGTGGATTTTTGATTGGGAAGCTCCGCACCCGTGCAACGGGAGGGGCTAAATTGACCTTTAGCAAAAATATAAACGATGTTTCAACATTTGGTCGATAGCCCCACAAATGGAAATTTGTCTATATCGTAGCGTGGGACTTCAGTCCCACCTTTTTGGTGGTATGGTTTGATAATAAATGTTGGACTAAAGTCCAACACTCCGATAGTATTTCCCCCCACAACTACCAATTTGTGGGGCGCATTGATGTGAGCGTAGCGAACGGTATTTGGGTGGCAGAACGGCTGCCGCCGTGGTGAAGAATGCCCGTTGGGCATGGTGAAGAATCTGCCTGCGGCAGATGGTGAAGAACAGCTGGCGCTGTGGTGAAGAACGCCCTGCGGTGCGTCGTACGGGGGGAGGAGGAACGGCTGCCGCCGTGGTGAAGAATGCCCG